>DATCWB010000383.1:0-6719 GCA_036566625.1 Pyrinomonadaceae bacterium
CCCGCCCGCCTCAAAGAGATCGCGCGTGCGCTCACGGCGAAACCTTTCACGCCGCACCCGCTGTTCAAGAGCGGCCACGCGCAGACGCTCGTCGCCTTCGCGTGGCCGCGTCGCCGCCGGCTGCGCGAAGTGCGGGGCGACGAAGCGCGCCTGTTTGAAGTAGAACCGGGCGTGCGCGTGCTCGTCCATTGTCGCTGGCAACGGGAACGGCGCGCCTGCCCGACGCTGCTGCTCGTTCACGGCCTCGAAGGGTCGAGCGAATCGATCTACATGCAGAGCACCGCGTTCAAGGCGCACCGCGCCGGCTTCAACGTGCTTCGCCTGAACATGCGCACCTGCGGCGACACGCTCCAACTCACACAGACGCTCTACAACAGCGGCATGTCGCAAGACCTCCGCGCGCTGATCGAGGAGTTGATCGAGCGCGACGAATTGAACAGTATCTTCCTCGGCGGTTTCTCGCTCGGCGGCAACATGAGTCTCAAACTGGCGGGTGAATACGGCGCGGACTTTCCGCGCGAACTAAAAGGCGTCTGCGCCATCTCGCCCTCGGTCGAGTTGGCCGCCTCCGCCGAGACCATCGAGCGGCGTTCCAACTGGGTCTACCACCGCAGGTTCATGCGCAGCCTGAAGCGGCGCATGCGCGAGGCTGCGCGCCTCTATCCCGAACGCTACGACGCGACGCATCTTGCACGCGTCCGCACGCTCCGCCAGTTCGACGAACGCTACACCGCCCCGCACGGCGGCTTTCGCGACGCGGCCGACTATTACGCGCGTTCCAGTTCCCTGCCGCTCATCCCGCGCATACACGTTCCGACGCTCATCATCCACGCCGAAGACGACCCCTTCATCCCTTTCGACTCTCTGCGCCACCCGTCCGTCCGCGAGAACCCCAACCTCATCCTGCTCGCGCCCCACAGCGGCGGCCACGTCGGCTTCGTCGGCGACGCCGGCAGCACCCCCGGCGAGGATCGCTTCTGGGCGGAAAATCGGCTCATCGAGTTTTGCGAAATGTTGGGGGAGATTAGGAATTGATCCATTGATTCATTGATCCATTGATTCAATGAAGAAATGAATCAATGAATCAATTCTTCTCGCTTTGCTGTTGACGTGTTGCCGTGCGTAGCAATAATCTTGAGAGCGATTTTTAGACATCATGCTCGAAATGCGGGAGATAACACGGGTTTGCGCGCCTCGCGGCGAAGATAATGATTACGGCTCTCAAATTATTCGCCACCATCCTGATAGTCGCAATTAACGGATTCTTCGTCGCGGCGGAGTTTGCGCTGGTCGGCGTGCGCCGCGCGCGCATCGAGACGCTGGCCGAAGGTGGCGACCGGCGCGCGAAACGCCTGATCAGGATACTCGACAACCTCAACGCCTACCTCTCCGCCTCGCAACTCGGCATCACCCTCGCCTCGCTCGCGCTCGCCATCCTCGGCGAACCGACCATCGCCGCCCTGCTCGAAGGGCCGCTCCACCGCCTTCACATCCCCGAGGCCGCCCTGCACATCATCGCCTTCATCATCGCCTATGCGATCCTGACTTCGCTGCACATCGTCCTCGGCGAGCAGGCTCCGAAACTCGTCGGGCTGGAGCGCGCCGAGCGGGTGGCAATGTGGTCGGCCTTGCCGATGGAGATTTTCTACAAGTTGTTCAGTTGGCCGATCCGCCTGCTCGACTGGGCGAGCATCCGCGTCGTGCGACCCTTCGGCATGGGTGCGTCGAGCGGCCACGCCTCGATCTACACGGAAGAGGAGATTCGCCAGCTCATCAACGCCTCGCACAAGGGCGGGCATCTTGAGGAAGAAGAGCAGAACCTGATCAACCGCGTCTTCGACTTCTCCGAGGCCGAGGTGCGCGAGGCCATGATCCCGCGCACGACCGTCGCCGCCATCCCCGTCACGGCGACGCTCGCCGAGGTGGAAGAAACATTTTGCGAGACCGGCTATTCGCGCCTGCCCGTCTACCGCGATCAACTCGACGACATCGTCGGCGTCCTCTTCATGAAAGACATCATGCCCTGCCTGAAGACTTCGGGGCGCAAAGAGTTTGACATGGAACAGATGCTCCACCCGCCGATGTTCGTGCCCGCCACCGCCCGTCTCGGCAGCGTGCTGGCGCAGATGCAGGCGGCGCGCACACATCTCGCCTTCGCCATAGACGAGCACGGCGGCATCGAAGGCATCCTCACGCTCGAAGATTTGCTCGAAGAGATCGTCGGCGAGATCGACGACGAGTACGACGAGGAAGTGCGCGCGCAGATCATCGAAGAGGACGGCCATTACGTGCTCGACGGCATGCTCGCCGTGCGCGACGCCAATCGCAAGTTCAAGTTGAAACTGCCGGAGGAAGCGGGCTACACGACGCTCGCCGGATTCCTTCTCGCGCGCGCCGGTCACATCCTCAAACAGGGCGAAACGGTCGAACACGACGGCGCGACTTTCACCATTGAGCGCGTTGATCGCCACCGCATCCGCCGCGTGCGCTTCACGCCCGCCCCACCGCCCGCGACCGAAGAGGCCGAGGACGGCAGCGCGGCCTGAGACATTAATTTTACTTCTCTATTTTCTTGAGCAGGCGTGTGGCGTGGTTACGCGCCATGAGCGGGATGCGTTCGTCCGTCGAGAGATCGCGCAGGACGGGGATGAGCGGCGCGGTGTCCGACAATTCGTTGCGGCTGAGGAGACTTTCGAGGCGTTTGAAAATTTTCACCGTGTCGGTAGGTTGATACTGCCGCGCGAGCGTCACGTCGAAGATGAAGAGTTGCTGCTCGCCGATCCCTCGATACTCTTTGACGAGCGCGTTGATTCCCTCGTCGTGCGTCCAGTTGAACTCCGCCTTGCGCTCGCGCGTGCCGTGCTTCATCGCCAGCGTCATCGTGCCGAGGTGCGGAAACTGCTTCTCGTCCTGATAGTTCGTGTCGGAATCGAGAAACTTCAACGCTTCCCACGCGGCGAGTATGCGAGCGAGCGCGGCGGGCGAGATTTGCAGCGGGTCGGTAAAGAGTTCCTCGCTGTCCTTACGCGCGAAAGAGACCTCGCCGACCCCTGACGCGTCGTGCCGGATCACGATCCGGCGGATGTTGAAATTCGGTTGATTGAATTCGTAGGAATAACTCAGCGCCGCGGGCGCGTCTGCTTTCGTCTCCGTTTTCCTGTCCGGCGCATTCGTTTTAACGGGAGACGGCGCGGGCGCGGCTTCCCTGTTATTCGCTTTGCCGGGCGCGGGCGTCGGCGAGGCTTCCGGCGTTCGTTCGGGCGATGATTTAACTTCGGCGGCCGCCGCCCGCTTGCGATTCTTCTTGCTTTGCGCCGCCGCCGTAGCGCCAATCGCCGCGCTCTGGAAAAGAAGCGCGGCGACGAGGGCTGCCTGATAAAGTTTTTTCTGCTTCACGTCTATTCAAACCTGACTGAGACGAGTTTCGACACACCTACTTCTTCCATCGTCACGCCGTAGAGGGCGCGCGCGATCTCCATCGTGCGCTTGTTGTGTGTGATGACGATGAACTGGGTGTTCGTTGCCATCTCCGCGATCTTCGCGGTGAAACGACCGATGTTGGCCTCGTCGAGCGGGGCATCGACTTCGTCGAGCAGGCAGAAGGGCGACGGGCGATAGCGGAATATGGCGAGCACGAGCGACAGCGCGGCCATCGCCTTCTCGCCGCCCGAGAGCAGCAGCACGTTTTGCAGACGCTTGCCCGGCGGCTGCGCCACGATGTCTATCCCTGATTCCAACACATCGTCGGCGTCGATCATGCTCATCTCGCCGCGACCGCCGCCGAACAGTTCGAGGAACAGTTGCCCGAAGTTGCGGTTGATATCTTCAAACGCCTGCCGGAAACGTTCGCGCGAGCGTCGCTTGATCTCGCGCAGGGCTTCCTCGGTCGAGCCGATGCCGTCGATGATGTCCTGCCGCTGCGTCGTCAGGAACGACAGGCGTTCTTCCGACTCGGCCAGTTCTTCGAGCGCCATCATGTTGACCGCGCCGAAACTCTCGACCCGTGCGCGCAACTCTTCGACCCGCGCGCGCCCCGCTTCCAGATCAAACTCTGCGTCCGCCTCATACGCCGCCGCGATCTCTTCGAGCGGCTGCGCGAGTTCGGCCATGCAAGCCTCGTGCAGGTAGTTCAAGCGCGCCGCCGTCTCCGCGCGATTGACTTCGAGCGTCGCGCGAGCATCACGCGCCGCCGCCGCACGGTGATTCAACTCCGTCAACTCGTCGGAGAGCGCGTCGGCGCGGGCGCGCGCCTCCGCCAGACGTTCCGCCGCCGTCGCCACTTCGGCCTCGCGCGCGGCGCGTTCGCTCTCTACCGAACCGCTCGTCTCGTCCATCTCGGCCATCGCGAGCCGCAACTCTTCAAGACGCGCTCGCATCTCTTCGATCTCGGCGGCGTGGCGTTCGAGTCGCGCTTCGAGGTCGGCGTTCTCCGTCTCCATGCGCCGGAGTTCGGCGGTCGTCGCGCGACGACGCTCGGCGGCGGCGGCCGAGGCCATGCGCTGCCGGTTCAACTGCTCGCCCTCGACTTCGGCGGCGCGGCGTTCGGCGGCCAGCAGTTCCGCCGCCTCCGCGACCGACTGTGTGGCGGCCAGGCGCGCTGCTTCGGCCGCTCCGGCTTCCTGTAGCCCCAGCGTGCGACGCGCTTCCAACTCGCGCCGCTCTTCGGCGAGACGCGCCGTGTCGTCGGCCACGACGCGCAAGTGCCGCGCGGCGCGTTCGATCTCCTGCGCGAGTTGCGCGGCGTTGAGTTCGCGTGCCACCTGCTCGCGCTCCTCGCGCCCGATCTGCTCTGCGACGAGGACGAGCGCGTCTTCCAGTTCGACGAGGCGCGCGCGCGCCGCGCTGACGGAATCCTCTGCCGAGACCACTTCGGAAGCGAGGTCTGCGGCGCGAGATTCGAGTTCGCGCATCTCGCGCCGGAAGGCCAGCAGCCCCGTGCCCTCTTCGACCGCGTGTGAATTGCCCGCGCCGAGCAGTTGCCCGCCCGCCACCCATTCGCCGCGCGGCGTCACGCACATGTCGCCCGTCGCGAACGACAGGGACATCGCGCCTTCCAGATCATCACTCAAACGCGCGCCCATCTCGCGCGGCAGCGTACGCGCGAGCACCGACGCGATCTCGCGGGGCGCGCCGAGCAGGTCGCCGAGACGCTGTAGGCCGGTCATCGTATCGTCCGCGAAGGTGCCACGTGAGAGATAGTCGTTGTCGGTCTCCGCGCTCGCGCCGTGGAGACCGGCGACGAGGAAGGTGGCGCGACCGGCGTTGTTGGCTTCGAGCCACGCGGCGGCGCGAAAGGCGTCGTCCGGCGTCGGCACGATCACGGTTTGCAGGTACGATCCGAAGACGCTCTCGACGGCGTGCTCCCACTGCGGGGCGACCTGCAACATGTCTGCGAGCGTGCCGATGGTGTGAAAATCTTTCGCCGGGTCGCTCTCGGCCTCGTCCGCGTGCTCGGCGGAAAAGATGCGCTGCACGGCCTGCGAATAAAGGGAACGCTTTTCATCGAGTTCGGCCAGCGTGTCGAGGCGATTGCGAACGCGTGCGGCCTCCTCGCGCATCCGCGCGTATTCCGTCAGCGTCGCAGACACCAGACTGCGCGCCGCAGCCACGCCTTCCGAAGCCGCGCCGCGTTCGACATTCAACACGTCGAGACGCGCGCGGGCATCCCTGATCTCTTCTGCGAGCGTCTCGGCCTGCGAGGTGAATTCGGCGTGCGCGGCGCGCGCGCGTTCGCCTTCGCGCTCAAGTCCCTCGGCCTGCAAGGCGAGGCGTTCGAGCGTCGCCTCCAACTGCCGGTTGATTTCCGAGAGACGTTCCGCGACCGCCGTGCGCGTCAGCAACTCGGCTCGCGCCGCCTCGATGCGCGTCTCCGCATCCGACACTTCGGCCACGCGGCGCGCGTAGACGGCCTCTGCCTCGCGCAAATCTCGCGCCGTCGTTTCGGCTTCCACGCGCAACTGCGCGTCGTCGTCGCGCAAGGTCTCGCGCTCCGCCTCGACCGTCGCCAGACGCTCGCGCACCATCTCCATCTGCCCCGTGATGTCGGACACGCGCCGCTCAAGAGACGTGGCCTGCTCGACTTGATAAGCACGCTCACGCTCGCGCCGGTCGCGCCTGAGCGCCGCGTCCGCCACCGCTCCACGCGCCGACGCGAGTTCTTCTTCACACTCGCGCGCCTCGGCCGTGGCCCTGCGCGCTTCCTCTTCGTGCGCTTCCAGTTGCGCGGCGAGCGCGTTCACTTCTTCGCCCGATGCGGCGAGGTGCGTGCGCAATTCTTCCAGCGCGGCGGTCAGCGCGCGCTCGTCCGCCGCATAGACGTGGCGCAGCAGTTCGCGCAACTCTTCGCGCAGCGTCCGGTAGCGACGCGCCTTCGCGGCCTGACGCCGCAGGCTCCCCACCTGCCGCTCGATCTCCGAGACGATGTCCGAGACGCGACGCAGATTAGATCGCGCGCCTTCCAGACGCGCTTCGGCCGCGCGCTGCCGCACGCGAAACTTCGTGATCCCGGCGGCCTCTTCGATGAGCGAGCGGCGATCCATCGGCTTGGCCGAGAGAATCTGCCCGATGCGCCCCTGCTCGATGATGGCGTAGTGCGCGCCCGCCAGCCCCGTGCCGGAGAACAAATCCTGTATGTCGCGCAGGCGGCAGATGCGCCCGTTCAAAAGGTACTCGCTCTCGCCGTCGCGGTAGAGGCGGCGCGTCACCGTCACCGTCTCGCC
>DATCWB010000384.1:0-20201 GCA_036566625.1 Pyrinomonadaceae bacterium
CCTGCACGACGTGGAGGGGCACGAGCACGAGGAGATTGCGCGTTTGCTGGGCTGCTCGGTGGGCACGTCGAAGTCGCAACTGCACAAGGCGAGAATGAAGTTAAGAGGGCTGCTCAGGCAACAGAAGCATTCCCGCAAATAACGCCCGGTCGCCCCCTCCGGCCTTCAAGCGGGAACTCAACGGAAGCGACGGCCGCGGAGAAAAAGAGACAAACATATTGAGAGGGCGCGGAGAGACTTGATTCTTCTCCGCGCCCTCTCCTTTTGCGTTAACAACTTTCGCACGGCTAAGTCGAAAATTCCGCGCGCGCCGGGCAGACATCATCCGAGATCGAATAGCAACACTTCAGAAGTTTCCCGACCGGCGATCAACAGTTGCGCTTCATCGCTGACGGCCGCGCCGTCGCCATGATTTAAAAGCTGCCCGTTGATCTCGACCGCGCCGCGCGCCACCTGCGCCCAGGCGTGTCGCCCCGGCGACAGGCGGTGCGCGACCTCCTGACCCGGCTCAAGCAACGCGGCGTAAAGCTGCGCGTCCTGATGTATCGTCACAGAGCCGTCGCGCCCGTCGTCGGATGCGATCAGGCGCAGACGCCCGCGCTTCTCGTCGGCCTCGAACATCTTCTGCTCGTAGCCGGGGGCAAGCCCCTGCTCCTGCGGGATGATCCAGATTTGGAGCAAATGTACGTCTTCTTGCGCCGAAGAATTTTTCTCGCTGTGGCGCACGCCCGTGCCCGCGCTCATGCGCTGCACCTCGCCCGGCACGATCACCGTGCCGTTGCCCATGCTGTCTTTGTGTTCCAGCGCGCCTTCGAGGACGTAGGTGATGATCTCCATGTCGCGGTGCGGGTGCGTGGGGAAGCCGTGGCCGGCGCGTACGTAATCCTCATTGATGACGCGCAGCGCGCGAAAACCCATATTGCGCGGGTCGTAATACTCGCCGAAAGAAAAGGTGTGATAGGTATTGAGCCAGCCGAAATCGAAGTGGCCGCGCGCGGCGGCCTTGCGGACGTAAATCATCGAACCCTCCCTGCTTTCACGAACGAAGCGAAAGCCTTTGTTAGATAGTCTCTTCACTCAAAAAGCCCGGATCACCGGGGCGACCGCCGGGCTGCTCTACAAATTCGTTTCGTCCAAACCGGCGTTGCGGCAACTTTGGCCGGAAAGCCTGCCGGCTCATAAAGGCGGGCTCATAAAGTGCGCCTGCCAAATTGTCGCAACGCTGCCATCTTGACCTGTCAAACTGTCAGTCTGCCGCCGACGAAATTGCGAGCGTCCGTTATTTAGATGCGAAAGGGTTGCAAAGTCGCTTATTCCCGTCGGGTGCGGGTCTGAGCGGCTTCTGGCATAAAGTTTGAGAGCGAAGTCGTAGCCGGAGGCGCGGAGTCTCCCCGCGCAGCCAATTTTCGCCGCAGTAAGTTTGACGACAGAGCATTTCGCCACTCCGACGAGAGAGTTTTCGCACTGACGCCTCGTTCCGGCCGACCCGGCCGGGCAGCCCCTTTCAGGACACGCCTACACTATGAGCAGCGCAATTTTTGATCAGCCCTCCCACGAGCCGCCGAAGGCTATCGCCCCCTTTATGCCCGACGCGGAGACCTCTCCTGAAGGGGAGTTTCAAACTGCGTCCGGAGAGATTTTGGCGCCGACGCTCGCCGCGCTCGTCGAAAATCTCAAGCCGGTCTCGCTCGGCGTAACGATGCGTCGGGTCTTTATCGATCTCGCGCGCCTGCTCGACTACCTGCGCCTCATCGAAACGAAGGTGCAGCAGAATCAACTACTAGCCTCGACCTTCTCCGTCTTCACCAACATCCACAAAGAGTCGCTCGCGCTGATTGAACAGATCGACGCCGACATGCTCCACCTCGAAGGCGCGAGCGAAGAACTACTCTCTACGCTCGACGGCATCAGTTACGCCATCGGCCATGAAATCTCGCGCGTCTACGGCTTTGAACTCGTCGGCATCAACGACCCGCAAGCGCCGCCCATCCGTGGCAAGCTCGAACGCGCGCACGGGCTGCTGCGCAACTGCTTCCAGCAATCAACCATCGCGCTCACGCAAGTCTTCAACCCCACGCTCGACGGCGAGGAACTCTTCAACGACTTTCACGCGCGGCGCGAGGAAGCGCTCATCCTCTACCGCGACCTCTGGAACCTCGTCGGGCTGGCGCGGCGCGCCGACATGGAATGCGATCAGTTTTCGGTCGCGCTCCTGCTCGCGCACCTGAAGCGTTTCCGCGACGGCAGCATGTGCTACCTGATGTACAGGGATTGGGAGGAATACGAACGCTTCGTCAAGCAGGTGACGGCGGCGCGCAGGATTCTGGAGATCGGCCCCGCGCTCGAAGGTCTCGCCTGTTATCTCGAAACACTGCTCGGCCAGGTGCGCCTGCGCAGCGTACTGACGAACCTCTCCTTCATCGTCCCCGACACTGACGAGAAGTAATTATCCCCGCCCTAAGTTTCGGCGCGCACGGCGTTGATGAAATCGGAGAGCAGGCCGTAGGCGGTGCTGCGCAAATCGGGATGGTGCGCGGCGAGCGTCAGGCCGGGCAGAATGTCCAATTCGAAATGGATGATGAGGGATGTTCCGCCCGCGGCGGCCAAAGGGTCGTCTGCCGCGATCTGTTCCGCGCGAACGCGCGCCGCAACGCCCCCTTCCGCAGTGCGCTCCGCACGACTAACCAGTTTGTAAGGTCTCCCCGCCGCCCGCGCCGCGCGCACGCTCTCCGCATCCAGCCCGCGAATTCCTTCTCTCTCGATCTCGTCGAGCCGCAAAGGGGCGTCCATCAACACGGTCGCCAGCGCGCACGTCTTCACGGCCGCGTCCCACCCGTCAACGTCATAAGCCGGGTCTGTCTCCGTGATGCCGAGACTCTGCGCGCGGCGCACGCCCTCTTCAAACGTGTCCCCCTGCTCCAACGCTTCGAGAATGATGTTCGTCGTCGAGTTGAAGATGCCGTGGAAGGCGCGTAGGCGAGCCGTCGGTAGGCACTCGCGGAACAGCGAGAAGACGGGCATATCGGCCACCGTCGCCCCGAACAGGAAGCGCCGGCCGCGCGCCTCTGCGAGCGCGCGCAACTCACGATAGGCATGGACGATGGTGCCTTTATTCGCCGTGACGACGTGTGCGCCCGCATCCAGAGCGGCGCGCACATGTTCGACGGCAGGCTCGCCCGTCAGCGGCTCAAGCGACGTGATCTCGAACAACACGTCGCACCGCGCCGCCGCCAGCCACTCGCGCACGTTCGATGGCGGCTGCCCGCCCTGCGACGCGGCGAACCCGCCCGACAGCAGAGACTCTACGGCCAACCCTTCCGCCGATGCGATCCAGCCCATGCGACGCGTCGCCACGCCCGTGACGCGCCACTCGATGCCGTACCGCTCGCGCATCTGCGCGGACTTCTCGCCGAGCAGACGCACCAGCGCGTGGCCGACGTTGCCGAAACCCAGTAAGCACAGGTTGAAAGTTTTCATCGCGCGCCCCGTCAGTTCTCCCTGTCAGTTCTCCCTGTCAGTTTTCCTGTCAGTCTTCTCTGTCAGTCTTCCGAGATCAACTTATTAACCGCCAACTCCACGGTCGCCGGGTCGAGCGAACGTTTGAAGATGATCGTGTGCGCGGGCGCGGCCACGAGCGGTTCGCGGCTCCCGCGCAGTTCCTCCCAGGCGGCGAGCAGGTAATCTCGAAACCCGCTCCCCGCAAACTCTTGCAGACGCTCCTTGAGATGCGGCGGCGTCCAGAAACCTAAAATTTCCAGATAGACCTGCCGCCCCGTCGGATGACGCAGCACGAAGTCGGGGATGAACGCGCCCGCGCCGAGGCTGATGATCTCGCCGCTCTCGGAAAGAGTCCACTCGCTTTCGAAACGCGCCCATGCGGCGGCCAGCTTTTCCCTGACGGGATTTTCGTAAGGCGTCACTGTCAGGTAATGCGAGCGCAGAGCGTGGCGTTCGCTATCCATCTCGAAGAAGGCCGTGCCGTGCGCGCGCTGCGCGATCTCGGCGCGCATGCGCCAGCCTTGGCACAACAGCAGGGCGGGCAGAAAGACGGCCATCTGGACGCCGTACTTCTGCGAGCGATGAAACATGGAGACGGGGCCGTCGAGTTCGATTTCGTACCCTTCGGCCGGAGTCCCTTTGATCGTGTGGATCAGGCGGTAGGCTTTAATCGCGCCGAAGAGTTCGCGATACCCTTCCGCCGTCTGCGGCCGCACGCTCAGGCGCATCCGCACGGAGCGATACAGCAAAGCCTGCGCCTGCGCCACGTTGTAGAGATCGACCAGCGAGCGCGCGTCAGTCTCTTCAAACTCGACGAGCCGCTGGTTCTTCGGCAAGTCGGCATACAGGTTTGCGCGCACCAGTTCCGGAGCGCATCCGAGTTCAACGCCCGCCCCTTCGATGACTTCGCCGCGCGCGCCCTCGTCGGTCACGGGATGCACGCCGCGCGCCTTGAGGAAGACGGCGCGGCGCAAGTCTGCCGGGACCACTTCGACGCCCGCCGCAAACTCCGCCCGATCCATGAGCAACTTGATCAAGCCGCGCAGGATTTTGTAGTCCGTGCCCGTGCCCACGTAATCTTCGAGCGCGCCGTCGAGTTCGGCGCGCGTGCAGCCCTGATGCTCGCGGAAGAGTTCGATGAGCGCGGAGGCGGTTTCGAGCCAGCCCTCGTCTTCCGCCCGGATGTAGCGCGGCCGGATTTGATTGCCGCGCTGCCAGCTTAGTGCGAGGTCGGAGGTCAACATAGATTAACGGTCGCTCAATAAACTTTGGTTGTCGCCGCGCCCCGCGCCGGCGCGAAACTGCTCGCCGCTGCGCCGGCGGCTGATCCCCTCTTCGGTCGTGTCGAGGGTGACGACTTCGTAGAGCGTCGCCTCTTTGTCGGGTTGCTTGCGCAGGATGCGCCCGAGCCGCTGGATGTGCTCGCGCGTCGAGCCGGAACCGGAGAGGACGACGGCGACCGAGGCGGCCGGGATGTTCACGCCCTCGTTCAAAACCTTCGATGTGGCGAGCGCGAGCACGTCGCCCGCGTTGAAGGCGGCCAGCCATTCGCGCCGCTCCTTGATGTTCGTCTCGTGCGTGATGGCGGGTATCAGAAATTGCTCCGAGATGCGATAGACCATCTCGTTCTCGGCCGTGAAGATGAGCGTGCGTTCGCGTCGGTGTCGCTTGAGCAGTTCGGAGAGCACGCGCAACTTCGCGTCCGTGCCGAGCGCGATCCGCTTCGACTCGCGGTAGGCCATCATCGCGCGCCGTCCCTCGGGGCTGCGTGCGCTCGCCGCGATGAAGAGTTGCCAGCCGTGCAGGCTGCTCAGGCGTATGTTTTTCTGTTGGAGAAAACTTTTGAAGACGGCGCGCTCCGCTTCGTAGGCGGCGCGCTCGGCCGCGCTCATCTCGACGTGCAGGCGCACGATGCTGTAGTCGGATAAATATTCGCCCGCCAGTTCGCGCGCCTCGCGCCGGTAGACGAGGGGGCCGATCAACTCTTCGAGCATTTCGTCCGCGCCGTCGGCGCGTTCGGGCGTGGCGGTCAGGCCGAGGCGAAAAGGGGCGAGCGACATCTCGGCAGCGTAGCGAAACACGTCGCCGGGCAGGTGATGGCATTCGTCGAAGATGACGAGGCCGAACGCGTTGCCGAGGCGTTCCATGAAACGAAAGGCCGAGGCGTAGGTTGTCACGGTCAGCGCGCCGACTTCGAAGAAGCCCCCGCCGATGAGCCCGACTTCGGCCTGAAACGACGACAGCAATAGATCGTACCATTGATTCATCAGGTCAATCGTGGGCACGACGACGAGCGTCGAACGCTGCGTCTGTTCAATCGCCATCTGCGCGACGAGGCTTTTCCCCGCGCCGGTCGGAAGTATCACGACGCCGCAACGCTCGGCCTTGCGCCACGCGGCGATGGCCTCCTGCTGGTAGGGGCGCGGCTCGACCGTGAACTTCGTCGGAAAGTCGAACTTGTGATAGGCGCGCGCCTCGTCCGTGAAGGTCACGCCCCCGCGCGTGAGAGCCTTGACGACGTGGCGATAGGCCAGCGCAGGCGCGCGCCAGCGCAGCACGCGCTCGTCCCAGCGAAAGGGCGCGGGCACGCCCGGCGCGGCACGCTCAACTCCGTCGAGCAAAAGCGTCCCCGAGTCGAAGCGCAGCACGATCTGTTTGGCATCGGCGGTCACGCGTCCAGATTACAACAGGCGAGCGCGCTCTGAGAAAAGCGCGCGCGACGTGCGCTACAATCCCGTTCATTATGATCACGATTGACGGTTCACAGGGCGAGGGCGGCGGGCAGATCATACGCACCTCGCTCGCGCTCTCGCTCATCACCGGAAAACCTTTCCGCATCTACAACGTCCGCGCGCGGCGCGAGAAACCGGGGCTGCAACGGCAACACCTCACGGCCGTCCGCGCCGCTGAAACAATCGGCGGCGCGCAGGTTGAAGGCGCGAGCCTCGGCGCGACCGCGTTCACGTTCCACCCCGGCGCGGTCACGCCCGGCGATTACGCTTTCCCCATCGGCACGGCCGGCAGCACCACGCTCGTGCTCCAGACGATTTTGCCGCCCCTCATGATCGCCTCCGCGCCCTCCACGCTCGCCTTCGAGGGCGGCACGCACAACGTACACGCGCCGCCCTACGAGTTCATCGTCAAAACCTTTCTGCCGCTCCTGAATCGCATGGGCGCGCGCGTCACAGCCGAACTCACGCGTTACGGCTTTTACCCGCCGGGCGGCGGACGCTTTCATGCGCGCGTCGAACCGGCGAGCAAACTCAAGCCGCTCGAACTGCTCGCGCGCGGCCGAGTCAAGGCGCGCCGCGCTCGCGCGCTCGTCGTCAAACTCCCGCCCTCGGTGGGCGAGCGCGAGTTGGGCGTCGTCGCCGAACAACTCGGCTGGGGCGATTCGCCGGGCGACGAGTTGCGCGTCGAAACTTCTCAGAACGCGATTAGCCCCGGCAACGTCCTGACGCTTGAGATCGAGAGCGAGCACCTCACGGAGGTCTTCACCGGCATCGGCGAGCGCGGCGTGCGCGCCGAGACGATTGCCGAACGCGCAGCCGGGGAAGCGCGCGCGTATCTCGAAACGGACGCGCCCGTCGGCGAACATCTGGCCGATCAACTGCTGATCCCGCTCGCGCTCGCGGGCGGCGGCTCATACACGACCGGCCAGCCCACTCTGCACACGACGACCAACATCGAAGTCGTCAAGATGTTTCTCGACGTGCGGATCACGACGAGGCCGTTGGACGGGAATGTGTGGAAGGTTGAAGTCGAGGGGTAAGGGGTCAGGGGGAAGGGGCTAAGGGAAGAGGAAGAAAGCAACGCGCGGAGCGCCGCATTGCCTTCACCTTTTCCCTTGACCCCTTCCCCTTGACCCCTTCTTCTTTAGTCTCCGACGTAGCTGATCTCCATTCGGCGCGTGTGGTAGCCGGCGAGCACGAGTACGATCAGGGTGAAGACGAGCAGGCTGGGGACGGAGAGCCACGCGGGCGTCGGTTCGGCCATCACGGCGAACGGGCCTTCGTTCATCGGCACGGGCATCAGCGAATGAAGGTAGTGAATGACGCTGATCTTCTTCAGCAGCGGCGGCAGCAGAAAGTTGATCCATTCCCAACCGTAGATGAGGAGCGCGGGGATGATCGGGTTGCGGAAAAAGAGACCGACGATCAGGAAGATCGCGCCGTAGCCGACGACCGCCAGCGTCGTGATGCCGAGATAAATGAGCGCCTGCTTGCCGCCCGCGCCCTCGAAAAAGTAGCGCGTGCTTTCCGACGAGAAGCGCGGGAAATAGAGCATGAAAAGCGAGGCGAGCGTCGTCAGGCCGAAGAGCACGACGGACGTGACCAGCCCCGACAGGTATTTGCCGACGACTAATACCTCGCGTTTAACGGGCGACAGAAAGTAGTAATGCAAACTCCTGTCAACCACCTCGCCGCGAAACAGATTCATGAAAATCCACGCGCAACCGAAGAAGACGACGGCGCGCAGGATGAGCGTGTTATAGATGACGGAGAAGACGATGCTCAACCCGCCGAAGTTTCGAAACTCGTCCGCGTCGGGCGGAATAATGGCGAGGATGAACAGCAGGAAGACCGGCAGGGCCGCGAGCACGTAGATCAAAAGCGCGCGGCGGCTCAGGAAATTTTTCCGCAGCTCAAGTTGCAGGATGGCGAGCGTCTGCTGCGCCCACAAGCCCCACGGCAGTTGGCGCGCGCCCTTCTCCGCCCCCGTCGTCGCCGAGTCAATGGTCGAACTCATCATCGCCCTCCATCCGAACTGATCAAATACTGGTAGACCGCGTTCAAGTCGTCGTCCGCGGGCGCGACCGACTCGATCTGCAAGTCGCCTTCGAGCACGACGCGATTCAGGAGCAGGTAAAAATCGTCAGGCCGCCGCGTCTTGACGAACAAGCCCTGCCTGTCTTCGTGCAGGCGCGCTTCGACCACGCCGTCCTGCTCGAAGACGCGCGCGGCCAACACCTGCGGGCGGTCGCAGCGGATCAAAATCTGCATCGGCTGCTCGACGATCTCGTCGCGCACGCCGTGGACGTTGCCCTCGGCGACGACGTAGCCGTTGTTCAGGAGCACGACGCTGTCCGACATCATGTCCACCTCGTGCAGGATGTGGCTGGAGATGATGAGGTACAAGCCTTCGGCTGCGAGCTGGCGAAAGAGGCGTATGATCTCGGCGCGCGCCATCGGGTCGAGACCGTTCAGAGGCTCGTCGAGGATGAGCACGGCCGGGTTGTGCGCGATTGACTGCGCGAGGCGGATGCGCTGGCGCATGCCCTTGCTGTAGCCCGCCACTTTGCGATCCGCCGCCTCCAGCATCGAAACGCGCTCCAACGCCTGATGCGTCAGGTTCTCAAGCGCGCGGCTCGTCGCGCCGTGCGTGCGCAGGTAAAACTCTATGAACTCTCTGCCGGTCGCGCCGCGCGGGAAAGAGTCGAACTGCGCGCAATAGCCGACCTTGCGGAAAAGCTCCTGCGGGTCGTTGGGAGAAGTTCCGAGCACGCTGATGCGCCCGCGCGTGGGCTTCAAAAGTCCGGTCATCAAATTCATCAGCGTAGTCTTGCCCGAACCGTTCGGCCCGACCAGACTCGTGATGCCCGGCGCGATGGAGAGGTTGACGCGGTTGACGCCGAGTATCTCGCCGTAGAACTTGGACACGTCCTCGAAGACGATCATCTTCTCTTCCGTGTGCGTCGCCGCCGCCGTCGCTGCTGTCGTCGCTACCGTTGCCGCCGCCGTCGTCATTTCACCACCTCGTAAGCGCGCACCTTGCGCATCAGGAGCAACACGAAGAACGCGCAGATGAGCGCGAGCGCGAGCCACGAACCCCAGAGCGGCGGTTCGTAGAGCGTCACTTCGATCAAGCGCCCGCCCACCGTCATCCCTTCAATCTGGCCGGTCTTGCGCTCGAACATGCCGAAGAGGCCACGCCACAGCGAGTTCATGATCGCGCCGAGGCTGATGAGGTGTCCCATTCGCGTGCGGAACAGGGCGTTGATGATCTCGCCGAAGGCCGACGGGATGAAGAAGATGCCCAGGAGCGCGCCCGACGCCACCACGCGCCACTTCAACCACGCCGAGACCGAGAGCGACAAAATCGCCAGCACGACGATCCAGACGAAACTGCCGAGGAAGATCGCGCCCGCCAGCCGCAGGTTCTGCCCCAGCCAACCCGCGCCTTCGAGGTAGGCCTGCAAGAGAAAGAGCAGCAGGCCGGGAATCCAAGTGATGAGCGAGAGCAGGATCGCGAGGACGCTCATCTTGCCGACGACATACTCCTTGCGCGTGAAGGGGCGCGAGAGGTAGAGCGGCAGCGCGTTGTTGGCGAGGTCGCGCGAGATGAGCGGCGGCCCGACGAGAACGGTCAGGAAGAACCCCAACATGCACTGCGTGGTGACGAACGCGTGGAAGAAAGAGGCGTTGATCGGCACGAACTCGCGCACGTCGAGTTTCATCAGCGCGATGGCGTTGACGTTGTGGTGCAGGTAGATCAGGATCGCCGCCACGAGCGGGTAGAGGAAACAGAGTGCGAAGAAGGCGACGAAAAGTTTTGACCCGAACACGTCGCGCGAGGCGTGGCGCGGGAGTATCAGAAAGCGCGACCACTCCGGCGTCAAGATGCCCGCGTAGGGCTTGTAGCCGTGCTCATAAACTGCCATTGCCGTTACCTCCTGCCGGGGACGCCGCCTCTGGGCCGCCCTCCATCGCCTTGAGGAAGATGTCTTCGAGCGAGTCGCGTTTGTAGTTCAGACGACGTATCTGCACCTCGCGCTCGGCGGCGATCTGGTAGAGGTCGCGTATCTCGACGCCTTCGGGCAAGACCAGCTTCAGCCGCCGTTCGTTCGTGAACGCGTATTCGCAGCCGAGCCGCCCGACCGCCTCCGCAAACGCGCGGTTGTCGCCGCGCATCTCCAACTCGATGAACTTGCGGTTGGCCTTGCGCTCCTCTTCCAGATTGCAGTTGGCCGCGATGCGCCCGTCCTTGAGGACGAGTATCTCGTCGCAACACTCTTCCACGTCGCGCAGCAGGTGAGACGAGAGCATGATGCGCGCCTCGCCGCTGTCGCGTATCTCGCGGATGAGACGAATCATGCGCAGGCGCGTCGGCGGGTCGAGGCCGTTGGTCGGCTCGTCGAGGATGATGAGCTTCGGGCCGTGGACGATGGCCTGCGCGAGCTTGGCGAGTTGCTTCATGCCGAGCGAATAGGTATCGAGCGTGCGATAGCGCGCCTCGCCCAGACCGACGTAAAAGAGCGACTCGTGCGCGCGTTCGAGCGCGGCGTCCGAAGGCATGCCGGAGAGTTCGGCCATCAGGCGCACGAAGTGGACGCACGACATCTTGGCGATGAACGAATCGCGCTCAGGCATGTAACCGATGAGGGCGCGAATCTGCCGGGCGTCGGTCGTGATGTCCTGCCCGAAGATGCGCGCCGTCCCTGCGGTGGCCGGGTGAAAGCCGAGCAGCGTGTGGATGAGCGTGGTCTTGCCCGCCCCGTTCGGGCCGAGCAGGCCGATGGCGCGCCCGTTCAGCGTGCCGCGTAGGTCTTGAAGGATGTGACGCTTGCCGAAGGTCACGCCCAGACCGTCGAGTTCGATAACTGGATTCATAATGTGTGGAAGCCCGGTCGGCTTCGCTTTGAGACAAAATTGGAAAGCGCGCCCGACCCTGCAAGAGTAGTTCGCTTTATACGACATTCGCCCGCCGACTTCAAACAATTTCGAGAGCAGATGCGATGCGGGCGACGGTTCATGTTCCGTTGAAGAATAACGCTTCGACGCGAGTTAAAGTTCGGCCTGTGAGAAATGTTTTGAATAGAAAAGAGGAGGCGTCAAAGTGAGGCACGGAAAAAGAAATGCGCGCTTCAACGCCAGACATGGAAAGCACAAAAGAGCACGGAGAGTTGCGGGTTTGAAACCTCAAATCGAGACCCCAAATGCCCGACACTCTCCGCGCCCGCTCTGCGCCAAACGTCTTCCCTCGCGCTTCCGCCTTGAAGTGCAACCGGCTCAACCAACACTCAGTTTCAGATCGCGATTCAATTGCTCGCGACGGCCTTCGCCGCCAACGCTTGCTTGCGTTCTTCGATCAGTTTCACCATTTCCGTGCAGCCCCTGTGCCTCGCCACAAAGATCGACTTGCGATCCCAGATGCTGCGCTTGAGGGTCACGTCGGGGGCGTGAGCAAGCAGCGCCTTCACGGTCGCGGTCGGGCATTGCTTGTCATCCGGTCGGGAGAAGTCCATCGCCCCGGCAACCGCTTTCGAGAGCGCGGTCGCCGAATCGTACTCGGCGTGAGGGTTCGCGCCTTTCGCGAGCAGGGCTTCGACCACCTCCGCGTTGTCCTCGCCCGCCGCGTGCCAGAGCGCGGTCGCGCCGTTCTCGACCGATTTCTCCGTACAGTTCCCGGCCTTCGCGTTCACGTCCGCGCCGCTTTCGATCAGGAGGCGCGCCATGTCCGTGTTGTTTTTGTGGATCGCGTGGATGAGCGGCGTCCAGCCGTTACGCGCGCAGTCGCGAGCGTTCATGTCGGCGCGGGCTTCGACGAGCGCCTTCGCAACTTCCTTGTTGCCGTTGCGCGCCGCCCACACGAGAGCGGTGTAACCCAACTTGTCGCGCTCGTTCAAGTCAGCGCCCGCGGCGATAAGTTTCCTGACCAGAGCCGCGTCGCCGCGCTCGGCGGCAACCGTCAGAGGCGTGGTCGGCTCAGGACGTTCGGCAACGCCGGACGCGAAGACGAACCACACCACGACTGCCCAGAGACTCACGACGACGAGAATTCCGGCAATGAGATTTTTGCCCTTCATGCTGGCTCTCCCCTCTACTCGCTCCGGTTGCCGTTTAACTTTAACGCTCGCGCGTCTCCGTCCGGTGACGACAACTTCGTTGCCACCGGACGGAGACGCGCGCTCGTCGATTCGCTTACTACTTCTTCTCCGGCGCGCTGCCCTTGTCGCCCTTGCTTTCCATCGCCTCCATCAGGATGTGCTGCATGGCGAAGGAGTTCGGCAGGCCGAGCAGGCTGCCCGGGCTGAGACCGAAGGGGCCGCCCTCGGTGTTGGCCGCGAGCGTGATGCGGTCGCCCTGCGCGTAGGCATAGGCCAGCGTCGGCTGCGAGTTCGCGGCGAAGGCGGCGATGGCCTTCTGCTGCTCCTCGCTGAGCGACTTGGCGCGGTCGCCGACAGCCCCGGCCAGCGGTTGCAGCAGCGGCGCGAGGTTGTGATAGAAGACGGCCGAGAAGTTCGTGTTGCCGTCTTCGGGCAAGGCCGACGTGAAGCGCGCCGAAGTGACGAGCGACACGCCCGACTCACGATACTGCAAGGCGCGGGTCAGAAGCGCCGCCGACGGCGCGGCGATCAGGTAGCCTTCCGCGAAGGTGTAGTGAACTTCGAGGCCGAAATCCACCGAGCGCAGCGTGTAGATGTTCGGACTGCCGCCCGAAGCCGTCAACGTCAGACCCTTCTGACCGTGCTGTGCCGCCCACGCGTTCAGCTTCCCGACCACGCTCTCGAACGTCCCCTGCAAGTGCTTCTGGTCATAGACCTCCATGATCATCTTCCACGAAGGCGTGGGCAAGACGGGGCCGTCGATGGCGAAGGCGAACTCACCGCCGAGCGGCGCGGCGAAGTCGCGTTTGAGGTCGAGGCCGTTCTGCGTTTCGAGTTCGCGCAGACGCTTGCGCAAATCGGGCGAAGCGGTCTCCATGAAGCCGAGCAGGTCGTCAACCAGCAACGTCGGCTCTTTGACGACGAAGGCCGTCGCCACGTTCGCGTCGGGCGAGACGAACTTGAGCGCGCCCATCGGTCCCGGCGCGGCCAGCCACGAGGCGATGCCACGGCGCGGTTCGTTGAACGAGAGCACGGCGCGGCTCTGCGTCTTGGCCTTCACTTCCTTCTGCTCGACGACGAAGTGCTTGAGGTTCAAAAGCCCCGTCTGCCGGTAGAGTTCGAGTTGCTGCTGGCCGCCGACTTTCGCGGCGTCGCTCGTCGCCTGGGCGATGACTCTTTCGAGGTCGGCGGCGACGATGAGCCCCGCGCCTTCCTTGTATACGTCGGCAATGCGCGAATAGAAGGGCGTGCCCGCGAAGCGGTTCGTGCCGGGCGCGTTCATCGTGGCTTGCAGGCCGCGCAGGGATTCGAGTTTCGGCGAGGCCGCGAAGAAGTCGTCGCGAATCCAGACGAAGAGTTCGTTGTTGCTGGCGATTTTGCGCGCCACCTTCTTATCGCCACTGGTCGTCGTGGCGGCGGCGGCCGGTGCGGAGGCGGTGGCCGCGCTCGGGTCGTCAATGATATTGACTCTGGGCGCGCCCTTGTCCACCGACTTCAAATCGGCGATCTGCTTTTCGAGGAACGGGCGGAAGCCTGCGGCGTTCTTCAACTCGCCGAGGACGAGGAACGCGTCGGGGTTGCCCTGCGCGTTCGTGCCCGCCGTGACGACGATCTCGTCGCCGAGGTACTGGCCGAACTCGCGCACACGCGCCATCGTCTGATTCAGCCCCGGCCCGTGCGCCGTGGAAGATTCCTGCTCTTTCATCCACTGGCTGAGCGCGGGGTTCTGCGCGATGCGCTCCTGCATGATGCGGTGCGATTCGCCGAGCGTCGTCGCCAGGTTAGGCAGCGCGGCGTAGAGCACCGTGCCTTCGGGCGCGAGGTCGAGGAAGCGCGTCGAGTAGCGCACGCCGGGGTGCGGCACCTGTTGCGCGATGTCCTTGCGCAGGGCGGCGAGTTCCGTGACCATCTTCGTGTAACGCGAGGCGTTGCGGCTCCACGCGATGTCGTCCTTGACGGAGACGGGCGTCAGGCTCGCGCCCGTCGTCGTCTGGTCGCCGGGCAGCAAAACCTTATCCGCGCCGGAATGATTGACGTGGACTTCGCCCTCGACAACCGAGACGCGCGACCCCTTCGTGCCGCTGCCGACCGCGAAGATCGTGCCCTTGACGGAGACGAGCGAATCGGGCGTGGCGACGAACAGATGACCCGCGCCCTGCTTGGCGGCTTCGACGATCACGTCGCCGCGATCCAGATTGAGCGTCACGCCCTGCGCCGTCTCCGTGATGGAGAACTCGGAGCGTTCGCGCATCTCGACGCGCGAGCCGTCGGCGAGACGGACAACCGCGCCGGAATCTTTCGCCGTGCGCACGCGCACGCCCTTGCCGATCTCTTCGCCGACGGCCATCGCCAGCGTGCCCGCGTCGGTCACGCGGTAGAGCGCGCCGTTGGCGCTCTCGACGGTGGCCGCGAGCGCGCCGCCCGAAGGCAGGCGGTTCGAGAAGAACAACGCGCCGACGGCCACGGCCACGGCGAGCGAGGCCGCCACGGCCCAGCGCCACGCAGTGAAGTTCGTCGCGGTCGAGCGCGCGGGGGTGTTGAGTTGGGCGCGGGCGGCGGCCGTGCGGCCGGTGCGTGCTTCTTTCAGAGCCTTGCGGCAGGGGATACATTCCTGCGTGTGGTCTTCCAGAAGGAGCGCGCGCGCGGGCGACAACTCGCGGCGCAGGTAAGACGGGATAAGCGTCTGGAAATCGCCGCAGTTGTTGATGTGTTCCGACGCAGGCGCGGCGGCCGTCGGCGAGGTTGCCGCCGACGAGATGTTTTGGTCTGTGGCGATACGCGCCCACACGCGCGAGGCCGCCGTGTCCACGGCTTGCGTGTCGGGCTGCTCGGCGCGCATGGCGTCCACAGTTTGATCAAGGATGGCTTCGAGTTCTTTTTTATTACGCTTCATGATGTTTCTCCAGGTACTCACCAATCTCTTTACGTAAGCGCACGCGCGCGCGGTGCAGCGTGACGGCCACGACCATCTGCGACATGCCGAGCATTTCGGCGATCTCGACGTTGTCGTAACCTTCAAAATAGCGGAGGACGAAAACTTCCGACGCCCGCGTGCCGAGGCGGGCGACAGCCAGCCGGATCAAAGTCTGCATCTCTTTATCCGCGTGCTGTGCCTCCGGGTTCAAAATCGGGCTTTGCAAAAGCGCGGCGTCCACGTCCTCGTAAGGCACGGAACGAGCGCGCGTCCGGCCACGCATCAAATCGAGCGAGGCGTTGACGGCGGCCCGGTGCAAATAGCTGCCGGGGCTGGGCGCGAGGTCGCGTTTTTCCTTGTTTCCGGCGAGGCGCATAAAAATGGTTTGCAGCACATCTTCGGCGTCCGCCGGGCTGCCGGTGATGCGATAGGCGGTGCGATACACCTGTTCGTAGTGCTGTTGGAACAGGCTTTCGAGTTGTTCCAGCCCGCCGCTCTGGGGAACGGACCTCAATTGGGTTGCTGTAGCTGGCACGTTGTTCTCCTTCATTTCCCTGTCTCCACCCATAAAACGCCCCCCCGCGGAGTTTATTAACACCCCCGCAAAAAAATTCCCGCCTTGATGGATAAAAAACCCGCGAACGACCGGGAACCCGGAGGATATAACCGGCGGGGGCGGCGTTCAACCGTTTTTACGCGGGAAGAAGCACTCTTTAAGGACTTCTTGAATTTTTATGGCGCATCGCGGCGGCATCGTCATCGGCCTCAACGTCGGCAGGCGGGGGCGTTAAGCGTAACGACACGGGTTCGGGGAAATTGCGGCGAAATGTGCGTCTTTACCGGCAGCCGGTAGTACGTCTATCATGCGTCGCTGAAAGCGTCGGTCTTTGCTGCGGTCTAACCCGGGTCACTTATTAATTGCGCCGCAGTTCTATCTTACACAGCTACAGGGAGGCCACCATGTCACAGGAAAACGTTGAATCCATCCGCGGGATATATGAGGCGTTCGGCAAAGGCGATGTCCCGGCGGTGCTCGGGCAGATGGATCAGGAGATAGAGTGGAGGGAGGCGGAGAACTTCATTTACGCGGATCGCAACCCGTATGTCGGGCCGCAGGCAGTGCTCGAAGGGGTGTTCATGCGTTTGGGGTCGGAGTGGGATGATTTCACGGTCACGCCGGAGGAGTGGCTCGATGCCGGGAACCACGTCGTGGTGCTCGGCACCTACACGGGGCGGCATAAGGAGACGGGCAGAGAGGTGCGGGCGCAGTTCGCCCACGTTTGGGGCGTGAAGGCAGGCAGGGTGGTTCGGTTCCAGCAGTATACCGACACGAAACAGTTCGCGGAGGTCGTCGCGGTGTGACGGCAGGCGGCGAAACCCTCAAGACTCTTCTTCGATGATTTTATTCTCGAACCCGAGCTTCACAGCCAACTCCCAAAAGAAGTCGGGTCGCTCCGTACTTTCGACCTCTAGGATTACGGCATACTCCTGATGAGCAGGGTGCATCCATTCCCCCTGCTCACCAACGAAGTTGTATCTCACCCGCGCCTCTTCGGGCATGCGGAACAAGTCATACTCTCCGAGATATGAGCTGTCGCGTCGCGCAGGAGAGAGGCTGGTCTCGTGCCGTAACGCCTCCGATACGATTTCGATGGACGGGGCTTTGAGCCCTATACTTATGTAAACAGGCATAAGAAGTCGGCCGCCCGGAACTAGCCTGCGGCGTTTAAAACTAACAACCCGCTTCACGCCACTCCGCCGAGGGCCGGAGAACTCGGCGGATTCGCCGCACTTCACCCGACGAATTTATAGCCGAGGCCGTGGATGGTGAGGATGAACTGCGGGTAGTGCGGGTTGGGTTCGAGTTTTTGCCGGAGCCACGCGATGTGCACGTCCACGGTGCGCGTCGAGGGCATCGCGTTGTAGCCCCAGACCTCGTTCAACAACTCGTCGCGCGAGATGGTTGCGCCGCGATGCTCGACGAGGTAGCGCAGCAATTTAAACTCGCGCGCCGAGAGTTCGAGCGGCGCGCCTTCGCGCGTGACCTCGGCGCGGCGGAAGTCCGCGCGAATCTCGCCGAACTGATACACATCCGCCGCCTCACCCGCCGCGCTGCCGGTCGCGGCGGGCATCTGAGGCGCGCGCCGGAGCAGGGCTTCGATGCGCGCCAGAAGTTCCATCATCTCGAAGGGCTTCGTGACGTAATCGTCCGCGCCGATCTTGAGGCCGACGACCTTGTCCACCACCTGCCCGCGCGCCGTCAGCATGATGACGGGCACGCCCACTTTACGCTGGCGCAGGTCGCGGCACACGTCGAAGCCGTTCTTGCGCGGCAAGCCCACGTCGAGGATGATGAGGTCGAAAGTTTCCGCGAGGGCGCGCTCAAGTCCGGCCTCGCCGTCGGTCGCCGTCTCGACCGCGAAGCCTTCGCTCACCAAGCGGTCGGTCAGAGTCATCAACAGGCCCGGTTCATCTTCGACGAGCAGAATGCGCTGGTTCATACGTCGCCCCGCCCGGCGGCTTCGTCGCGGCCGTTGCCATTTGCACCCGCCACGTTTGCGGCGGCGGGCAGGTGAATCGTGAACGCGCTGCCGCGCCCCAACTCGCTCTCGACCGAGACGCGCCCGCCGTGCGCCTCCACGATCTGCCTGACCAGACTGAGGCCCAGCCCGTTGCCGTGTATCTGCGCGGCGGCCACTTCGCGACCGCGATAAAACGGCTCGAAGATGTGTGGCAGATCGACGGGCGCAACGCCCGCGCCGCGATCCTCCACCCTGATCCGCACTTCACTTCCCGCACCGCCGCCCCCGCGCGCGCCCTCGCCCGCACGCGCGGACAGCTTCACCCAGCGACTGTCGCCGCCGTACTTCAGAGCGTTCGACAGTAAATTTTGCAGCGAACGGCTGAGCGCGCCGAAATCCGCTAAGACGTGCGGCAAATCCGCGGGCACGTCGCGCTCGATCTCGAACGCCCCCTCACCGGCCTCGGCACCCGCGCGACACGCGACGAGCGCGGCGTCTATCACATTCCCGACCGCGACGGGCGCGAGTTCAAATTCGCGCCGCCCCGATTGCGCGCCCGCAAACTCCAACACCTGCTCCACCATCTCCGCCAGACGCCGCCCCTCCCGGTGAATAACCTCGCCGTAACGCCGCACCTGCCTGCGGTCGTCAATCACGCCGTCGGCCAGATTCTCGCCCGCCGAACAGATGACCGCGAGCGGCGTTCGCAGTTCGTGCGTGACGCCCGCGACGAACTCTACCTGTCGCCGCGCGAGACGCTGCGCGCGATGCGTCGAGACGAAAATGAGCGCGACGCTCCCGCCGAGCAGCAGCAGGATGCCGAAGCTGACGAGCAGGCTGCGCCGACGCGCCTGCCCGACCGCCGCATCGAGCGACCCGGCGACGTGCGTCACGACGAGTTGCCAGCCGCCCGCCCCGGTTTCGGGCAGCCTCAGACGACGAAACGCCATCTCGCTCGTACGGCTCTCCACCACGCGCACCGCGAATTTCTTTCCGCGCGACCCCCCCGGCGGCTCCCCCGTCGCGGCCGTTTCCCGCTCCTCGCGCACGCGCCGCGAAACGAGGGGCGGGAGGAAGGCGTCCATCTCGTCTAAACGAATTTGAAAAATGTCCGCGCGCGCATCGCCTGTCGGCGGCGCGACGGCGGCGGCCACTTGAGACGCGTCCGGCGTGGATTGATAGATGATCTTTCGCGGGTCGCTGCGGTCAACCACGGCGAGCCTGTAATCGGGTTGCGCGCCGCTCGAAAAATAACGGCGGGCGAGCGCAGGCCACAGTTCGCGCTTGATGTAATCGAGATCGAGCGCGACGACGACGTAGGTTGCGAGCGGCGAGTAGTTCGTCAAGACGAGCCTGCTCTCGTTCTCCGGCGCGGACAATTCTTCGGTGCGGTCTGCCGCGATGTCTGCGGGCGCGGTTTCGTCCGGGACGACGGGAATGATGACGGCCGGAATCTCTCGATCCGCGTTCGGCTGCGGCGCGTAGCTTTGGGCTACTTCGGGCGGCGACTCGCGCCGCGCATGAAACTCGCGCGCCTCCGCAAAGCGATGCCTGAGCGCGTCGAACCCGACCGGCCACTCTGCGCCCGTCGTAAACTTTCGCGCCTCCCTGTCGAAGCGCGCGAGTTGCGGCTCGCGCTCTGTGTCGCTCGCGTCAACCACGTAGATGTCGGCGACGAGATCGGGGTGTGGCGCGGTCGCGCGCCAACGCTCGAAGCGCGCGGCGTAGGCGTCGCCGTCGCGCGTGCGCCACGCGGTTGCGTCCAGTTTCAAATTGAAATAGACGCGCCCGAGTTCGCGGTCGAAGTCCTGCGTGAAGCGCGCCGCGCCCGCACTAAGCGTGCCCTGCATGCGCTCGCGCTCGGCCGCGCTCACCTGACCAAGCCAGCGATACTGCAACGCCGCGAGCACGCCGAGCAGCACGACGAGCGACGCCGCCAGCACGAGCAGCAACAGCGATGGTTGACGCCTGATGAAAACGCCTCTCACGCCTGCAATGTAGCATAGCCCGCGCGGGCTGAAACCCGGCGCGCCCAAGATTTTACATTCTTAACATCCGTGACCCTCTCACCCGGTTTGACGGACGCGCGCTTGCCCGCGATTGAGTATAATCACAATCGTTCGACATGATATTCATAACGGGGAGATGATCCATGACAGGTGACAAGGAAGCGGAGAAGTCTTATTCCAACAAGGAAGTCGTAGCCAAACTCCGGCGTCTGGCCGATGCTTTGGAAGAGGAGAAAACTTTCGAGATACAGATCGCCGGCGAGCGCATCTACATCCCGCCTTACGCGACCGTCGAGTTCGAGTACGAGCGTCGGGGCGAGGAGGAGGAGGTGGAGATCGAGTTGAAGTGGAAACGCCGTTGAGCGGCGGAGACTTCGGCTGATTCCCGAACACGCCGCTTGCCGCCTCGCAGGATAAAAATCCAATGATCA
>DATCWB010000385.1:0-4527 GCA_036566625.1 Pyrinomonadaceae bacterium
GGCGGCGGCGGGGGCGAATGAACCGGATGCGGCCTCGCGCGTGCTTCCTCTTAAAGTTCTTCAAATTTCAAAACTAGTTCTTCAAATTCCAGACTAATCCTTGGCCGGGGCGGGCGAGCGTGTGCGCCGCCCACCGAAAACTAATGTCGCGCATCATCACAGCCATCATCGCCCTGCCCATTATCTTCGCCTCAATCTGGATCGACCGCCTGGAACTACTCTTCGTCGCGCTGGCCGTGGGGGCGATGATGGTAGGGCTGTACGAGTTCTGGATGCTGTCGGCCAAACGCGACGCGAAGGCGCAGCGCGAACTCGGCACGATCTTCGCCGTCGCGCTGCTTACGGCCTTCTACTTCAACGCGCCCGTCACCTGGCCTGCGCTCCCTTTGATGATCCTCGTCGCCTTCGTCATCTCCGCGCTCGCGGGCGCGATGCTCAAGGGCGCGCCCTTCGAGCGCATGATTTTGACGACGGGCGCGACCCTCGGCGGCGTCTGTTACGTCGTCCTGCTCGGCGGCCATCTCGTCGCGCTGCGCGCCGGTTTCCCGATGCCGCTCGCGGCGCGCCTGCTCACGTTCTTCTTCTTCGTCCTGATGGGTTCGGACACGGCGGCCTATTACACGGGGCGCGCGTTCGGTCGTCATAAACTCGCGCCCACGGTCAGTCCGGGGAAGACCTGGGAGGGCGCGGCCGGCGGCTTCGTGGCGAGTCTCGGCTTCGCCGTGCTCGTGCACTACTGGTTCTTCCCCGAACTGCAACTGCGCGCCGCCCTGCCGCTGGCGGCGGCGATGAACGTGCTCGGCGTGGTCGGCGATTTGACGGAGAGCGCGCTCAAGCGCGGGTCGGGCGCGAAGGACGCGGCGCGGATTCTGCCCGGCCACGGCGGCCTGCTCGACCGGCTCGATAGCTTGCTCTTCAACGCGCCGCTCATCTACTATTTCGCCGTCTTCTATTTCGCCGACGCGCTGCAACGCGCGCAGCTCCCTTGAAACAGCGTCGAACTATTTCCGACGAGACCCGAAGGCCAAATGACAACGAAAAAGATTCTGCTCATCGTCGGTGGAGTGGTCGCCGTGCTCGGATTTCTGGTCGTCCTCTTCGTCGGCGGCATCGTCTGGGTCGCCATCTCGACCATCGGCAAGAGCGAAGCCGCCGAAACGGCCAAGACCTTTTTGCAGACGAACGACAAACTCAAAAGCGACATCGGCGAGGTGCGCGACTTCGGCTTCTGGGTGACGGGCAACATCAACTCGCACAACGCCGACGGCGAGGCGACGCTCAATCTGAAAGTGATCGGCGCGCGAAAGACCGTCCCCGCGAGCGTTAACCTCACTTACAGGGGCGGGCGCGACTGGGTCGTGGTCAAAGCCTCCTACCAAAACGATGCCAAACAGACCGTCGAACTGCTCGACCCCTACGAGCAAAACGCGGAGGACACGGGCGTCGAAACCGGCGCGGCCGGAACGGATGACGCGGGCGGCGCGGGCGAAGGTTTCGACGAAGAGAGTTTCGCCGCTAACGTTGTGCAGGCGGAGGGGACGACAATGGTCGTCTTCCTGACGAAATACAGTCTCGACAGCCGGGAGCTGGAAGCGACTCTGGACGAGCTGGCGGAAGATTATTCGGCGCGCGTGAACCTCGTCCGCTACAGCGTTGACGAGCAGCCCGCGCTCTACCAACGCTTCCGCATCCGGAATTTGCCGCTCGTCCTGATGTACAAGGACGGCAAGGAGCAGGAGCGGCGCGACGGGACGATCTCGAAGGCGCAACTGGCCGCGCTGCTCGACAAGTATCTGGAAACGGAATGAACAAACGGGGCATCGCGATTTTAGGTTCGACCGGCTCAATCGGCGTCAACACGCTGCGCGTCGTCGATGCTTTCGGCGACGATTTTCGAGTCGTGGCGCTCGCCGCCGGGCGCAACGTCGGAAGGCTCTCGGAACAGTGCGCGCGTTACAGGCCGGAACTCGTCTCGGTCGAGACGGAAGAGTGCGCCGAAGAGTTGCGCGCCGAGTTGCGTCGCACGAACATTGCCGCGCCGCCGCGCATCATGTGGGGCGAGGCGGGGCTGGTCGAAGTCGCCACGCACGGAGAGGCGGGTTGCGTCGTCAGCGCGACGGTCGGCGCGGTGGGTTTCGTGCCCACGCTGCGCGCGCTCGAAGCGGGGAAGCGCGTCGCGCTCGCCAACAAGGAGACGCTCGTTATCGCGGGCGAGTTGATGACGAGAGCGGCCGAAGCGTCGGGCGCGGAACTTCTGCCGGTTGACTCCGAACACAACGCGCTGCACCAATGCCTGCGCGGCGAGCGACGCGCGGAGGTGCGCCGCCTCGTCCTGACTGCTTCCGGCGGCCCCTTTCGCACGAAGTCGCGGGGCGAGATGGAGCGTGCGAGCGTCACGGAGGCGATGCGCCATCCGACCTGGGATATGGGCGCGAAGGTGACGATTGATTCCGCGACGCTGATGAACAAGGGGCTGGAAGTGATCGAGGCGCGCTGGCTCTTCGGCTTCGAGGCCGACCGGATAGATGTCGTCGTCCACCCCGAATCAATCGTCCATTCGATGATCGAACTCGTGGACGGCTCGGTCATCGCCCAACTCGGCGTGACCGACATGCGCCACGCCATCCAGTATGCGCTGACCTACCCGGAGCGCCGCCCGTGCCAGCTTCCCGCGCTCGACCTGACGCAGATGTCCGCGCTCCATTTCCACGCGCCCGACACCGAGCGTTTCCCCTGCCTCGCCCTTGCCTACCGCGCCCTGCGCGCGGGCGGCACGATGCCCGCTGCCTTAAACGCCGCCAACGAAACTGCCGTCGCCGCGTTTCTCGAAGAGCGCATCCGCCTGACCGACATCCCGCGCGTCATCGAACACGTCCTCGACGGGCACGAGTCGCGCCCGGTCACAGACCTCGCGGCCGTGCTTGAGACCGACCGGGCGGCGCGTCTGAGCGCGACCGAAGAGATTAACGCGCTGGTTTCCGTGATCGGCTAGTTTGACGCGGTAAGTTCAAGCCCGTAAACTCTTTCGTGCAACTGTCGGGAGGAACGCCGCCTCTAATGTGGTTCGTCGTTGGGTTGGCTCTCTCGGAGAAAGACGCTTAAAAATATGAGTTTGATTGGTTTGCTGGCATTCATCTTCATTCTCGGCGCGGCCGTCGTGCTGCACGAGTTCGGCCACTTCATCGTGGCGAAACTCTTCAAAATGCGCGTGGAGACGTTTTCGGTCGGCTTCGGGCCGCGCCTGTTCGGCCGTCGTTTCGGCACGACCGACTATCGCCTCAGCCTGATCCCGCTCGGCGGCTACGTCAAACTCGGCGGCGACGAGTCGAACGCTGCGGTCGAAGGCGCGGGCGAGAGCGACATCCCGGCCAACGAGCGTTTCGACCTGCGCCCGCGCTGGCAGAAGTTTCTGGTGATGGTGGCCGGGCCGACGATGAATATTCTGACGGCTCTGGCGGTGGTCTGGGGGGGCGCGATGATCGCGGGCGTGCCGGTGTCTCCGGCCTCGCCGACCGTCCGCTACGTCAAACCGCAGGGCGTGGCCGAGACGGCGGGCTTGCGCGCGGGCGACCGCGTGCTCTCCTTCAACGGCAAGGAGAACCCTTCGTGGGAGCGCATCCTGAACGACGTGCGCCTCTCGCCGGAACAACCCCTGCCGATGGTCGTGGATCGCGGCGGGCAGCGCGTGGAGTTGACGGTCAAGCCGTCGAAGTACGTCGAGGAGGGCGAGAGCATCGGCGACATTGATTTCCGCCCCGACTACGGCGAACTGCCGGTGATGATCACGATGGTCGTGGCGAATTCGCCGGCCGAGCGCGCCGGCTTGAAGGTGAACGACCGCGTGATCGCGGTCAACGGCGAACCCGTGCGCGACGAGTTTGACGTGCGCGCCATGATTCAGGCGCACCCGAACGAGGCGGTGCGTGTGACGGTCGAGCGCAACGGGCAGCGACAGGAGTTATCGGCGCAGACGAGCGCGGAAGGCAAGATCGGCTTCGCGCCCGAATCCGTGCTGCCGCAACAGCGCATCGGCCCCATTGCCGCGCTCGGCTATGCCTTCAACCGCAATCTCGAAGTGCTGCGCATGACGGGCGCGGCCTTCGCGCAAATCTTTCGCGGGCAGCGTTCGGCGCGCGAGTCGCTGTCAGGCCCCATCGGGATCGCGCAGGCTTCTTCAAACGCCGCGGCCAAATTCGGCTGGGCGGGCGTCTTCGCCATGCTCGGCTTCCTCAGTTTGAACCTCGGCATCGTCAACCTGCTGCCCATACCCGTGCTCGACGGCGGCGCGATCTTCCTGCTCGGCGTCGAAGCCGTGCTCGGCTGGGTCGGCGTCCGCATGTCGATGACCATCCGCGAGCGCATCCAACAGGTCGGCATGGTGATGCTGCTCCTGCTGATGGGCTTCGTCATCACGAACGACATCGTAAAAGTCGTTTCGCGCAATCTTTCCTCGGACGACGATAAACCCGCGGCCACACAACCGGCCAAATAAGTTTCGAGCCTCAAGTCCCAGGTCTCAAGTCTTTT
>DATCWB010000386.1:0-20044 GCA_036566625.1 Pyrinomonadaceae bacterium
TCGGAGACGACGAGCGCGCCCGCCACCCGCGCGCGCTCCGCCGTGCGGTCGTCGCTCCCGTTATCGACGACGATTATTTCGCTCGCGATCTCGCGCGGGATGCCGCGCACGACATCGGCAATCGGTTCTTCCTCGTTCAACGCGGGGATGACGACGGAGATGAAAGTTCTCTGATGCGCCGGATTGTTCACGTCGTAATTAACAGGCGTTCGCCTGCCGAATGCCTTTCATCATTTCTCATCTCTTAACCTGATGCACGATGCCTTTGGCGCGCAGCAATGTTTCAGCCTTGGCGAAGTAGTCGCGCACGTCCATCTGTCGCTCGATCCATTCGATATAGCGGAGGATGCCCGCCGCGAGCGAAACCTGCGGCTCGTACCCGGCGGCGCGGATGAGTGTCGTATCGGAAACGAGGTGGCGCATCTCGCCGGGGCGAAACTCTCCGCGCGCGACCGGGTCAATGGGAATGTTCAGGGCGTCGGAGATCAAACGCGCGACCTGGCGGATGCTGGTCGCTTCGCCGCTCCCGACGTTCACGGCCAGCCCGTCGAGTTGATCGGTCGTCGCGGCGAGAAGGTTGGCGCGGGCGATGTCTTCGACGAAGCTGAAATCGCGCGTCTGCTCGCCGTCTTCGTAGAGCACGGGCGGCTGCCGGTTTAGGAGGCGCGTCGAGAAGATGGCGATGACGCCGGTGTAAGGATTGAAGATCGACTGGCGCGGCCCGTAGGTACATGAGTAGCGCAGGGCGACCGTGGGCACGCCCGTCTGCCGCCCCCACGTCAGAACGAGCCGCTCCTGATCGACTTTCGTGATGGCGTAAACCGTCTCGCCGCCGATGGGCGCGCGTTCGGGCGTGGGCACGGGGCGCGTCGCGCGGTCGCAATAGGGGCAGTGGACGCCGAAGTCTCCGGCGCGCAGTTGTTCCACGGGGCGCACCGCCGGGAAGACCAGACCATGTTCCTCCGGGCAAACCGCCGCGCCCTCGCTGTAAACCGCCTGCGACGAGGCGACGACTATTTTCCTGACGGGCAAATTCTCGTCGCGGACAACTTCGAGCATCTGCGCCGTGCCGAAACTGTTGACGCCCACGTACTTTGAAATCTCCGGCATGTAGCCGCCATAGGCCGCCTGATGGAAGACGACATCAATACCGGAGAGAGCTTCGGAGACGGTGGCGCGGTCGCGCACGTCGCCTGCGACGAACTCGGCCGCCGGATTGACCCACACGGGCTTCCCCTCGCGGTGCGTGTTCGGCTCAAGGTTATCGAGTATGCGCACGCGCCAACCCTCTGCGAGCAGGAGATCGACGAGGTGCGAGCCGATGAGTCCCGCGCCGCCCGTCACCAGCGCGCGCCGCCCGTTGCTTGATTGTCGCGTCAACTTGTCTTACCCCTTCCCCGTTCGCTTATCGAAACTCTATCACGTCGCCACGCTCTCTCTATCAACCTCCCCCGCCCCGCGCCGCCAGTAGCACAAAATAAGGAGCACGGCGGATGGCAGGTAAATTGATGCGTTGAGCCGCAGCATTTGCGCGGGCGCGTCGCCGAGCCATGTGCCGTAGAGCATGAAGGCGGCGACCGTCAGACACAATAGCGGCACTAGAGCCTTCCCGCGTACGACGCACAGGAAAGCGACGAGCCACGCGAAATACCACGTGTAATGCGGCGACAACAGGACGGTGAACGCCGTTGCCAGGAGCGCCGCGCGCCAGGCGAAGTCGCGTTCTCCCGACTCGCGTTTAAACAGACACCATGCGGCAAGCGCGCCCATAAGCGCCAGCACGAAGGCGACGTAAACCGAGTTCGGGAGGCGCGTCGCGCCTAAGAGAGACTGCGCGAGTTGCAGCAAAAAAAAGCGTGCGCCGCTTTGCAACCCCTCCTCGCTCGCGTAGCCCGGCAAAAATCCCAGCACGCGCCCCGCGCCCACCGAGAGATACGGCACATACCCCGCCGCGAGCGTAACGCAAAACGCCAGCGGCATACGCCAACTCCAGCGGCGATAAAATGCGGGCAACAGCACGAGCGGAAATAATTTAACGAGCACTGCCGCAGCCAGAAGCGCGCCCGTCAAACTCTCACGCCCTTTTCGACGCGCCAGGAGCGCGAGCGCGACGAAGCAGATGACGAGCGCATCCAGATGCCCGCTGCTCGCAATCTCCCACACTGCGAGCGGATGCCAGGCCGCGAGCAGCACGCGCTGGGGCGGCAGTTTGAACGAAGCGAGCAGCGCTGCGAGCGCCCATAACCCGGCGGCCTCGAACAAAACCATCACCGTCTTCATCCACCCAACCGTTTCGCTCACGCGCGTCGTGAGGAAGAAGATCACTTGCGCGAGCGGCGGGTAGATGGTCGGCGCGTAGTCGCGCCGGTTGATGTTCTGGTAAATCTCTGCGTCGCGCAAAGGCCGGAGCGCGTCGGCCGCCGGGACGTGACGATAAGGATTGATCCCTGCGGCCTGCACGCGCCCGTCCCAGACATAACGATAAATGTCGTCCGACAAAAGCGGCGGCGCGACAAGCACGCTCAAACGAAACAACGACGCGAAGACGATCACCAGAAGCAGCGTCGAACGCCGCTCGCGCGCGCGCCAGACGAGCCACGCGGCCAGCGCGTAGAGCGCACACTGGGCCAACGCGACCTTGATGAACCAGACGATTTGAAGCGGGTGCGTCTTGTCGAAGTTGAGTCCGTACACGTAGAGCGCGAGCGAGGCGAGGCCGAGCGCGAGGAGCGGCAGATTCGTCCGAATCGTCGCGCGATGCGTCGGAGCTTCCTCACGCGGCGAGGTCGCATGATGCGACGCGGCGACGGCGTGCATCTCTCTCGCGCGCTCATCTTTCATGCGACGCCTTCCTCACTCGTGGGCGCGGCGGCCAACCCGGTCGGGAGGCGGGCGCGCCCTTGCCCGTCGAGTTGCCCATCGAGTTGCCCATCGAGCAGGTGCGCGAGTGCGGCGCGCGTATGCGGCGCGGGATGAGGGGCGAGTTTCGCTTCGCACGCGGCGGCCTCTTCTGCGGGCGCGTCGAATAGTTCATCGCAGAGACGACGGAGGCCGGGGGCATCGTCCACGTCGTACCAGGCGGGCAGGAGCGCCACGTCGAGACTGATTTCGCGCGCGCGTTCGACGGTTTGCGCCGACACGTCCGCCGTGCTCCAGGCGATCTCTTCAAAGAGGCGTCGGTGCGCGCGCTTCATGCCGATCAGATAGTAGCCGCCGTCGTCCGCCGGGCCGAGCACGAGGCGGTCGCCGGGGCGGCGGAGTTCTTCGACTGCCGACGTGAGCAGAGCGCGCGGGAGCGTCGGGCTGTCGGAATCAATCAGGCAACAGGCGTCGTACCCGAGCCGGAACAGATCGGCCGCCGCATGGAAAAGGCGTTCTCCGAAGGTGTCGCCGCGCTGCGCGAGCAACGCGAAACCTGCCGGCAACAACCCTTCGAACGCGCCCTCCGCGCCGGTGGGCGTGTAGACGGCGACGGGGTGAACCATGCCGGCGGAATTTTCGGCGCACGCCTCCGCCATGTTCGCCGCCGTGTCGCTGAGAAAAGCGACGCTCAGACGTGCGGCCTCTTCGTGCGTGAGCGGCGGCACGAGCCGCGTCTTCGACGCGCCCGCGCGCGGGGCTTTGATCATCACGCCGAGCGCACAACGCCCGCGCGGCGTGATGGCTTCCGGCGATAGAGGATTGAGCAGCGGGTAGGGCAAGTTCACCTCTATAATTTTGGCGACGTGGCGTTTAGCATCGTGCCGGTTGTTAGGGAGAGGGCAAGCCCGCAGTGCGCCTCGATAGCGCGCCTCGATTCGTTAGCCGAATGCGTTATGGTCTCGCCCTGCCATTACGTTTTTTTTCCTTCGCGGCGATTGTAGCGGAAATTCGTGTGCGACGGGTATGGGGTTGGAATTTGAGAACGTGGCGATTCGCACATCCACCACGCCCGCCGCGCCATTTTGACGCGCGCCTGTGGCCTACTTTTCAACGTTTCGCGGCATCAAACTTGTTTGCCGCGCGCGTCGCTGGCGCGTGCGGTTTGACAGCCGCTAAGACGGTACGGTAAGTTAGCTTTACCGTTGTTAGGTAGAACTAAAGTCCCGTTCGTCTAGTGGCCTAGGACACCGCCCTTTCACGGCGGCGACACGGGTTCGACTCCCGTACGGGACGCCACTTTTTCGCCGGAGCACGCACGCGGGTCGCGGTGCTCGCCAGATTCCGTAGGCCGTCGCGCGCCGTGCTTGATTAATCACTGCGCCGACGGCCTCGCCGTTTTTACGGGTTAGGAATGAATCACATGTTTAGAAGAAGTTTGACCTCGTTCACTTGCGCCCTCGCCCTGCTCTTTTCGGTCGCCTCCGCGCGCGCGCAAACGTCGCAGAGCGGCGACTTGATCATCGTCCTGCCGTTCGAGAACACGACCAGCCAGCGCGAGTATCACTGGATCGGGACGAGCTTCGCGGATTCTCTGACCGACCTCTTGCAGATGTACGGGCTGCGCACCATCTCCACGGACGAGCGCGAACTGATCTACCAACGCCTGCGCCTGCCCCTGACGGCCACGCCCTCGCGCGCCACCGCGATCAACGTTGCGATGAAAGCCAAAGCGACGCTCGCCGTCATCGGCACTTACGACGTGGTGACGCCGCCCGACGGCAAGACGCCGACGGAGGTGCGCGTCAGCGCGCGCGTCGTGCGCGTTCAGGAGGGACAAATCTGGCCGCCTTATATTTTCGGCGACTCGCTCGTCAACTTGCAGAAGATGCAGGGCATCCTCGCCTACCAGATTCTCCATCAACGCGATTCCACGCTCGCCTATTCGCGCAACGAGATCGTCGAGCGCGCGACGAAGATTCCGCCGCGCGCCTTCGAGAGCTACGTCAAGGGCGTGATGACGGAAGACCGCGAGAAGCGTTCCAACTATTTGCAGAACGCGATGAAGGAGTATGCGAAAACCAACGCGGGCGCGAGCTACCCGCAGGCCGCCTTCGAACTCGGCAACCTCTACTTCAAACAGGAAGACTGGAAGAAGGCCGCCGAACATTTCTCGCGCCTGCAAAAAGGCGACCCGCACTTCGCCGAGTCCTCCTTCTACGCCGCGCTCAGCTACTGGCGCATGAACGATCTCAAGACCGCGCTCGGCGCGCTGCTGCCCGTCGCCACCGATATGCCGCTCACGGGCATCTACAACAACGCGGGCGCGCTCTCCATTCAGGCCGCGCTTCAGGAGAAATCGGCGGAAGAGCGCGACCGTCTGCTCAAACAGGCGCAGACGTTTCTCGAACGCGCGAAAGAATCCGACCCCGAAGACGCATCCGTCATTTACAACTACGCCTACGCGCTCTTTCTCTCAGGCCGCCACGCCGACGCCGCCGAACAACTCCGCTCGGTCATCATGTTGAACCCGCGCGACGGCGAAGCGCGTTTCCTCTACGCGAAAGCGCTGGAGAAATCGGGCGCGACGACCGAGATGACGACAGCCGCCGACAACGAAGCGCGTCGCTATCTGCCGACCACCTACGCGAAGATGCAGACCGACTGGCAGAAGTCGCAGGCGATTGCATCGATCCCCGTGCGTCTCAATCAGCAGTTCGACATCGCCGAAGCGGTCAAGGCGCAAGCGCCGCTCCCGGCCGTTGACACCGCCAGCGTCACCACGCAGGACCTGTTGGTGAAGGCGCGCGCGGACTACGCCGCCGGGCGCGACGACGACGTTCTCTCGGAACTCAACCGCGTCCTGATGATCGAGCCGATGAACGCCGAAGCGCACCTGCTCATCGGGCGCATCTACCAGCGTCGCGGCGACCTCGTGCGCGCGATCAGTTCGTTGAAGACCGCGATCTTCTGGGAGGCCAAGTTGATCGACGCCCACGTCCTGCTCGGGCGCATCTTCCTCGAACGCGGCGACCTCGCGCAGGCCAAGACCCACGCGCGCACCGCCATCGGGCTTGACCCCAACAACCAAGAGGCCGTCGCCCTCTACCGCCAGTTGGAGACCGGAGCGAGATAGGAAAATGACGAGCGCGGAACGATGAATGATGAACGAAATGCTTAACTCTGCCGGGTGCTTTTCTTATTCATCGTTCATCGTTCCGCCTGCAAGATTTGTTTCGTCCCTCATCCCTCATCCCTCAACTCTTTCTCTAATCCTTTTACTTCTCGGTGCGGGTTTCATAGTCGCGTGCCTGCTGGTGGCGGCGATGTCGCGTCATCAGAAAAGCGCGGGGCGGCCCTTGCAGTTGGAGGGGCGGATCGCAGTCGTGTTGGAGGCTTTAGAGCCGGAGGGGGCGGTGCTGGTGGACGGCGAATTGTGGCGCGCGCGGGCGCGGGGTGGTGATAGAATCGCGCGGGGGCGGGTTCGCATCGTGGGTGCGCGCGGGCATTGGCTGGAAGTCGAGGCCGTCGCGTGATGTTTGCAAGTTCCCCGTCCGGCCGGTCTCCGCGCGAGTTTTTCCATGTCACCCGAACGGCAGAGGACATCTCCGCACGACGAACGCCCCGCAAAGGCAGCGGCGGCGTTGCGCCATTCGGCTTTTGAAGAGTTCCGGCGAGACGAGCGGCGTCCGGCCGTTCTATTGTTCGCCGCGCTGGTCATCGCGGCCATTTTCTTCGCCCTCGGCATCATGCTCGGCCGCTGGGTGGCCGACGACACAGATGCCTCCGGGCGGCGGCCGCAATCCGTGTCCAATCAACCGTCGGCCACCCCTCCTGCCCCGTCCGAACAACCTTAAAATCATCGCCCGCCCCGGTTCGCTTTTTTGTGGCACGCGACGTGCTAAATAGAGAAGTGGCAAGCACGAAAGAAGTTAAATCGTGACCCCGCCGCCTTCACTTCTCTGAGAGTGGCCTGCCGCTACTCCAGCCGCCCGCCGAGCAATCCCCTTAAAACATATCTTTACAAGAACCCGGTCAAGTGACCGGGTTCTCCTGCTTTTTACAGGGCTTTTTTTTGCCTTTTATTGGCCGCGCGGGCATTTTGCCGCAGCGACTTGCGACAGATGCCGCAAGAGTGCGCCATATCCGCCATGAGTCAGGACGACAAAATTTGTCACCCGAGCGGTGACAAATTTCCGCTCTTTTGACACAAACCGTAAACGTTTTGACGCACCGGCCCGACCAAGTTGTGACTTCGGAAAAAAATTTTCGCGCCCGCGTAAATTTTCTCCCGGGCGCGATGACCGCCGCGCTTCGTCTCTGCTAAACTCGCGCGTGTGCAGACGGCTGTTTCCCTCGATGCGCCGGTGACGGGCGGACGGCGCGAGAAGTTTCGCGCGTCGTTGCGCGCCTGTGTCCCGGCGCGAAGCCACGGGGCGCTGGCCGCGCTCTCGGCGTTCCTGCTCGTCCTCTCGTTTCCTGATTTCAACTTGTGGCCGCTCGCCTGGGTCGGTCTCGTCCCTTTGCTCGTTTCGGTCGCGCGGGTCGGGCGGGCGCGTCAAGCCTTCGTGCTCGGCTGGCTCGCGGGCGCGCTCTTTTTTTACGGCTCCTGCTGGTGGCTCACGCACTCGATGATTCACTACGGCGGGCTGCCGCGCCCGCTGGCCTACGCGCTGCTCGTCCCCGTCGTGCTCATCGTCGGACTCTTCCCCGCCACATTCGCGCTCGCGCTCGCGCATCTGCGCTTGCGCTGGGGCATCTACGCGCTCGTCGCCGCGCCGCCGTTGTGGGCTGCCTCGGAATGGGCGCGACTCGGCGCGACCGGCCAACTCTGGAACGCCATCGGCTACTCGCAAGCCTTTCACCCCGACATCATCCAACCCGCGACATGGGGCGGCGTCTACGCCGTCGGATTTTTGCTCGTCTCCGTCAACGCCGCCGTCGCGCTGTTGCTGCTGCGAAAGAATATTCGTTCGTTCTACCTCGCCACGCTCATGCTCATAGCCGTCGGGTCGGTCTTTCCGTTGACGGAATTACTTAACTTCACCGACCCCGGCTCTGACGGCTCAGGACTCCAACCCCAAGCGGTCGTCATTGCGATACAGCCGAACGTTTCCGTCAACTTCGGACGCTCGCCGGAAGAGACCGCCACGCTCGTTAACCGCCACTTGACGATGAGCGCGGACGCGTTGCGCGCATGGGAGCGGAAGCAGGATGCGGATGCGAAGCGCGAGGCCGAACGAAGCGAGTTGACCGAGGCGGGTTCGTACTCGTCCGACGACCCGCCGCGCGTCGTCGTCTGGCCTGAGTCGCCGATGAATTTCGCTTATGCGAAGGACGAAGAGTTTCAGACACTCGTCGGTGCGTTCGCGCGCGCGGAGCGGACGAGCGTCCTCTTCAACTCGCTCGAACCCGCGCCCGCGGACGGCGGGTATAACTCGGCCGTGCTCGTGAATGAAGCGGGGCGGCTCGTCGCGCAGTATGATAAGATTCGCCTGTTGCCGTTCGGCGAGTATGTACCTTTGCCGCGCTGGTTTCCGCCCGCGTGGCTGGTGAGCGGCATCGTCGGGGATTTCACACCGGGGGCGAAATACACTTTGCTGCCTATCGGCCAGACGCGCGCGGGAGTCTTTATCTGTTTCGAATCGGCCTTTCCCTCAATCGCGCGGACGTTCACAGACGCAGGCGCAGACGTGCTCATCAACATCTCTAACGACGGCTACCTCGGCCAGACGCCGGTGCTTCGCCAGCACCTCGCCAACGCCGTCTTCCGCGCCGTCGAAAACCGGCGCGAAGTGTTGCGCGTGACGAACACCGGCATCAGCGCGCGCATCACGCCGCGCGGCGAAGTGGAAGACGCAACCGGCAGCTTCCAGCCTGCCGTCCGCACGTGGCTCGTCACGCGCGCCACCGCCGGCAAAACTTTTTACACGCGCCGCGGCGACCTCTTCGTCGCGCTCTGCGCCGCCTTTAGTATTTTGATGATCGCGATGACATTCAAGAGGACGGCCAAAGCGATGAAGGATTGATTGACTTCTTTTCTCGTCACTTGTCACCTGTCACTTGTCACCGTCTTTGGAGGTTTAATGTTAGAGACTTTAACAGTTCAAGAGTTGCGAAGCAGTTACGACGACCTGCGCGCGCGCGTCGAGCAACTCGGGAGGTTTCTTTGATGTCGCGGCTAAACAGGATGAGTTGAAGCGCATCGAGGCGCTGGCCTCCGCGCCCGACTTCTGGAACGATCAGGAGGAGGCGCAACGGGCGTTGCAGCAGCGCAGCCGCCTGGAACGCGTCATCAATCGCCAGCAGAGTTTCGAGTCGGCGGTCGAGGACGCGGGCGTGCTCTTTGAATTCGCCGAAGGCGGCGAGGACGCAGACAGTTTGACCGAACTACGTGCGCTCGTCGAACGGCTCGAAGGCGAAATCGGCGAGGCCGAAACCGAGATGCTGCTCGCGGGCGATAACGACATGCGCAACGCCATCTGCACCGTCCACCCCGGCGCGGGCGGCACGGAATCGCAGGACTGGGCTGAGATGCTCCTGCGCATGTATCTGAAATGGGCGGAGCGTCGCGGCTTCAAGACCGAGATCATCGACTACCAGCCGGGCGAAGAGGTGGGCATCAAGGGCGTGACGTTTCGCGTCGAAGGCGAGTATGCCTACGGGCTGCTCGCGGCCGAGGCGGGCGTGCATCGTCTGGTGCGTATCTCGCCTTTCGATCAGGCGGCGCGGCGTCACACCAGTTTCGCCTCGCTCTTCGTCTACCCGGAGATCGACGAGAACATCGAGGTCGAGATTCAGGAGAAGGACTTGCGCGTGGACACCTATCGCGCCACGGGCGCGGGCGGCCAGCACATCAACACGACCGATTCGGCCGTGCGCATCACGCATCTGCCGACGAACATCGTCGTCCAATGTCAGAATCAACGCTCGCAACACCAGAACCGCGCCGTCGCCATGCAAGTGCTGCGCTCGCGGCTCTACGAACTCGAACTGGAAAAGCGGCAGGCCGAAACCGCCGCGCTCGAAGCCAACAAGGCCGACATCTCCTTCGGCTCGCAGATCAGAAACTACGTGCTTGCGCCCTATCGCCTGGTTAAAGACGCGCGCACGAAGCTCGAACGCGGCGACGTGGACTCGGTGCTCGCGGGCGATCTGGACGACTTCATCAAGGCTTATCTCCTGTCGCGCCGCGCGGCATAAACAGGGCGGAAAGTTTCAGGTTACAGGTTTCAAGTTAAAGAACGACGAACCTCAGTCCTGAAACTTGAAACCTGAAACTTGAAACTTAGAAAGATATGGCAACAACACAGACGGATACGCGGACGCACCAACTGCCGCTGCAATCGCCGCAGCGCAACTCGCGGCTCAACGAGATCATCGCCATCGCCCTCTTCGCGCTCGGCCTGATGCTCACGCTCTGCCTCGTCTTCTTCAACCCGAACGATCCGTCCTGGAACTCCGCCGGGCAGGAAGAGACGCAGAATCTCGTCGGCCCCGTCGGCGCATACGTCGCCGCCCTCATGCTGCAATCCGTCGGCCTCGCCTCGTACCTTTTGCCGCTGCTGCTCTTCGTCGCCGCGTGGCATCGCTTTCACACGCGACGTATCAGCGCGCCTGTCTCGCTCGTCGCTGGACTGGCCCTGCTGCTGATTTCGATCTCGGCCATCCTCGCCATCGTCAGCCTGCCACTGCTCTTCGACGAAAGCGTGCGCGCGGGCGGCTTCGTCGGCGCGTTCGTCGGGGGGACTCTCGCAGGCGCATTGAACCGGGTCGGCGCGCTCGTCCTGCTGCTCGCGCTCGCCGCCACGGGGCTGCTCCTCGCCACCAACTTCTCCTTCGCACGCGCCTACGAGCGCGCGGTGGACGCTTTCGGCCACCCGTCAACCTTCATCAACTCTCTCGGGACGCGCTTCCAGACGTGGCGCACGGAGCGACGCGAGTTGGCCGCGCAACGCGCCGAGCAGCGACGCGCCGCGCGCGCCGCGCACGAAGAGGCTGGTGTCGAAGAAAAGCGTCTGCGTGAAAAGAAGACCGGGGCCGAACGCGTCGCCGAGTTTATGCGCGACTCGGATACGCCCGCGACGTTCACGAGCACCACGACGACGCAGGCCACGTCTGCGAGCGTCGCCATTCAACGTTCCGCCACAGCGGCGGCCGAAGCAGGCGCGGCGGCCGAACCCTCCTTGCAGAATGATCAGGACGAAACGTTCGAGGAGTTAGCAGACACGGGCGGCGCGCAGCTTTTAAACGACTCGCCCGCACGCTCTAACGGCGGCGCATCCGTCCGCAAGACGACCACGAAGGCCAAAGACGACGACAATAATCCCGCGCCGGGCGCGTTCGTCGAAGACGAGGACGAAGAAGTTGCGGAGATGGTGGCCTCCGTGTCGGTCGTGCGCACGGAGATCACGGAGGACGAAGTTTCCCCGGTTGTCCAGAAGGAAGACAAGGCCGCGCGCGAAGCCCGCCGCGCCGAGAAATATGCCGAGGCGATGAGCGGCTACGACATGCCGAGTCTGGATTACCTGAACTCGCCGCCGCCGCGACACGAGCAGGCCGACGAGGAACTAAGAAACCTCGCCACGCGCGTCGCAGAGAAGTGCAAGGAGTTCAACGTGACGGGCAAGATCGAATACATCTGCCCCGGCCCCGTCGTCACGACCTACGAATTCAAACCCGATCCCGGCGTCAAATATTCGCGCGTCACCGGCCTCGTGGATGACCTCTGCCTCGCGCTCAAAGCCGAGTCCATACGCATCGACCGCGTGCCCGGCAAGGCGCACGTCGGCATCGAAGTGCCCAACCACCAGCGCGACAACATCATGCTCCGAGAGGTGATCGAATCGCGCCACTTCAAAGAGTCGAACTCCAAACTGACGCTCGCGCTCGGCAAGACGATTGATGGTCTGAACTACGTCGCAGACCTCGCGCGCATGCCGCACCTTTTGATCGCGGGCGCGACCGGCACGGGCAAGAGCGTCTGCCTCAACTCGCTCGTCGTCTCCATCCTCTATAAGGCGCGCCCCGATGAAGTCAAATTCATCATGATCGATCCGAAGCGTCTTGAGTTGGGTCTCTACGCAGACATCCCGCATCTGGCGACGCCGATCATCACCGACCCGAAGCGCGCGGCCAACGCCTTGAAGTGGGCGGTCGGGCAGATGGAGTCGCGCTACAAGGAACTCGCCAAGTGGGGCGTGCGCAACATTGACGGCTTCAACGTCGAGGTGATGCGCCGCAACATGGTCGAGGACTTCGACGAAGAGGGGCAGCCCTGGAAGACTCTGCCCTACATCGTCATCATCGTTGACGAACTCGCCGACCTGATGATGACCGCCGGGCACGACGTGGAAGAGGCCATCACGCGGCTGGCGCAGATGGCGCGCGCCGTCGGCATACACCTCGTGCTCGCCACGCAGCGCCCTAGCGTCGATGTCATCACCGGGCTCATCAAGGCCAACTTTCCTTCGCGCATCGCCCTGCGCACGTCGTCCAAAGTTGACTCGCGCACGATCATTGACGCCAATGGCGCGGAGCAACTTCTCGGTCGCGGCGACATGCTGTTCCTCCCGCCCGGCACATCGCGCCTCATACGCGTCCACGGCGCATATCTGGACGAGTCGGAGGTCGGCCGTATCGTCGCGCACATCAAGGGACAGGGTGAACCGCTCTACGACGAGACGATCACGCAGTCGGAAGAAGAGTCCGGCGGCGCGAATGGCGCGGGCGGCGAACACGACGAACTTTTCGAGCAAGCCCTGCGCATCTGCGTCGAGATGAAGCGCGCTTCAACGTCCGTGCTCCAGCGTCGCCTGCGCATCGGCTACGGCCGCGCCGCCGCCATCCTCGACGTGATGGAACGCGAGGGCTACATCGGTCAGGCCGACGGCGCGCGCCCACGCCCCATCACCGGGCGCGCCTACGAAACCGTCTCTCACTGGGACGATCAACTGCGCGAAGAGGGCTGAAACAACTTTTCCACAGTTCCTGTGGAAAAGTCTGTGGAAAAATCGCTTTTTGACGTTACAAGTTCCTGACAACTTTAGACTTCTAGCATTTTGCACATCGACGCGGCAAAGTTTTGCATTTCCGTTTCAGAGGCGGTTAAAGCCGTGGACGCTCAACGCTTTGTAGGTCGCAGCCAGCCCGCGCGGCCAAGGCGCACGCGCTTTTTCCCGCTCGTGTTTTTCTGCTACGCGCTGCTGTTCGCGTGCGTCTCTTCGTGTGTTAAGTTGCCCCGCCGCGCCGGAGTGGTGAGCGGTCTCACAACTGACGGGCTGACGCACCCGACGCACGCGCCGCTCATCAACCTCAACACAGCCTCGCGCGCGGAGTTGGAGCGTCTGCCCGGTATCGGCGAAGGGCTGGCCGCGCGCATCGTCGAACACCGCGAGCGTCACGGCGCGTTTCGCCGCGTCGAACACCTCATCATCGTGCGCGGCATCAGCGAGAGACGCTTCGCGGCCCTGCGCGCCTTCGTCACCGTTGACTGAGTTTGAACGGGTTGACTGATTCGCTTTGAACGCCCGGGACGATCTGCGTCGCGCCGCACGCGCCATCTTCAATGCCACGCTCGCCAGCATGGACGCGCGCGCCGCCACCCGCCGCGCCCTCCACTTCACCGACGGGCAACTCACCATCCTCGACACGGAATTTGACCTGAACGCGCAGCCGCACGCGATCTACTCAATCGCCACGGGGAAGGCCGCCGGTGCGATGGCCTCCGCGTTGGATGAATCGCTGGGCGGCGCGCTCGCCGGCGGAGTCGTCTCCGCGCCGCCGATGGGGGTCGGGTTGTCCGAACGTTGGCGAGTGTTCGCGGGCGGCCATCCCCTGCCGAACGAAGCGAGCCTCGCAGCGGCGCGCGCCGCCTTCGCCCTGTTGCGCGCGGCCGACGCCCAGACACGCGCGCTCGTCATCTTCCTCATCTCCGGCGGCGGCTCGGCGATGCTCGAATGGCCGCGCGATGAATCGATCACGCTGGCGGAGTTGCGGGAGGCCAATCGCGCGTTGGTCGCCTGCGGCGCAAACATCGACGAGATCAACTCCGTGCGGCGCGCGTTCTCTTCGGTGAAAGGCGGCGGCCTCGGGGCGCGCGCCGGACGCGCCGCGCAAATCTCGCTCATCGTCTCCGACACGAGAGGGGACGAACCCTACAACGTCGCCTCCGGCCCGACTTTTCTGTTCTCACACGAGGCACACGACCCGTCCGAGATCGTCAAACGTTACCGCCTCGATGCGCGCCTCCCTGCCTCGATTCTGCGCACCATCAATCAACCCCTCCCCTCTCGCGCACAGACGGATCGTGCCACCAGGCTTCGACGCCATCATGTGCTGCTCGATAACGAGCGCGCCGTGGTGCGCGCGGCGGAGGTTGCGGCCGCGCACGGCTTCACGGTCGAGATCGCGCGCGATGTTTCGGAGCAGCCGGTTGCGGAAGGCGCGGCTCTACTCGTCTCGCGTCTGTTCGATTTGCGTAGGAGAGAGGCGGGGCGTCCGGTGTGCCTGATTTCCGGCGGCGAGTTCTCGTGCCCGGTGCGCGGCACAGGCGTCGGCGGGCGCAACGCCGAAACCGTGCTGCGGTGCGCGTTTGAAATAGAAGCTCACAAAGCGCGTTCGTCGTCCGGTGCGACGACGCCCGCCATCGTCGCGTTCAGCGCGGGCACGGACGGCATTGACGGCAACAGTCCGGCGGCCGGCGCGCTGTGCGACGACACGACGCTTGCGCGCGCACGCGCGCTCTCGCTCGACGCGCGAAAGTTTCTGGAAGCGAGCGACGCCCATACTTTTTTCGCCGCGCTCGGCGACGCCGTCGCGACCGGCGCGACCGGCACGAACGTACGCGACCTGCGACTACTTCTCGCCCGTTGACGCTTGCGGAAGTTGATTCGGAGTTAAAAACTCGTGAGGTCTGTTTGCTATCAAATCCGGCGCGTTAAATCGGAAAGCTAAAAGTAAGGCCGGGCGGCTCGATGTGCGCCCGGCCTTCGCTCCTATCTCTCTTACTCTTTGCGTAGAAACACGTCCCAAGCCCAACGCCCGACCTTTGCGCCTTCGCCTTTCACATCATTCACCTTCGCGCGGTATCCGAACTTATTGCCGTGCTCGTCCGTGCGCTTCGATTCCCTGTAGTCGAGATGCAACGTCGTGACATTCAGAGACGTGAGGCTATGTAACTCGTGCGGCTCTGAGATGCCGTTGTGATTGGCGTCCTGCCACAGGCGCAGAGATGGGAAGATCGCATCGCTCAGGTTAATCATCCGGTCGCCGTTGCCGCCGTTTTCCGTGCGGTCATAGACGGCGAGGGCGAGGAAGCCGTTCTTCTGTTCGCCCTGCGGGGGCGCGGGTTGCGGCGTGAAATTGCCGAAGAGTTCGCGCATGCTGTCCACCGCATCGTTATCGTTTCGGTCGAGGAACAGCCACGCGTCGTCGGAGTTGGCGGCAGTCCATGAGAGTTGCTCAGGCTGGCCGTCGCCGCCGATGTCGAAGCTAACCCCGTCCGCTATGCCGGTCAGGTCGGAGCCGTCACCCGCGATGTCAACGACTATCGGCGATATCGGGGCACACTCACAGCCGTCCCAGTACCAATCGGAATTGCAATTACCTTCGACTTGTTCGAAAGATGATGTGATGCGGTCGCCCTTCTTTGTTCCGCCCGCCTTAGCCGAACTCTTGGCTGAACCCTTCTTCATCGAACCGGCAGAGGTGGTTTCGGGTGCATCCGAGTCGTTCGCCCCGAACTCGCCAAATTCACTACATCCGCCGCCATCAAAACATTGATAAGTCTTTCTATGTGTAGCCTGCGCCTTGTATTGGCACATCCCGCCGCTGATATATGCATCCCGCGTCGGAGATTTAAATTCAGCCGCCGTAGAGGTAATATCTACAAACGATTCAGGGTAAAATAGAGGGTAGCATGTCATCTCACAGTTTGAATCCTGCTTACCCTCCGCCTTCACTTCAAAGCTATCCGGCGCATGATCGTGGATAAAGTGAAGTGTGTAATCGTGAGCCTTGGTGAGGTAGTTGCCCTCGAAGAATCGCCAGTTGCAAGAGATTAATTTCTCCGCGCTCTTATCGTAATAACTTTTACAATGCGCCCACGCCGAACGCGCCCCGTAGAAACTGCCAACTCCGGCCACCAACAAGACCGCAACGAGCAATGTCTTCCTCATTGTTTCACACCCCCTACTCTGGGATTTCTAAGGTGTGGTGGAAGGGGCACTGGCGCTCTGCCTTCCGCTTTCTCTCTCCTATCACGGAGGAATTGTTCCTTGTCAAATTCCGTGCCTTGCAGCTCGCCGTCAACGAACTCAACTGCGGTGAGCGTCACCCTGTTGTTTTTGGCGACGTTCTTCAGGCTGAACCTCTCATCTTCACTTTTGAAGCCCGGAAAAATTAAGGCCTCATCACCATAAGAGTTGTAAGTTATTGAGTAATTCCCGCTGCGCACCGTTACGCTCAGGATTGACTTCTCCGTGTTGTTGACAATGTCAAAAAACAGATCGCCGCTTTCCACCAGGCGAAGGCGTTCAAGGCTCACGCCGACAACCTTACTTTGCACTTTGGGCATTTCGGGAACGGGCGTCGAAGTCGCGTCGGGCTGTGGCATTGATTGGCTGCGGGGAGGCGTCCGTTGTGGTGTGGTTTGGAACTGGGAGGTCGTGGAGGCCACCCCGGCCGCCGCAGCCACAGCGCACACTGCCAGTCCTACATACAAATAAACCTTTTTCATCATCTTTACTCCTTACCGGGTGAGGGGCGAAGTTTCGAGTGGGTGTTCATTGGCGGGAACTCCTTTGCCAGAACTGACGTGAGGTTAACGGAATCGGTGAGCAATTCGTCAACAGAACTGGGACATTAGGACAACACGGTCTATACGCTCACCGTGCATAAGTGTCAAGAAAAACTTCTTCGCGAAAACATTAGGCGTCTTCACGATTTTAGAATTCTCGTTGTGTTTGTACCGCCTCCTCTTGCGTGCGCTGCGTTTTGGACTGGATGGTTTCAAATTTCCGGCGCAGTTTCTCTATTTTCGCTTCGATGAGTTCGTTGCCTGAACCTTCCGACAGGGCGAAGGAGATGTCACGCCCGGCTCTCAGCGATCCGACATTGCGAGTAGTCTTAGTCACCGCCTCAGTTGCCGCTTGCGAGCGTAATTGTCCGGCTATCAAGTCCGCCGAGTTGCCCTTCGCCTTTCCCGCGCTAATGGTCGCGAGGTATCGCTTCTGTGCGTTCAGGTATGTGTTGTGGAAGAAAATGGCCTCTTTCAACCTCTGGCCGCCCCCTTCGACCGTCCCATCGCTGTAAACCAGAGCGGCGAGGGTCGGCACATCCGGCTCGCCGAAATCGTGTGTATAAGTTTCGCCGGGTTCCAACGCGCCGCCTTCACGACCATAAAATGGAAGGGGGAGTGCGGAGGTCACTCCATTACGCTCCCAGAAGAAGAGGGAGACAAACGAAACCGGCTTGGCTGACACGTTTTGTAAGGTGATGGATATTCCGCCGGATTCGGTCTTCCCGGTTGAAATGATGCGAACGCCCGCCACGGGTGTATCCGCGCGGTTGAGATAGGTAATTTGGGCTTTTGCGTCTGTGCGGTTCGTGGGTTTGGGCTTTTGTCCCTGTGTGATGGCGGGTGGGGCAGCCAACAGATAACCCACGCCGACGGCTAGCAGCACAGCGACCAGTGCAAAGACCGTTTTTCTATTGAACATGTAATGCTCCTTAAGTTGATGTGAGGCGAAGCGGATCAGGTTGGGAATTCTTCGCGCGGTTTCGTAGCCCGGAAGCGACGATGATCGCCTAAAGGTGAAGGTTTGTAACTGCGGCTGAAAGCCGCGCCACCCTGCACGCTTAAAGCGCGCGTGTGGCCGGTTGACCGCCAACCCCGACTCGGATTACTCAAAGTCGCGTGTACTACGGTGATTGCCCGTGAGGTCTAAACTGCGCCTTATCGTGAAAGAGAGTGTTTCGACTCAGGGCTTGAGTCCAACACAACAGAGAAACCTGAAACTCGTCATCCCCCGGCGCGCCCGAAGTCGTCGCTGAAACGCACGATGTCGTCTTCGCCGAGATACGAGCCGCGCTGGATTTCGATGAAGACTAATTTCTCCGCGCCGGGATTTTCGACGCGGTGCTTGGCCTCGATGGGAATGTCTATCGCGTCGCCCGTGCGCAACGTGATCTCTTCGTCGTTCAGAGTCACCAGCGCCGCGCCCGCCACCACCATCCAGTGCTCGGCGCGCTGCGCGTGCTTCTGGTAACTCAGGCGCTTCCCCGGCAACACTTCGATGCGCTTGACCTTGAAGTTCTCGCCCTCGTCGAGCACCGTGAACGATCCCCACGGGCGTTCGTCATAAAGCGGCGACGCGTTCGCCTTCCCTGATTCTGCCATGCTTCCCCCCTGCATCAATTATTCGCAACTCTACCGACACGCCCCGCGTTATCACCGCGACGCTCATCCGTCGCCGGATGGTTCACACAATTTACACGCACAAAGTTTCCCTGTCACCTGAGTAAAACGGGGAAGGGATAAAGCGGAAGGGTAAAGGAAGGAAGAGGTGCGGCAAACACGCCTCGCCACGCCTTGTTCGGCTTTATCTCATTCTCTCTACCCGCGCCGTCATTCGCGCACAAAAGTTTCCACTCTTAAATCCGCACCGTCGGTGCTGACGGTGATCGTGCCGCGTCGTCCGGTCTGTAGAACCTGCGCGCCGCTCGCGCGCCAGCGTTCGACGACGTTTAGGTCGGGATGGCCGTAGGGCGAGGCGAGGCCGACCGAGACGACGGCGATAGATGGGCGCGCCGCCGCGACGAAAGACTCCGTGGAAGAAGTGCGGCTTCCGTGATGCGCGACTTTGACAACGTCGCTGCGAAGTTCGTCGCGCGCCGCGACGAGCGCGGCTTCCGCGTCGCCTTCGATGTCGCCGGTCAGGAGGAACGCGCGCGAGCCGTAGCTTACGCGCAGCACCAGCGAATCGTTGTTCTCCGATAGCGTCTGGGTTTCTTCGCCCGCGCGCGGCGGCCACAGCACGTCCACCGTCGCCGCGCCGAACTTGAGCCTGTCGCCGCGCCCGACGAGTTCAACCGGCACGCGCTCGCCCCTGAGCGTCTCGGCGAGACGCGCGGACTCCGTCGCGCTCGCGGCGTCTCGGCTTAAGAAGGCGGCGCGCACTTTGAAGTTGCGCGCGATGTCGTTCAAGCCGTTCATGTGATCGGCGTGCGCGTGGGTAGCCAGAATGTAATCGACGCGCGCATGCCCGCGCCACCAGAGGTATTCCGACACGACCGCTTCGCCGATGCTGCGCGCGTCGCGTTCGAACCGCGCCGGAGACTCGCCTTCCGCTTCGCCCGCGCGCGCCCTGAACTCGGCACGCCCACCTCCGTCAACTAACAGCGTCGCGCCGTTTGGGAACGTCAACAGCGCGGCGTCGCCCTGTCCCACGTCGAGCAGGTCGAGGCGCAGCCGCCCGTCGGGTCGTCCTTCGCTGAACGGGTGCAGCACGACGAGCGTGAGGCAGATGGTCGCGCCCGCCCAGGCGAGTCGGCGCGCCCACGGCCGACGCGCGCGCCCGCTCCCTTCCGGCAAAGACGCGCCCGTTCGCAAAGGTTGCCAGCGCGCGAGATTGCCGAGCAGGACGGCCAGCGGCACGTAATACAAAACATAGATCACGGCGGCGCGCCCCGCGTATTCCGGCAGCCTGAGCGAGGCCACGCCCGCGCTCGCGAACGGGTCAACGCTATGCGTCATCAGCCAGTTCAAACGCTCCACCAGCCACACGAGCGGCCACGCCGCGCCCTCGCCGAGCGGCGCGAGCATCAACGCCGCCAGCGCGCCGAGCGAGCAGGCCGCCATCAACACGCCGACGAAGATGTTCAGCAGAACCGACACGGGCGACACGCGATGAAAGTAGACGACGAACAGCGGCAACAGCATCAATTGCACGCTCGCCGAGACGACCATCGCGCCGAAGGCGTAACGCAGCAACGCCTGCGCGCGCCAACGCTCCAACCCGACGCCCGCGCCCGTCTTGAAGAGGCGATAGCTGTAGACGTTTTGCGCCGATTCGCGTCGCCACGCGCGCTCGCTCCAAAACAGGGTTTCGCCGAGCACGCGAAACCAGCGCGGGCACGCGGGCGGGCGCGGCGTGGCGCGCGTCGGATGCCACGCGCCCACCGC
>DATCWB010000387.1:0-4435 GCA_036566625.1 Pyrinomonadaceae bacterium
ATCTGCTGCGCCTGCTTCATCATCTGCTGCATGTTCATGCCGCCCGGAAACTTCATCGCCTGAGACCTCTCTTCCTGGTCGAAATAAAAGTTTGTTCTGCCTGCACTCATCCTAACTTTCCTCCCGCGCGAATGCAAAGCGAACCTGCGGCGACGCGCCCGCGCGCCTCACTCGGGGAGGCCACGCTGCGCGCGCTGCGCCTTCAGATAGGCCAAGACGGCGACGGCGAAACTGCCGAGCGTCAGAACCGTCCCGACGATGAGCGCCCACTTGAGCGAGACGCGCAACAGCGGCGACAGGATGGTGAGAATTTGGATGACGACGAGCCAGACGATTGCCGTCTTGATCGTTTCCAGAGAGTTCGAGAGGCGCGCGCCGTCCTGCGGCGACGGCGGCGTTGTCGTTATGCCGCTCGCGTCTTCCGCCGCCGGGGCTGGCGTGTGAATAGTCGCGGGCGTCGCCGCTTCCGCTAAAGTCTCCGGCGTCGCCACTCCCTCTACAGTCTCCGGCGTCGCCGCTTCCGCTATAGCCTCGCCGCGCGCCTCTTCCGCAGCCGTCGCTGTCGCCTCTGCCGCCGCGTCCGCAGCGTCGGGCGCAGCCGTCGCCCCTTCGCGCCCTTCCGGTTCGTTCGTCATGGTTCTTCCGCCCCCTTCCGCGTGCTGCGGCACATCTTATACGGGTTGCGACGCGATGGCGATAAGCAAAATTCTTCCCGCCCCCGTCACGAATGGGCGTCCGCCATTCACAGCTTGCGCGCCGTCGTGCTATAAGGCGAGCCTGAAATTATGAAGCGTTACGTCATCAAACGACCGGCGGGCGCAACATCCCTGCCCGAACGGCTGGCGCGTTACCGCGATGAACTGAACGAGGAGCAGTTCGCGGTGGCGACCGCCCCGGCCGGCGCAACGCTCGTCATCGCGGGCGCGGGTTCGGGCAAGACGCGCGCCATCACGTATCGCGTCGCCTACCTCGTCGAGCAGGGCGTCTCGCCCGCGCGCATCTTCCTCGCCACGTTCACGAATCGCGCGGCGCGCGAGATGCTGCGGCGCGTCGAAGAGTTGACGGGCGGAAACTCCAACGCGTGGCGTCGCGTCTGGGGCGGCACGTTTCATCGCATCGCCAACATGGCCTTGCGCCGCCACGCCGCCGCGCTCGGGTATACGGAGAACTACACGATCCTCGATTCCGAGGACGCGCGCGATTTCCTGAACGTGTGCGTGGACGAGGCGGGCATAGACACGAAAGCGCGCCGCTTCCCCAAACCGGAAGTGCTGCAAGACATCATCAGCTTCGCCAACAACACCGACCGCCCCATCCCCGACGTAGTCGCGCGCAACTACCCGCACTTCGAGCCGCTCACACAGCAGATCATGCGCGTCGATTCGATCTTCATGGAGCGCAAGCGCGCGCGAAACTCGATGGACTACGACGACCTACTGCTCAACTGGAAGCGACTACTCATGGAGAAGCCGGAGATCGCGCGTCTCTACGCCGAACAGTTCGAGCACATCCTCGTTGACGAGTATCAGGACACGAACAAGTTGCAGGCCGAGATCGTCGATCTGCTCGCCGTCCAACACCGGAACGTGATGGTCGTCGGCGACGACGCGCAGAGCATCTTCGCGTGGCGCGGCGCGGAGTGGGCGAACCTCTACGAGTTTCCCGCGCGTTACCCGGAAGCGCGCCAGTTCCGGCTCGAAACCAACTACCGCTCGACGCCCGAAATACTCGCCGTCGCCAACGTCTCCATCGCCTCGAACCTCAAACAATTTCCGAAAGTGCTGCGTGCCGTGCGCCCCTCGCTCGGCCTGCTCCCAGCGCTCGTGCCCTGCCACGACGCGGATCAGCAGGCCGCCTTCGTCGCCGCGCGCCTGCTCGAACTCCGCGACGAGGGGCTAGCCTTAAAAGAGATGGCCGTCCTCTATCGTTCTCACTACCACTCGCTCGAACTACAACTCGAACTCACGCGGCGCGGCATCCCCTATCAAATCCGCAGCGGCGTGCGCTTCTTCGAGCAGGCGCACATCAAGGACGTGGTCTCTTACCTGCGCCTCGTCGCCAACCCGCGCGACGAACTCGCGTGGAAGCGGTGCTTGCGCCTCATCCCGAACGTCGGCCCGGCGACGGCCAACCGCATCTGGGAGCAGATCGGCTATGCGCCCGACCCGCTCGCGCTCGTTCTGCGCGGCGACGCGGACGCGGCCGCCACACGGCGCGGAAACTCCTGGGCGGAGTTTCGCGCGCTGCTCGACGCGCTCGTCGCCGAGGAGCGGCGCACCAGCCCCGCTAAGCAAATCGAACTCATCCTCGCGCGCGGCTACGAGGCGCACCTCGCCGCCAACTTCGAGAACGCCGAGACGCGACTCGAAGATTTGCGCCAGCTCGCGCACTACAGCACGCGCTACAACTCGACCGAAGAGTTCCTCGCCGAACTCGCCCTGCTCGCCACCGAACGCTACGGCGCGCCGCAGCCGGTTGCGGGCGAAGAGGTCGTGACGGGCGCAGACGAGGACGAGATGATCGCGCTCACCTCCGTCCACCAGGCGAAGGGCCTGGAGTGGCGCGCGGTCTTCATCATCTGGGCGGCCGACGGCAAGTTTCCGTCGCCCCGTTCTTTGCGCGACGCGGAGGGCGAAGAGGAGGAACGCCGCCTCTGGTATGTCGCCCTCACGCGCGCGCGCGACCAGCTCTACATCACTTACCCTTTGATGATCACCGACTACAATCGTCAGACCGTCCTGCAACGCCCCTCGCGCTTCGTCACCGAAACGCCGCCGGAACTCTACGAGGTGTGGAGTCTGGAAGAGGAAGCGACCGCGCTCGACGCGCCGCCGGAGATCAAAGAGAACGAGCCGGGCGGGTATTTGAATTAGCGCGTGAGAGGTTTCCGCTCATGTCCGACACGTTAGAGATCAAATCCGCGCGCGGGACGGGCGCGCTCGAAATCGCCGTGCGACAGACGGACGACCCCGCACGCCGCTTAGATCAGCTTGACGTGATTCTCACGGCCGGAGGCTTGCGCGCGGCAGCCCGGATTTACAACCTTGACTACGGTGGGCAGGGTGACGCGCACACACTTCCGGCTTTCCTACAGGACGTGGCGGACAACTGGCGCGGGTGGCCGGGAGAGAAGCGTTGGGAATCCATCGAAGGTGATCTGAAATTAATCTGCACCAGCATGACGCTCGGCAACATCAATGTCGTCGTCGAGCTTCGCTCGTATGGGGACGAGCCTTTCGACTGGGAGGCGCGCTGTAAGCTGGTGTTGGAGTCCTGGCAGTTAGACTCGACGGCGGCGCAAGCAAAAAAGGTTTTTCAGGTATGAGTGACGACAACTTCAACGCGCCGGTCGAACGCACGCTCGACGCGCGCGTCAAACTCTATTACGACCTGCACGCCCCGGCGCAAACTCCCGCGCCCCTGCTCATCGCGCTGCACGGCTACGGCGACAACAAAAATTGGATGATGCGCGAGGCGCGCGAACTCGCGCCCGCGAGGATGGCCGTCGCCGCGCTGCAAGGCATGCACCAGCATTTGAAAGAGCCGAGGGAGCGCGGCGCGCCCCTGCGCTACGGTTTCGGCTGGCTCACCAACTTTCACCCGGAAGAGTCTGTCGCCGTGCATCACCGCGCGCTGCTCGACATGATCGAGCAACTGGCGGGCGAGGGCATCATTGATCCGGCGCGCGTCTTCCTGCTCGGCTTCTCGCAGACGTGCGCGCTCAACTATCGTTTCGCCTTCACGCACGCCCGACACCTGCGCGGCGTCGTCGGCATTTGCGGCGGGCTGCCCGGCGATTGGGAGACGGGCGAGCGTTACCAAAACACGGAGGCCGCCGTGCTGCACCTGGCGGGCGCGCGCGACGAGTTCTATCCGCCCAAGGTCGTCGCGGGCTACGCGGCGCGCCTGTCCGTGCGTGCGCGCGATACGGAAGTCAGAAGCTATGACGCGGGACACGAACTGACGCCCGCCATGCGCGAAGATGTGCGCGCGTGGTTGGAGGCGCGTATCTAAAAGTTATGAGCAAACCGGAACGTGTAAGGCAACCCGGAATCAGGCCGGCGCAGGAGGACGACCGCAAGCGCGCGATTGAACGCGTGCGGCGTCAACTCGTGCGCGGCGGAAGTCCGCGCCTGCTCGTCTCGTTTCTGCTCGCCCTGACCGGGGCGGCCGGGTTTCTCGTCTCGACCGCGCTGCTGCATCTCGGCGTCACGATGATGGCCGTGCGCTACCCGCTCGCCGTGCTTTCGGCCTACTGTGTCTTTCTGCTCCTGCTGCGCCTCTGGCTCGCGCTCCGGCGCACGGACGCAAGCGACCTCGACCATCTCGCCGACACGGGCGACGTTCTCCCGCATCTGCTCGATCCGGCCGCGTCGGCGGGCGGCGAGGCCGCGCGGGCCACCTTCGGCGGCGGGGGTGATTTCGGCGGCGCGGG
>DATCWB010000388.1:0-8982 GCA_036566625.1 Pyrinomonadaceae bacterium
CCCCCGCCGCGCGAGGCCGCGTCGCTCAGGGCGAGAGCGTAGATCGAATTGTCCGCCCCGACCGCCAGCGCATGCAGCTCTCTGAGCGGCGAGTCGAACAACGCGAACGCCTTCCCTTCCGGCGAGACGCGCAAGACCAGCCCGCCCGGATCGGTGCCCGCGATGAGTTGCCCTGTCTTGTCCACGACGAGCGAGATCACGTGCGTCTCGTTCACGTCAATCAACAGAGAGTCGTCGGGCTTCGCCCCGGCGGCGCGCACGCGGTAGAGCTTCCCCGTGTCGCCCGTGCCGATGGCGAGCGCGCCGTCCGAGAGCACGGCGAGCGACCAGATGTACTTATCGGGCGGGTCGAAATATTCGGCGGCGCGCCCGTCCGTGCCGATGCGATAGACTTTCCCGTCCGGCGACGTGCCCGCGTACAACGCGCCGTCGCGCCCGACGACGAGCGCGGTCACGTCCAACTCCGCCGCGTCGTAAAGAAGCGCGCCTTTACCGTCCGCGCCGACGCGGAAGATGCGCCCGTCGTGCCCCGTGCCGAGGTAGACGTTGCCGCGCTCGTCCGAGGCGGTTGACCAGATGTACGCCTGCTCCGTGTCGAACAGTTGCGCGAAGCGCGGCGCGAGCATGAGCGCGCCCGTGTCGGTGACGGAGATGCCGCGCGCCTCGCCCTTCAAAAGCTCCTCGCGCGAATTCGTCTCCCAGACGACCGGGCCGCCCGCGCGCGCCGTGGAGGCGGCGAAGACGAGTAAAAGTGTAAGTGAAAGAATTGAAAGGGAACGCGGGCGAAATGTGTTGTTGAGCATCAATGAAGTTTCTGTTGAGTTTGGAATAATTGCCTCTGGCTTCTGATGATAACTCGAAAAGAAGCGTTGCAGGTACACGGCGGGATATGAACGAAAGCATTCATGATCTCAAATTCGAAATTTGAAATGATCTTTGAGGTTCGAAATGTTCAATGTGAGATGTTCAATTCTTAAGCTCCGTGCCCCTCTGTGCCACCTCTGCCTCCACGGTGAACCTTACCTGACACTCAACTCAAAACCACACTAGTTGCCGACGTAGCGCGCGTAGAGAGAGCGCGCCGCCGCCATGTCGTCCGTGCCGCGGATGATGGCGCGCGCATCCTGAAAGACGGTCAACTCGAACTCGCCCGCACTGAGGCGCAAGAGGTATTCGTTCACCTGCACCTCACCCGCCGCGCGCAGGCGTTCCGCGAGCGCGCGCAGATCAACGCGCGTGGGACGGCGCGGCGAGATTTGCACGGCGTCGCGCCCGCAGAGCACGGAGGCGAGTTCGACCGCTTCGGCTTCGAGCGTCTCGTAACGCGCGTGCGCGCACGTCGGGCAATCCGGCGACGGTGTGCCCAATTTGATGCGCCGCCACTCGTTGCGCCACACGTCGAACTGCATGAGCGCGCCGTGCAGCGCGTCGTGTTGTCCCGTGAGCAGCTTCAAAGCCTCGCTGACCTGCACGGCGGCGACGATAGAGATGATCGGCATGATGACGCCCGCCGTGTCGCACGTCTCCGCGCTCGCCGCCGGGGGCGTCTCCTCGAAGACGCAGCGCAGGCAGGGCGTGGCGTGGGGCTGCACCGTCATCGTCACGCCGTAGGAGCCGACCGCCGCGCCGTATATCCAGTTGACTTCGTGCTTCACGCATGCGTCGTTGATGAGGTAGCGCGTCGCGAAATTGTCCGTGCCGTCGAGCACGAGGTCGCAATTTTCGAGGAGGCTTTCGATGTTCCCGTGATGCACGTCGGCGACGCGGGCTTCGGCCTCCACGTCGGAATTGATCTCGCCGATGCGACGCGCCGCCGCCACGGCCTTCGGCACACGCATCGAAGCGTCGCGTTCGGTGAACATCGTCTGCCGTTGCAGATTCGACTCCTCGACGAAATCTCGATCCACGATCCGCAGCCGACCTATCCCGGCGCGCGCCAACGCTTCGGCCTGTGACGACCCCAACGCGCCGCACCCCACGACGAGCACGCGCGCCGCCCCCAGACGCGCCTGCCCTTCCCGGCCGATGCCCGCGAATAAAATCTGCCTGCTGTATCGTTCCATAAAAATAGAGGTCGGAGGTTAGAGGTCAGAGGTTAGTATGAATAAGTTCGTGTCTTTCACTGACCTCTAATCTCTAAGGTCTGACCTCTGCTATTAACCTCTGCCTGCGCCCTCTGCTTTTCCCCCGCCGCCGTCATCACTTCGAGGGGCGCATCCTCTCCCGTCCATAATTTAAACTGAGCGGCGGCCTGCGCGACGAGCATCGGGAGGCCGCCCAGAATTATTTCGCACCCGGCGGCGCGCGCCTCGCGCATGAAGCGCGTCTCCCGCGGATTGTAAACGAGATCGTAGGCGGCGCGCGCGCCGCGAAGTTGAAAGGCCGCGGCAGGCGTCTCAGTCTCGCGCTCGCCCCGCGTGCCGAGCGGCGTCGCGTTGATGACCAGATCGAAGTCGCCGAAGCGCGCGCCGTCGAGCGCGTGACACGGGGCGTCGAAATTTTCCGCCGTCGTGCGTGCGCGTTCCGCGTCGCGCGCGAAGACGACTGTGCGCGCGCCCGACTCGCGCAAACTCCACAACACGGCGCGCGCCGCGCCGCCCGCGCCAATCACCGCAACGCGCGACGCGCTCAATTTTAACAATCCGGCGAGCGGCGCGAGGGCGGCGCGCGCGTCAGTGTTATAGCCCCGAAGCGTATCGCCTTCGACGACAATCGTGTTGACCGCGCCGATCTCGCGCGCCGCCGCTTCGCTCGAATCGAGTTCGGACATAATCGCGCTCTTGTGCGGCGCGGTGACGCTCAGGCCGCGTAAGTTCCAGGCGAGTTCGCGCGTCAGCGGGTGCACCATGCGCCGGACGAAGAGGCGTGCGTCGCCGACTTCGAAGGGGATGTAGACGGCATCGAGACCACGCGCGACGAAAGCGGCGTTGTGCATGTGCGGCGAGATGGAATGCGAGACGGGCGAACCGGCGAGTCCCATGATCTGCGTCCGTTCGTTGATGTCGTGAATCCGGTAGAGATCGCGCAACTCGCGCGCGGTCGTCTGGCCGGGCGCGGTTGAATGTTCGCGCGAGAGCGCGCCGTAGGTGAGAAACGCGCCGCGCGCGGGCGCGAGGATGCGCGTTAAAAGTCCGGCCTCGTCCATGGCGACGGCGATCACCTCGCGCCCCGCCGCCGGCCGCGCCTCGTCGAGCATCCGCAGGACCGCGAGGCTATCCGTGATGTCGCGCGCCCGCACGGCGATCTTCAGGATGCGCGCGGGCGTTCGCAACATGCGCGCGAAGAGGGCTTCGAGGTCGCCGGGGAGCGCGGCGAAATCGTGATGCGAGCAGATGACTTTCTCCCAGTCGATTAACTTGTCTGACTTGTCGGCGCGGCGCGCCTCCTCTTCCGCAAGCGACTCGACGAGGTCTAGTTCGAGGTCGGCGTAGTCGGCGCGCTCGCGGCCGGGGGAAAAGTTCTCAGCCCAGAAACGGACGCGCCGCGCTGCGTCCGTTGTTTGATGGCCGCCCTGTTCCGGGGTGCGAAAGGTGAGAATGAACGGGCGTGCTCGCTCGCGAAAGAGCGCGGGGAGTTCACGCGTCGCACGCTCAAGCTGCGCGTCGTCTGCCAGGCAATCGAGACGCAGTTCGATCACTTCGCCCACTTCGGCGGCGCGCGCGATTGCCTCGCGCAGCTCGTCGGCACGACGCACGCAGACGGGAACGCAGAGGCGGGCGTGTCGAGTGGCAGTCATCCGGACGTTTCGGGCGGTGCGGCTTCGGCGCTCTTATTTCGCGCCTGCTAGCGCGACACGTTCCCGCGCCTTCGTGCGCGCGGGGTCGAGAGGAATCATTACTGATCTTTTTCGAGAAGTTTTGTGGTGTTCTCGGTGACGCTGGACGGCGTGTAGAAGTCCGTGGTGACGCGCGGCGGCAGTTCGGCGGCGCGCGGGCTTTGCGAGACGGCGGGCGGTACGTAGGCGTTCGCCGCCGGGAGTTGCGGCTGCGTCGTCTGCTGCTGGTAGAGACGCGCGAACTCCGCGATGCCGCTGCCGAGCGAGCCGGCCGCCGGGATGAGCAACCAGAACCACCAGATGTGCCCCGCGATCTGGATCACGTCCTGCACTGAGAGCGCGACGATCACGAAGGCGATGCCGACGAAAGTTTTGACGATGGCGTAGGTGAGATTCGGCGGCTCAACTCTCTTGTGCTCGTCTCTCCTGTGCCTGTCTCTCCTGTGCCTGGCGGCTCGCCCCTCTGTGCCCCCGGCGACCGGCGCGGGCAGGTGTCCGGCGAGAGCCTGCGGCACGAGGCTCACGTTCGCGCCGCACCCGCGACAAAAACTCGCGTCGTCCGTGTTTTGTGTTCCGCATTTCGGACAATACATTTTTCAGCGTCTCCTTGAATCTGGCTGGCGCGCCTCCCGGCTATGGCAGCGTCAGCGTCCCGGCAATCGGGCGCGGGTCAGGTCGTCTTCGGGGGCGCGTCCAGATGTCTGGTCGTGCCGTCGGTCACGCTCGCGGGCGCACGGACGATCTCCGTGGTGTCGGGCGAGGAAAGTTCTTTGACGAAAGGCGCGTGCGCGAACGGCGCGGGTCGAAGATGGTCGTCCTCGTCAGTGGCCGGCGCGGTCAGGCGCGCGCCCTCCTGCTGTGCGCGGATGAGTTGCCCGATGCCCTCGCCCACGTTGGAGAGCGCGGGGATAATGAACCAGATCGTCAGCCAGAACGCGCCGCGAAAGACGAAGATGCCGATGAGAAAGATAATGAGGAGGCCGAATCCCGTGAAGAGGCTCTTCAACGCCTCGTCTACAGTCGCCGGCGGGCGCTTCTTCTCTTTCTCGCCCTGCGCCGCCCTGCCCGCTGCCGGTCTGTCCGGCGCGGCGTGAAGAGTGCCCTGCAAGGCGTGCGGCACGAGGCTTATGTCCGCGCCGCACGCGCGACAAAACTTCGCGTCGTCCAAATTTTGCACCGCACATCGCGGACAGTACATAAGCGTTCTCCGGGGAAAGTAGATAAGGAGAAAGGGTAAGGGGTAAAGGGTAAGGGATAAGAATTAAGCGGCGTGCATCGCATCAATCGTCTAACTCGTCGTCTAATTCAACGTGCGCGTTGTGCCCCTTCCCTCTTTACCTTTGCCCTTTCACGCGTTCTCAAACAGCCCGTCGCCGTCTCGCTCCTCTTCATACGTCGCGGGGCGCGCAAGTGTTCGTTGTCTTACCGCTTCGTAGAGCACGACGGCAGCGGCGACCGAGACGTTGAGCGAAGGGATGCGGCCGCGCAAAGGGATACGGACGAGCGCGTCGCAGCGTTCGCGCACGAGGCGACGCAAGCCCGCGCCCTCGCCGCCGAGCAGCAGCGCGCACGGCTGCGTCCAGTCCCAATCCGTGTAGGCGATATTGGCCTCTGCGTCCGTGCCTATCGTCCAGATGCCGCGCTCTTTGAACTCCTCTACGAGCCGCGCGATGTTCGTCGCGCGCGCGACGGGCAAATATTCGAGCGCGCCCGCGGCAGCCTTCGCCACCGTCTCGGTGAGACCTGCGGCGCGGCGTTCGGGCACGAACAATCCATGCACGCCCGCGCACTCAGCCGTGCGGATGATCGCGCCGAGGTTGCGCGGGTCTTCTACGCCGTCGAGCAGGACGGCGAGCGGCGGATCATTCGTGCCGACGCGCGCCGCGAGCGCGTCCGTCAACTCGCCCGCGTCCGCGTAAGCGACGGCTGCGACGTGTGCGACGACGCCCTGATGATTCGCCCCCGCCGCCGCGATCCGCTGCAACTCCGTGCGCGGCGCGCGCCGGATGGTGACGCGAAACTCACGCGCCAGTTCAAACAACTCGTGCAGACGCGACTCGTGTATGCCCTCGGCAATGGTGATGCGCTCGATGCGCCGGTTGCCCGCGCGCAACGCTTCGAGCACGGGTAGCACGCCGTAGAGATGCGAATCGTCGGGCGGTCGTTCGTCCCGGCTCTCGAAAGTTTGCCTCGAACGGGTTTGCCTCGACCCGCCCGCGTGAGCTTCGACGCCGCCGTGCGTCTTGTTGTTGTGGCGCGTTTCATCCGGGCGCGTTTCGTCACGGCGCGCGGCCGCGCCTCGCGGCTCTCGCCTCTCCTGCTCGTTGCCTGTGCGCGACGGCGCGGCGGCTTTGGGTTTGTGACGGCGAAAGTTTTTCATGTCAGCGTCGAGAGATGGCGCAGGCGGAAGTATTGCAACAGTCGCCCGTAGCGCGTGAACTGCGTCTCGTTCGTCATGCTCGTGACGGCTTCGGCGTTGTAGCGGCCGGGGCGGACGCGCCTGAGACTGCCCGCCTCGGTGTGTTCCGCAAGCGGCCACGCGAACTTCAGATGGTGGCGCACGCCCCGGTAAGAATCATCATAGACGGCGTGCGGCGCGCGTGCGCCGAGCGTCTCGACGAGGCGTGTGAAATTCTCTGCCGCCGTCAAACTCTTCGCCGCGCCGAGACACGAGTAGTCGAAGTTCTCCGCCATGATACGCCAGCCCGCGACCGAACCGGCGATGTAGAGATCGAGCGCGCTTTCGTCGTCGTGAAACTCTCGCGTCTCGACCACCTCACCCTCCGCGCCGCGACGACGGCCGCCGCGCCGCTCCTCCACCTCGATCCGCTTGCGCGCGATGCGCCCTGCGACGAGCAGCGTCACGTCGCGCCACTCGACGCGCACGCCCTCGCCCTCCGCGCTCGCCCAACCGACAAGCGCGTCTGCGCCGATCTCAAGTTTGCGGATGCGCTTCGGCGGGTCTGTCTCGACGCATAGGTCTTCGTCCGCCACGACCTCGACCGGCCAGCCGAGCGCGCGGAGTTTCGCGTCCACTAACTCGGCCTCTGCGCGCGTCGCGGCGCGCGCGAGCGGCAAGTGCGTGCCTGCCCCTGTCATCTCGCGCAACTGACCTGCCTCCAGACGCAACAACGCGGCCGCCTGCGTCAAACTATCGACGCTCAACCCGCCCGGCGACTGCGGCAACAGCACCACGTTGAAGCCCTGCTCCCACGCCTCCAACGCTCTCAGCGTCGGGCGTCGCAGATCGTCGCCCTCGTCCGAGACCGGCAAAGCCGCACCGCAATAGAGACAATTCATGCGCGTCGGAGGATTCGCGCGCAGGCACGCCTCGCACGCCACCATCTCCGCCGGCGTAAACGCGCGCATCGCCTGCGGCGCGCCCGCGTCTTCCTCCATCAACGGCAGTTCGTCGTCTTCGTTCGACAAGGCTTCAATTCTCCGTCCGGTGATTATACGTCGCACTCCAAGCTTTGCAATCGTTCCTTAAGTTTGAAAGGAAGGCGCTGCCGGAAGTTTGAAAGGAAGGCGCTCGCGGGCGCGCCGCTGATCGTTCGTCGCGCCCGACCCGATGCAGTATAATCGCGGCGCGTCTCTATATCATCAGTCAATCCGAGCAGCAAACTTTTATGCCACGAGTCCGCAACGTGAAACTCAGCGCGCCGTGCGCCGGTTTGCGCCCCGCGCCCCGCGCAGGTTTGCGCCTCGCCCCCGGCGCGGGTTTACGCATGCCCCCCGGCGCAAGGTTGCGCATGGCTTTGTGCGCCGCGCTCGTTATAGCGGCGGGCGCGTGCGCCGCATCGCGCGACCCCGACCCTTCGCGCCCGCGCGCGAACGAACCTCCTTATCCAATCATCGTCGCGGCCAACGCCGAGCGGCGCGCACAAGCCATCGCCGGGTGGGCTGCGCTGGCGCGCGACAATAATTTGCGGAACGAACCGCCGCCGGAGTTGCAACCCGTCACGGCCACGATCAGTCAGCTTCCCGCGACCGAAGCCCCTTTGCGTCTGCCGCTCGTCGAGATCAGGGATGAAGACGGGCAGGTGCGCGCCAATTCCGAAGAGGAGTCGCGGCGCGAATCGCTGCGCCGTTTCATCGCGGGCGCGGGCGCGCTGCTCGGCGTCGCGCCGCAAAACCTCTCGCTCGTCGCGCGCACGGACGAGACGAACGGCACGCGCCGCGCGCGTTATCAACAACAACCGTTCCTCTACCCGCTGCGCGCCGGATTCGGCGTGCTCGACATTGCCTTCACGGACGACCGCCGCGTGCTGTCGCTGTCTTCCACGGCCATCCCCGACACGGAACGTCTCTCGCGCGCGCTCGCGCTCGTGCGCCCGCAGCAGTTGACGGCGGATCAGGCGGTCGAGCGCGTGCGCGGTCGCTCGTTCACGCCGAACGGCGTCAATTCTCCGCAGACTTACACCGTCGCACCCGGCGACACAATCACGCCCCGCGAACTCGTCGTCTATCCCGTCCGCACCGCGAGTGATGCGAGCGCGCTCGAATTGCGCGTCGCGTGGGAGTTGGCCGTCGGCCAGGGAGCGATGACGCCTTATCTCGTCTATCTGGACGCCGTGAGGGGCGAGATCATCGCGGCCGAGACGCAGGCCGCGCCGTCCGTAGAAAAACAGGCCGGGCAACAGTTGCCGACGCAATAGTTGCCGAGGGGGCGCAAGTAAGGCCGGGCGTCACGTTTTCGCTTGACCGGACACGCCTCGCGCGGGCATCCTAGAGATCAATGAAGTTAATCAGACCTATGAAATTCCAACGTTCAAAAATTTTAACAACGGAGCGTGTTTTTGCATGCAGCATTTCGATCCGACCAATAATATTTCCTGGCAGCTAGGGTATCGGGGGAGAGTCGCGGTTTTCATCGACGGAAACAACCTATTTCACGCAGCGCGGTTTCACAACATAGACATTGATTACAACAAGCTCCTGCGTGTGCTCTTAGGCGACGGGCGGTTGCTGCGCGCCTTCTTCTACACCGGCGTTGACGTGGGTGCGGAACGCCAGCAGGGTTTCCTGCTCTGGATGCGCCGCAACGGTTTCCGCGTCATCCACAAAGAACTCAAGACCTTTTACGACGGCACGCGCAAGGCCAACCTCGACGTTGAGATCGCCGTGGATATGCTGTCGCTCGCCGGTCGCTACGACACGGCCGTGCTTGTCTCCGGCGACGAGGATTTCGTCTATGCCGTCAACGC
>DATCWB010000389.1:0-26319 GCA_036566625.1 Pyrinomonadaceae bacterium
CCGCCACCTCGGCCGCGCGCTCTGCCGCCGCCGGGTCGAAACTCGCCGCTTCGCCGAGCGGCACGGGGAAGACCGTGCGGTAGCCGTGAATCACGTCGAAGGCGAAGAGGACGGGAATCTTCAAACGCGATTCGTTCATCGCAATGCGCTGCAACTCGTTCGTGCGCGCCGCGCCGCGCACGTTCAGGGTCGAGCCGAGCAGACCGCGTCGCACGAGGTCGCGGTGTTCGGGGCGGAAGTTGCCGTTGGCCTCGCCGTCGAGCATCTGTAGCTGGCCGAGTTTTTCGGCGAGCGTCATGCGCGCGAGAAGCGCATTGATCCTCTGTTCGATATTCTTCTGTGGTGTGGCCTGCGCTGAGGCCGTGGCCGGACGCGTCTCCGTCATGCAGAGGGCGACGGCCGCGATAAAGAGCGCGACAAATGTAGTAGAGGCCGAACGTCGAAACTTGAAGATCAACATGAAACTGGACTCCCCGAAAGGCGACGCGCGAACAGCCAGGCCGATTTAATTGCCTATGCTATTCGCGCGTCAATTGAAACGCTCCTTAGAAACTGAACCGCGCTTGCAATTCAACCACGCGCCCGGCGAGGCCGGACGTGGCGCGCCCGAAATCCGGGTGCGTGATGTTCACCTGATCCGTCGCCGGTTGGAACGAGGGGAGGTTCAGCAGGTTCAGCACGTTGAAGAAGTTGGCGCGGAGTTCGAGATTCGCCGCATCTCCGAGGAAACCGGGTAAGGCCGTCTGTTTCACGACGCTCAGGTCAACGGAGCGATAACCCGGCCCGCGGAAGGAGTTGCGCCCTATCCCCGGCGCGCCGCGCACCGCGCTGTTGAAACAGCGACGCGGGAAGTCGTTGCAATCGCGGAAGACGCCGAAGATTTCCGGGCCGCGGTTGCCGAAGATGCCGTTGATGAAATCCTGATTCGAGCCGCCCCTGATCTCGCCGCCGAAGTATTGCGTCGGGCGGTCGGGCAGGATGCCGTCGCCGTTCGGGTCGGCCACGTCGGGCGCGAAGACTATCGGCGTGAAGGGGAAGCCCGAACGCGCCGACAGGATGGCGTTCAACTGGAAACCGCCGAGCACTTTGCCTGCCAGCGTTTCGCGGTTGCGGAAGAAGGGCACATCCCAGAGCACGGTGGCCGTGAGGTTGTGCCTCACGTCGAAATCGGAAGGCCCGCGTTGCAGCCTTTGATCAATCGGGTAGTCTTGCTGCGTGCCGCGCCCGAACGAACTCGTGTCGATGCTCTTGCTCCAACGATAGACGGCTTCGCCCTGAATGCCGCGCGCGTACTGGCGCGTGACACGCAGGATCATCGAGTTGTAACTCGAATTGACATCGGGCAGCGGGAAGAAGATGCGGTCGAAATTCGGGTTGCCCGTAAGGCGCGGCGTGACCGGGTTGCCTTGCGCGTCGGCCGTCTGCACGCGGTCGCGTGTGAAGTCGAAGGTGTCGCCGGGCATGAAGCGGTTGAGGTCGATGGTGCGAATCAGTTTGCGCCCGAGGTTCCCCACGTAACCGATTGAGCCGACGGTCTTGCGCGTCAGTTGATACTGGAGTTCGAGCGAATAGTTGTAGACGTAGGAGTTCGGCAGATTCTCCGGCGCGCCGTTGATCTCGACCGGGATGTCGCGGCGGATGAAACCGCCGGGCAGCGTTTGCGGGTTCGGGTCGAGCAGGCCGCCCGTCAAAGGATCGATGCCTCTCAAGAGCGCCGGGTTCAGCGGGTACACGAAGGGCGAGCCGGCGATGGCAAAGGAATAGAGGATCGGGCCGCGTTCGGCGGCGTTGTTCGTCCCCGAACAACAGAGGCCGACGCGCGCGAAGAACGGCGTGTTGCCGCGCGCGCCGCTCAGGAGGTTCGAGAAGATGCGGTCGTAGGAGATGCCGAAGCCGCCGCGAATCACGGCGCGATCCTCGGCCAGCAGCCCGCCGAAAGATTTGAAGCGCGGGGAATAGGCGAAGCCGAGACGCGGCGCGAAGTTGTTGCGGTCGGGCTTGTGGAGGCGTTCGACGGGCACGACGCGGCCGTCAACGATGCCGTTCGGGCCGAGGACGTAGTTCGTGAGCCGCCCCTCTTTCTCCGTCAGCGGAGTCTGGTATTCGTAGCGCAGCCCGATGTTGAGCGTGAGGTTGGGTCTCGCCTTCCAGTCGTCCTGAACAAAGAGACCATAGGTGTTCGAGCGGAAGTAGCGTTGGCCGTTGGCCGCGCCGCCCGTGCGCGGGTCGATGTCTATGTTCTGGAAGAAGACGGAATCGTTGGCGAAGTCGAGCAAGCTCTTGAAGACAAATTCGGGGCGCGCACCGGAGACGAGGTTGTTGTTGTCCTGCTCGCGTCGCGCCTCGCCGCCGAACTTGAAAGCCTGATTGCCGCGCACCCACGTCAACACGTCGCGCAGCTCGTAGGTGTTCTGCGTGCGGTTGTTCGGCCGGCCACGGTCAATGCCGAAGCTCGGCGCGCCGCCGAAACTGAAAGCCTGCCCGAAGCCCTGCACCTGCAAGCGCGGGATGGAGAGATTCTCCGCACCGAGATCGTCGAGTTCGTTGGCGTTGAAGCGCGTGAAGTTGAAGCGCGCCTCGTTGAGTACGGTGGGCGAGAACGTGTGGATGTTGGTCAGGGCGACGGCCGAGTTGAACGGTTGAAAGGAGATGTCTTCAAACGGACGCCCGCTCCCCGAGCCGGAGAAGTCGCCGAGCTTGGTGAAATACATGCTGAGGGCGAATTGATCGCGGTCGCTCAGGTTGTAGTCGAAGCGCGCGTTGTATTGATTGCCGCGCGTGCTTCTGGGGATGGCGACGCGAGCGAGCGTCACGTCGGGGATGCCGTCGAAGAAACCTTCCGGCGTCGGGTTGACGTTCTGCCCGAGAGGCGCGTTGATCGAGCCGATGTCGAAACTCAGACCCGCGCTGCCGTTAATCGCACGGTTCGGGCCGTTCGGCCCGGACGTGGCGAGGCCGGTGGCGATGACGCGCGGGGCGATGCCGGGAAAGTTGAAAAGCTGCGACGCGAAGCCGCCCGGTCGCACGCGCGTCACGTATTCGCGAAACTCCGGCGTCTCGATGAAGATGTCGCTGAAGTTGGTGTTGCTGCGGCGCAGTCCCTCGTAGGAGGCGAAGAAGAAGAGCCGGTTTTTTCCGCTGAAATAAGCCGGGCCGCCCTCGCCGAAACGCGGCAGGTAGACGGGGCCGCCGATGCTGCCCGCGAACTTGCGCTCTAACTGTTCGACGCGGCCGGGGGCGCGCGGTTGGGTCGGGCTGCCGAAATACTGGTTGAAGGCGTTCAGTTTGGGCGAGCCGTAGTTGATCACGGCCGAGCCGTGAAAGTCGTTCGTGCCGTTCTGAGAGACCACCTTGATCTGCGCGCCCGTGTTGCGCCCGTCCTCGGCCGAGTAGCTGCTGGTGACGACGGAAACTTCCTTGACCGACTCCTGATTCGGCGTGACAACCGCCGCGCCGCCCAGACCGAGACTGTTCACGCTGACGCCGTCAACCATGTAGTTGTTGCTCGAAACGCGCTGGCCGTTGGCGCTGATCTGCGTCTGGTTCTCCGTCTGGAAGACGCCGGTGTTGGAACCGCCGCCGACGCCCTCCACGCCCGGTATGTACTGCGCCTGATTGGCCGTGCCGCGCGCCGCATCGCCGAGCACGCCGGGGGCGGTGCGCGCCAGTTCATAAGGATTGCGCCCGATCTGCGGCAGGCGTCGAACCTCTTCGGCCGTAATCACGCCCCTGACGTTTGCGGTCTCGGTTTCGAGTTGCGGCACCGTGTCGCTGAGGACTGTGACCGTCTCGCCGATCTCGCCGGTTGCCAGCGTGAGGTCGAAGCCCTGTGTGTCTTCGCCGCTGACGATGATGTCCTTGAGTTCCTGTCGCTTGAAGCCCGCGCTCTCGCCGGTGACCGTGTACCTGCCCGGAGCCAGACCCGAAAAGCGATAAAAGCCTTCATCGCTCGTCGTCGTTGTCTGGGTCTTGCCGGTTTCATGGTTGGTGAGGGTGACGGTCGCACCGGGCACGACGGCCCCGGTCGGATCGGCGACCGTCCCCTGAATATTGGCTCTAAACTGAGCATTCGCGGTGATCGCGGCGCAGCACAGCAGCAGGACTGCGCAAGACAGCGTGCGGAAAAATTTGAACGGCAGGTGACGCATCAATAAACCTCCACGAGGAGCCTCACACATGGCGCGAGCTTCGCGTCGGGATGCGCGAAGGAACGACCAGCGGAGTGAGGTCGGAAAGACCTTTATCAGCTTCCGGTGGCTACCGGAGTCAATTTCAGGGTACAGTTGGGTTAGAAACCTTAACAGAGCTGTCTGCCAAATTCGTCAGGACAACAAAGCGTAAACGCAACTTAACATTGGGCTGCGAATAATTCAATGGAAATTCACGCCACCACTTTGTTAAGCTGTCGGCCATCGATCAGACAGGTTTATTTTCACTGATCCGTCGGAGGGCGAGGAATCGAGTTTGAAGTCTCTCGCCTCCGCCCGTCTGTCAACGCATACCGCGCGCGTGCGCTTCAATTCTTCCGGCCGCGACGCGGTGAAAAAAAAGAAGGAGCTTGGATTCATGTATAGACGCAAACTTTTCATGTTGCCGGCGATGGTGCTGTTGTTGGCGGCCGCCACGGCCTGTACGAGCGGCGACGGCGGCGGTACGGGCACGAACGCGGGAAACGCGGGCGGCGCGAGCGGGGCGGCGCGCCGGAAGAAGGGGCCGAACGACAAAATCTTCATCGGCTTCCTGATGGACACGCTGAAGGAAGAACGCTGGCAGCGCGACAAGGATTTGGTGGAGAAGCGCGCGCAGGAACTCGGCGCGCAACTCTCCGTGCAGGTGGCGAACGGCGACGACAATTTGCAGATCAAACAGGCCGAGAATCTGCTCTCGCAGAAAGTTGACGTGCTCATCGTCGCGCCGCACAACGGCGAGATCGCTGCGACGATTGTCGAGATGGCGCACCGCGAGGGCGTGCCCGTCATCAGCTACGACCGCCTGATCAAGAACGCCGACGTTGATCTCTACGTCTCGCATCAGGTCGTCAAGATCGGTGAGTTGCAGGCGGGCTACATCCTCAAGCACGCGCCGAAGGGCAACTACGTCGTCGTGCAGGGCTCGGCCACGGACAACAACGCGCGCCTTTTGCACGACGGGCAGATGAACATCCTGAAGCCCGCCGTTGATCGGGGCGACATCAAGATCGTCGTGGATCAACCGGCGCGGGAATGGCTGGCGAGCGAGGCTTTGAACATCGTGGAGAACGCGCTGACGCAGGTCAATAACGATGTCGTGGCCGTCGTCGCCGCCAACGACGGCACGGCGCGCGGCGCGATTCAGGCTCTCGACGGGCAGCGACTCGCGGGCAAAGTTCTCGTCTCCGGTCAGGACGCAGACCTCGCCTCGCTCCAACTGATCGTCGAGGGCAAGCAGACGATGACCATCTACAAGCCGATCCAGCCGCTCGCCTACGGCGCGGTTGACGCCGCGCTGAAACTCGCGCGCGGCGAAACCGTCCAGACGAACGACACGGTTGATAACGGCCGGAAGAAAGTGCCCTCGATGCTCTACGAGCCGATTGCGGTGGACAAAAACAACATCGGCGTCATCGTCAAAGACGGCTACCAGACTTTAGAGAAAATCTGCGAGAAGATTCCCGCCGAGCAGTGCCCGAAGATCGAGACGGCCGCCGCCGGGCAGTAAACTGTTCATTGCCTGAGCGGGCAGCCGATGCCACCCTAAGCGCGGCTGCCCGCTCATCCGCCGGACGCACCTGACAAACGAGAATGACGACCACGACGACGACCGACGGCATTGACGGCGCGCCTTTCCTAGAGATGCGCGACATCACGAAGACCTTCCCCGGCGTGCGCGCGCTCGACGGCGTGACTTTCGATCTCAGGCGCGGCGAGTTTCACGCGCTCGTCGGCGAAAACGGCGCGGGCAAGTCCACGCTGATGAAGATACTCGGCGGCGTCTACCCCTATCCCGATTACGGCGGCGAGATTCGCATCGAGGGCGCGGTTAAGAATTTCCGCAGCGTGCGCGACGCATCGGCGGCTCGGATAGCCGTCATCTATCAGGAACTCTCGCTCGTCAAAGAGATGACCATCGGCGAGAACATCTTTCTGGGGCGCGAGCCGCGCCGCTTCGGCGTCATCCGCTGGGATGAACTCTACGCGCGCGCCACCCGGCTGCTCGCAGACCTGCGCCTGCCGCTCGACCCGCGCACGCCCATCCGCAACCTCGGCATCGGCCAGCAGCAACTCGTCGAAATCGCCAAGGCGCTTTCGCAGGAAGCGCGTCTTCTCGTGCTCGACGAGCCGACCGCCGCACTGACCGGCGCGGAAGTCGAAACGCTCTTCCGTATCCTCGACGACCTGCGGCGCACGCGCGGCGTCGGCATGATCTACATCTCGCATAAACTCGAAGAGGTGTTTCGCATGAGCGACCGCATCACGGTGCTGCGCGACGGCCGCACGGTCGGCACGGAACAGGCGAACGCGCTCGACGAGCGGGGCGTCATCGCGCGGATGGTCGGGCGCGAGGTCGGAGATATTTTCCCCGTGCCCGACCATGTGCAGGGCGACGTGATGTTCGAGGCGCATAACATCACGGTCGAAGACCCGAACGTGGCGGGGAAACGTCTGGTTGACGGGGTGAGTTTTTCGGTGCGCCGGGGCGAGGTGCTGGGCGTGGCGGGTTTGATGGGCGCGGGGCGCAGCGATCTCCTGATGGCGATCTTCGGCGCGCACGCGGGACGCACGTCGGGCGAGGTGCGCGTCGGGGGCGGGCGCGTGAAGATAGAGAGTCCGGCCGACGCCATCCGGCACGGTCTCGGCTTCGTCACGGAGGATCGCAAACGCTTTGGCCTCGTGCTTGACCAGACCATCCTGAACAACATGACGCTCGCCGGCCTCGCGCGCATCTCCGGCCGTTTCGTGACGAACGTTGACCGCGAGGCGGCCGAGGGCAATCGCTCGATGCGTGAGTTGCGCGTCAAGGCAAACTCGGTCTTCACCATCGCGGGCACGCTCTCGGGCGGCAACCAGCAGAAGGTCGTGCTCGCCAAGTGGTTGTTGACGAACCCGCGCGTCCTCTTTTTAGACGAGCCGACGCGCGGCATCGATGTCGGCGCGAAGCAGGAAATCTACGCGCAGATCAACGCGCTCGCCAGGTCAGGGCTTGCCATCGTGCTCGTCTCTTCTGAGTTGCCGGAAGTGCTCGGCCTCTCGGATCGCGTGCTCGTCCTGCACGAGGGGCGCGTGACGGGCGAGTTCGCGCGCCGCAGCGCGACGCCGGAGAAGGTCATGGCCTGCGCAACGGGGCATGCGCAACACGCCGCTTAAATTTAAAGTTAACACTTCTCATCGGAGCATCCATGAGCCAACAAGCAAATGAGCCGGCAGTTGATCGCCCGCCGGTCAATGCCGACGTGACGCCCGCGGCGGCCGACGCGGAGTTGACGCGGCAGACGCGCATCGGCGGTTTCAAAATCCCGACCGACGCGTTGCGCGCCTACACGATGTTGTTCGCGCTCGTCGCCATCTGGATTTATTTCAACTACGCGACCGACGGAATTTTTCTCGACCCGCGCAACTTCTCGAACCTGATGCGGCAGACGGCCGTGACGGGCGTGCTCGCCGTCGGCATGCTGATGGTAATCGTGACGGGGAACATAGACCTCTCGGTCGGCTCGCTCGTCGGGTTCATCGGCGGTGTGGCGGCCGTCGCGCAAGGGCCGGACGGTTGGGGTCTCGTGCCGACGCTCGCGGCGGCGATCATCGTCGGCTTCGGCGTCGCGCAGGCGCAGGGCGCGCTCGTCGCCTACGCGAACATCCCGGCTTTCATCGTCACGCTCGGCGGGTTGCTCGCGTGGCGCGGCGTCGTGCTCGGCATGACGCGGGGCGAGACGATCCCGATCACGCTGCCGGGCTTCAAAGCCATCGGGCAGCAGTTCGTGACGCGCCCCGTGGGGCTGGCGCTCGCGCTTCTGGCCGTCGCAGGGATCGTGTGGATGAACGTCAGGCGTCATCGCGCGCGCGAGCGTTACGGGTTGGGGCGGACGAGCGTGTTGAATCTCGCGCTCCGCATCGTGCTGCCGTCGCTCGTCGTCGTTTTGTTCATCCTGCGCATGAACGCATACGAGGGGATACCGATCCCGGTCATCATTTTGATCATCGTCGCGCTCGCGGGCGCGTTCCTCACGCAGAACACGACGTTCGGCCGCTACCTCTACGCCATCGGCGGCAACCCGGACGCGGCGCGGCTCTCCGGCATCAACGTGCGCACACACATCTGGGCGGTCTTCTGCATCATGGGCGCGCTGGCGGGCGTGGCCTCGCTCATCTACACGGCGCGCGTGGGCAGCGCGTCGCCGGACGCGGGTAACCTGCTCGAACTCGACGCCATCGCGGCGTGCGTCATCGGCGGGACGAGTTTGATGGGCGGGCGCGGGACGGTCTTCGGCGCGTGCCTCGGCGCGCTGTTCATGGCGAGCCTCGACAACGGCATGTCGCTGCTGAACGTGCAGCCTTATTCGCAGTACATCATCAAGGGCGCGATCCTCGTCACGGCCGTCGGCCTCGACATGCTCGGGCGCAGGCAGGGGTAAGATAAAGCAGTGACGAGTGACGAGCGACGAGTGACAAGTTAACTTCTTCTTTGCGCCCCCGTCGCCTCCAGCGTGAAAAATTATTCTCACGCTGGAGGCGGCCGAGGCGCGAAGGAAGACGGGATGCGAATTTTTGACGAACAATTAACCGAAGAGAAGAACGATGAAAGCTAAACTTGTGCGGGACGCATCGACGTGGTGCGTTCTTTTTATTTTGGCGTGCGGCTACGGCGGCGGAGCGAGAGCGCAGCGGACGGAGAGCAACCTTGCGCCGGGCGCGCCGGGCGCGGAGGCCCACTGGCCGAGCGCGGGAAAGAACGGCGTCGGCACGTCGAACACGCTCGAATCGAAGGTTTGGTTCACGCTGCGCGCGGGCGTGATGACGGAGGTCTATTACCCGACCGTTGACGTGGCGAACTCGCAGGAGTTGCAGTTCGTCGTCGTCTCCGCGGGCGGGCGCGTCGAGACGGAGGAGGCGGACGCGACGCACCGCGTCGAGATCATAGACCCGCGTGCGCTGTCGTTTCGTCAAACAAATGCCGCGAAGAGCGGCGCGTGGACGATCACGAAAACTTACACGACCGACCCCGAACGCCACACGATCCTCATCGACGTGCATTTCGAGAGCCGCACGCCCGCCGCGCACGCGCTCTACCTCTATTATGATCCGTCGCTGAATAACAGCGGCCTGCACGATTCGGCTTGGACGCGCGGGCAGGCGATGCTCGCCTCGGACGCGGGGCGCACTTCCGCGCTCATCTCGAACACGAATTTGATGGAGATGACGAACGGCTATCTCGGCACGAGCGACGGCCTCACGCAGCTACGGCGCGCGGGGCGCATCGCGGATCAACACATGCGCGCGGCGGACGGAAACGTGGTGCAGGTGGCGCGCGTGGGCGTGCGAGCGGGCGTGCCTTTCACCGTCGCGCTCGGCTTCGGGGCGGGCGAGGAGGATGCGCTCGGGAACGCGCGCGCGTCGCTCGTGAAAGGGTTCGCGCGCGTGCGCGCCGATTACGAGCGCGGGTGGCACGACTATCTCGCGTCGCTCAGGCGCGTCGAAGCGAAGTACCAGCCGCAGTTCGACATGGCGGCGATGATTCTCAGGGCGCACGAGGACAAGACCTATCGCGGGGCTAACATCGCTTCGCTCTCCGTGCCGTGGGGCGGCGGCGCGACGGCGAACGAGCCGAACGTCGGCGGCTATCATCTGGTGTGGTCGCGCGACCTCTATCAGGTGGCGACCGCGCTGCACGCGCTCGGCGACAAGGCGGGTGCGGATCGCGCTTTGAATTACCTGTTCAAAGTTCAGCAGAAAGCGGACGGCAGTTTCCCGCAAAACTCCTGGCTCGACGGGCGTCCGTTCTGGGGTTCGCTCCAGATGGACGAGGTGGCCTATCCGCTCATCCTCGCCTACACGCTCGGGCGCACGGACAACGAGACGTGGGCGAAACATGTGCGTCCCGCCGCAGACTTCCTCGTCAAGCACGGGCCGCGCACGCCGCAGGAGCGCTGGGAAGAGAAGGCGGGCTATTCGCCCTCGACCATCGCCGCCGAGATCGCCGGACTCGTCTGCGCGGCCGAGATCGCGCGGCGCAACGACGCGCATCCGTCGGCCGCGATCTACCTTGCGGCGGCCGACGAGTGGGCGCGCAACGTCGAACGCCTGACCGCGACCTCGACCGGCATGCACGGCGACGGCAACTACTACATACGCATCGCGCACACGGACGACGACCCGAACGATGCGGACACGATGAACGCCGGGAACGGCGGCGCGGACTACGACGAGCGCGAATACGTTGACGCGGGCTTTCTCGAACTCGTGCGCCTCGGCGTGAAACGCGCCGACGATCCTTTGATCGCGAAGTCCGTCGCGGTGGTGGACAGGGTGTTGAAGGTCGAGACGCCGAACGGCGCGGCGTGGTATCGCTACAACCACGACGGCTACGGCGAGATGGACGACGGGCGGCCGTGGAATTTCGACGGCAAGTACACGGGCAAGGGTCGCCTGTGGGCGCTGCTCTCGGGCGAGCGCGGCCAATACGAACTGGCGCGCGGCGAGCGTGTGGCGGCGCGCATGCGTCTCGGGCACATGCTCGGTTTCGCGAACGATGGCCTGATGCTGCCCGAACAAATCTGGGACAGGCGCGACGTGCCGCGTGCGGAGTTCGTCTTCGGCGAGGGCACGGGTTCGGCGACGCCGCTCGCGTGGACGATGGCGCAGTTCATACGCCTGGCCTCGAACCTCTCGGAGGGGCGCAACCTTGAGACGCCCGACATCGTGGCGGCGCGCTACACGCAGAATCCGCCCCCGGCAGACGCGGACGCGGCGGGCAGCACCTATGACGATGAGGACTTGCAGCATCTCGAAGCAGGCACGGTCTTGAAACTCGGTGCGCCGGTCGGGGTGGGAACGCGCGTCTATGCTTCGGTCAACGGCGAGGCGCGAGAGGTGCCTGTGAACAAAGATGGCGTGGCGGAGTCGGATTTCCGCGTGCCCGAAGGAGAGACGACGTTGGTTTTCGGCTGGCATAAACGGACGGGCGCGAGCGCGTTTCGACGCCTCGTGCTGCGCGGGCGGACGAAGGAAGAGTTGCGCGCGGTTGAGGCGGCAAACGAGCCGACGCCCGCCCTGCTTGAGCGTTTGAAGAAGGCGACGAGCAGCCCCATCGTCGAAGATGGGCAGGTCACGTTCGTGTATCGCGGCAAGGCGAAGCACGTGGAGGTGGCGGGGGATTTTACGAGTTGGAGTCCGCGCCGGGTCGTCTTGCGCGAACTGGCGGGGACGGACGTGAAATACCTGACGCGCAAGTTTGCGCCGGACGCGCGCGCCGAATACAAGTTCATCGCCGACGGCGAGTGGATTAACGATCCTCTGAACGAACGCAAACTCGACAACGGCGTCGGCGGCTTCAACAATTTCTTCACGATGCCCGCCTATCGGCCTTCCGCGCTCGCGGACGCGAAGTGGGAGTTGCGCGGCACGCTGGAGAAGTTGGACGCGCCGGCGAGCGCGCTCGAAGGAGGGAAGCGCAGGATTCAGGTCTACCTGCCGCCCGCTTATGCGCGCGGCGGCGGCGGAGACGCACGCTACCCGGTGCTGTACCTGCAAGACGGCTCGGAGTACGCGGAGCGCGCACGCGCGGCCGTCGTCGCCGACGCGTTGATCACGCAGGGCAAAGTTGCGCCTTTCATCATCGTCTTCGTTGACCCGGTCGAACGCTTCAAAGAGTACTGGGCGAACGACAGGTTCGCGGACTTTATGGCGAAGGAACTCGTGCCCTTCGTTGACGCGCGCTATCGCACGCGCGCCGAGCGCGGGGGGCGCGCTTTGATGGGCGCGAGCCTCGGCGGCGTCATCTCGGTCTGGACGGCCCTGCGTCACCCGGACACGTTCGCGCGCGTGGCCGGGCAGTCCACGGCCTTCCAGATTGACGACGAGCGCGTGGTGACGACGCTCGCCGGGTTGGAGACGATGCGGCCGGCGCGACCGCTGAAGTTTTATTTCGACGTGGGACGGTTGGAGCCGCTCTGGAAAGTGAACCGGCGCGTGCGCGTGCTGCTCGCGAGCAAGGGCTACCCGGTCGCCTATGCGGAGGCGGAGGCCGGGCACAATTGGACGAGTTGGCGCGACCAACTGGCCGAGGCTTTAACGCGCGTGTGGGGCGATTAAAAGCCGTGAATCGTGAATCGTAAATGGTGAATAGAAGAAAACAGTAAATGGTGAATCGTAAATCGTAAATAGAGAAGAATCCGCCCCGCTTTTTCTATTCACCATTTACGATTCACGATTCACGACAATATGAAGAGGCCGCCAGTGCCCTCGCTGCACTGGCGGCCTCTTCCATTCGCCCGTTGCTTTACAGCACGAGCGAAAGCCTTAAGGGTTGATGGTTAGGGTTGCTTCTGCTCGGCACCTCCCGCGGCGTTGCGTTGCTTGGAGGTCGTGCCGCTCTTCGTCGCGCTGGTGGCCTCGACGAGGTTCTGCTCGGGAGGGCCGACCAACGCCTCGACGTTGACGAAGAAGGCGAAGTTGCCTTGCTCCTGCACGCCGAGGAGGAATTGCACGTCTATCGAGTTGCCCGGCGTGAGACCGCCGCCCGGCAGCACCACGGTGAGCGAGGAGTTCAAGCCGCCGCCGTTAGGTTGTGGCGGCGGTTCGAGCGTCAGCCCGTTGACCGTCTCCACCGTGTTGCCCGCCGAATCAATGACCACGCCCGTTGAACTGAGAACGCGGAAGTCGGCCTGTCCGGGGGCGCGGTGGTTGAACGTTGACACGTTAGCGACACGGAAGCGGAGCCGCGTCACGGGCACGTTGAGCGTGTTCTTGAAGCGGCGTTGGATCGACAGCGTGCCGTAGGCGGCGTTCACCGGGTTTGCCCCGAACGAGCTACGCACCCGGTTGGGAGGCGCATTCGACGAGACCGTCGGGTCGATCAGCGACGCCTTGATGTCGGCGTTGCGTTGAATCGGCGACTCATTTTCCTCCGGCCCCGGTGCGCCGAGGACGGGCGTCGCGTTGTCGCCGACAGGAGTTGCCGGCGTCGTCGAGACGAGGTAGAAGTCCGCCGCATTGTTGTTCGTGTCCTTCGGCGTCCCGGTCGTCAGTTTGCGTACGAAACTGTGCTCGGTATCGCTGCCCGCGCCGGAGGTGGGCGTCAGCGTCGTGCTCTCGCGGAGCAGATCGCAGTTGTTACCCGTGTTCGTGCCGAACCCGACGGCGTCGAGCCGGTTGTCGGACGAGAGCAGGAGCGTGTCGGCCGTCGAGAAGAGACCGACGTTCGAGTCCTCGCCGAGCGGTGTTGCGAAGGGCTGATCGCTGGCCGCCGTAGTCGTGAGACTGTACTGCGAGCCGGTGAGCAGGTAGTGGCCGCGTGCGGGAAGATTCGTGCCCGCGGTGATGGTGGCGACGAGCACCGGCGCGTCCGCACACGTCGTACCCTTCTTGAAGAGACCCCACCCGCCGATGGCGATGTCCGCGTCGGTGTTGTTGTACAACTCGACGAAGTCGTCTTCGAGACCGCCAGGTCCGCTGGTGCGAAGCTCGCTGATGAGCACCGTGCCCGGCGTGTTGTCGGGTTTGATCGTGCCCGTGGCCGTGCCGCCGGAGATGGCTCCGTTGACCGGCGTCGAGAGATCGACGAGGAATGTCTCGTTGTTCTCCTCGGCGTCCGAGTCGGAGCAGACTTCGACCGAGACGGTCTGCACGGTCTGTCCCGGCGTGAAGGTGAGCGTGCCCGACGCGGTCTTGTAATCGACGTTCGGGTCGCCGCAGGCCGCGCCGCCCGTGGCCGGGTTCGCGCCGCCGCTGGCGGTCGCGTAGTTGACCGTGACGTTCTGCGGGTAAGCGTGCGAGAGCGTGACCGTGAAGGCCATCTGCGTCGAGCCGCTCTCGGGTTCGCCCGCCGAGGCATCCTTGATGCTGATGTCGGGCGGAGTGAGAACGAGCGTGGCCGTCTTGTCGGTCGAACTCGTCGCGTTATCGGGGTCGTCCGTCAGGACGGGCGAGATGCCCGTGCCCGTGACCGTGCCCTGATTCTCGACCTTCGTGACGCCGCTCGGGAACGGGTTGTTGACCGTCACGGAGAAGGTGATCTGGACGGAGTCGTTGGGCGCGAGAGTCCCGATGTTGACATGCACCGTGCCGTCGTGTGCGCTCGGCGCGATGGTCTGCTTACCGGTTCTGGCGGTCTTCCCGTTGGAAGTCTGCTTGCCGGCGATGTTCGCAACCGGCGCGTTGCCGGAGTTTGCCGTGACTGCGGCGGCGGTCGTTGTGGCCGCGCGCTGCGGCGCGACGGGCGCATTAATCTGCCCGACGAACGGCGCGGGCGTCTGTTGCAACGACGCGGCGACGGGAACGACGAACTGCTGCGCGGGTGTGGACGACGCACCTGCCTGCTTGCTCGCAGGCGCGCTGTCGGACGCCTTGTCGGACTCGGCGATGAAATCGATTGAGTTCGTAGGCAGCGCGCAGGCGGACTGGCCGAAGGCGGGTGCGCCCGCGACGATGACAACTGCGCCGTTGTTGGCCGTCGTGACTGCCCCGGAATTTGCCTGCGTGACCGTCATATTCCCGGCAGTCTCGGTGAGCGAGATAGTGTTGCCCGCAGCGGTCACGTTGTTGCCGCTGACGTTAACGCACATGTTCGAGGTAGCTGCCTCGGTGGCGAAATCAATGGCGGTGCCCGGTGTCACGTTGCTGTTTGTGAACTTGTTGTTCGTGACTGTAGCGTTCACGGTTACAGCAGCAGTCTCGGCGTCAATGTCGAGGAATTGATCACCTGTGTTGGAGATGGCCCCGGTGCCCTGCCCGTTATTGTCCACCTGTAGATCAATGGTCGAGGCGTTGGTCGGGCGGAACCGCAGTTCCATGGCCTCCGACGTGGAGGCGCTGGTCGGCATGTTCCAGTTGTTGCCGTTAATCTTGATGTCACCATTCGACGAGTTCGCGCGGTAGTCGACGAAGATGAACTCGCGGTTACTAGCGGTGTAGGTGATGTTGGTGGCGGTGTTGTTCTCGAATCTCAGGTTAGAGAAGTCAGTGGCGGTGTAGGAGACCGGCTCGAAGACGTGGCCGATGACGTGACGGCCGCCCGCGCCCGACTGGTAGGCGATGTTCTGGATCGTGTTGTTGGAGACGACGGCCGTCAGCTTGCCGCCGCTGTTCTGCGTGCGGATGATCGAGGTGCCTGCGACGCGCCCGTCCTCGGCGATGTTGTCGAAGGTGTTGTTGGTGATGGTGGCGTTGTGCGTCGCGCCGTTGATGACGAGTGCGGCCACGTTGTTCTCGGAAGTGATGTTGGTGCCGCCCGCGTTCGACGCGACGGCGTTGCGGAAGATGTTGCCGTTGACGAGCGAGGTGAGCGTCCCCGTCGTGCCCGCGCTCGCGCCGCCGTCCATCGTCACGGCCTGATTGTTGAGCGCCTCGAAGATGCAGCCGCCCTGCACCTGAACCGTCATGTTGGCCGTGCCCTCGTTCTTGACGTTGACGGTCGAAGCGCCGGAGTCGGAGTTGGTGAAGTCGGTGTTGTTGACCTCGAACAGCGTCAGGTTGACGTTGTTGTTCTTGAGGAAGAGGCCGTGCGCGGCCGCGCTGTCGATGTTGGTGACGAGGCTGTCGCTGTTAAGGCGGTTCGTGCCCGTCAGGTTCAGCCCGATCATGCCGCTACCCGCCGGGGAGTCGATGAGGAAGCCGGAGAGGATGATGTTGCCGCCGCCGATGGCCTCGATGCCGTGCTCGCCCGTTTCGTCCTCGTTGTCGGCGATGAGTGCCTGCACCGTGTCGCCGGGGCTTGTCAGGTTGAGTGATTTCAGGATGACGGTGTTCGCGTTGGTCAGGCGGATGGCGTCGTCGGTGGTGTTGTTGAGAACGCCGCCCGAAGCGTTGCGCGCGTTCGTGCCGTTGCCGTTAACGACGAAGCCGCCGGTGTTGGCCGTGGTGTTCGTCAGGACAATGCCGCTCGGCGCGCCGTTGACGTTGACCTGAGTAAGCGACATGTTGAGCGGGGTCGGGCTGCCGGCGCTGACGCCGACGATCTCGACGGCCGTGCCGGTCGTCGTCGTGATCGTGCCGGACGTGGAGCTGATCGTGCCGGTGTTGCTGGTGGCGTGGAAGGCGCGTTGCGCGGCATCGGGGGTGATATTGAGGGCGACGAAAGCGACGTTGCCCGCGTTGGCGTTCAAAAAGACGCCGGTGTTGCCCGGCCCCGAGACCGTGGTGTTGCCGAAGCTAATCGTGCCGGCGGCGGTGTTCTGCACGCGAATGCCGACGCCCGTGCCAGCCGCGCCGTTGCCGGCGTTGGTGATGTTGGTGGCGACGCCGGGGTCGTTGACCGTCAGGTTGCCGGAGACGAAGTTCAAATCGACGCCGTTGCCGATGCTGTTGGTCGAGTCGAGATTGGTGAGCGTCATCGCGATGGGCGTGCGCGCGCCCGCGCTCGCGCCCGCGATTTCGAGCGCGACGTTGCCCGAAGACTGAATATCGCCGGAGGTCGTCATGATCGTGCCGGTGCTGTTAACGGAGTGGAAGGCGCGACGACCGGAATCCGGGTTAATGTCGAGGTCGGCGAAGGTGATGGCGGCCGAGTTCGTGCCGAGATCGACGCCGGTGTTGCCCGACCCCATGACCGAGGTGTTGCCGAAGTCATACGGGCCGCCGGTCGCGCCCGCGATAGACATGCCAGCCCCGGTCGGGTTGGTGATGCCGGTCGAGGTCGTCGTGATCGCGCCTGACGTGGCGTTCAGGTAAACCCCGAAGGTGCCGCTGTTGGTGGACGAGAGGCTGGAGAAGTTGAGGCCGAGGGCGACGCCGCCCAGATCGAGCGAGGGGCCGCCCGTCGCGCCGATGCTGCCGCCGCCCGTGTTGATCGCGCCGCCGCCGCTGGCGAGCATGCCCGTGCCGTTAGAGGCGGTAATGGTGAGCGACGAGAAGCTGATGGTGCGCGACGCGTTGTTGAGCAGCCTGACGCCCGTGCCGGCGGACGCGTTCTTGTTGACGTTCGTGGCGGCGAAGGTCAGGTTGGCGTTCGAGCTCTGGATGTCGATGCCGATGCCGCCGGGGTTGGTGATGGTCGTCGCTCCGGTGATGCTGACCGCGCCGCCCCCCGCGCCGTGTAGGAAGCCCGCCGCGCTGTTGTTCTGCGTCGTGATGGAGCCGAAGGTGCGCGTGCCCGATGCGTTGTTTTGCAGGGAGATGGCGTCGGTGCCGCCGGTTAGCACGGTGGCCGTGCCGACCGTGGTGTTGCCGAAATCAATGTCGGCGGTGGACTGCTGGACGAGGATGCCCTGCGTGACCGAGCCGGAGACGGTCGTCGAGCCGAAAGTGACGGTTCCCGCGCCCGAGTCCGCGACCTGCGACAGGAAGATGCCCTGCGCCGTGCTCGAAGTCGTCGCCACGCTCTGGAAGCCGGACGTGTCGGCGAGCGTTCCGTTCGTCAGATTGATCGCCTGACCCGCGCCGTTCAAGGCCACGTCGGGCGAGGTGTTGCTGCCGACGGTGAGCGTGCCGAAGCCGCTGCCAAAGATTTTAGCGCCCGTCGTCGTGCTGACCGTGAAGCCGCGCAGCACGATGCCACCCGCCGAGACGGGGACGGCGTGGGTGGCGGGCAGCGTGGTCGTGATGACGACCTCGGCCGGCGTGCCGTCGGTCGCGGGCAGCGGCTTGCTGTAAGGCTCGACCGTCACGTTGTTGTGGAGGGAGGCGAGCGAGGCGCTCGCGCCCTGCCCGATAAGCTTCTGGTCGGCGAGCAGCGCGTAGCCGCCCGTGTAGCTGCCGTCGTAGAGGAAGATCGAATCGCCCGCCTCGTCGGCCGCCGTGTCGGAGAAGCAGGTTGGCCCGGTGGTGGGAACGCTCGTGCCCGTGTAACAGTTAAACGGGGTGTCGAGGCGGCCGTCGCCGCCGGGGTCAGCGCCCGACTTGACGAACCAGATGGGCGCGGAGACGGTGAGCGTCACCGTGGCCGTGTCGGTCTTGTCGTCGGCGTTGCCGGCGGTGTTGTCCGCGCCCGCGTCCGTCACAGTGTAGGTGAACGAGTCCGTGCCGTTGTAGCCGGGGTTCGGGTTGTAGGTGAAAGAGCCGTCCGAGTTGATCGTGACCTGCCCGTTTGCCGGCCCCGTGGTCGGCCCGGAGGCCGTCAGTCCCGACGAACTGCACGTCGCGCCGTTGTCCGGGTCGCAGTCGTTGGCGAGCAGTCCTTCCGTCGCATCAGGCTCGATGGCGACGTTGCCGATGACGTTGTAGGCGTCCGGGTTGGCGACGGGCTGCGTGGAGATCGAGTTCTCGACGAGCGTGGTGTTCGGGTCGGGCGTGTCGTTGAAGGTGAGGCCGTTGACCGTTTCGGTTCCGTTGTTGGTGACCGTGACCGTGTAGTTGATGGTCGAGCCGGGCGCGACCTGTGTCGCCTGCGGAATGTTGTCCGTCTTCGTCGCGGTGATCGAGGCAGCCGCGGGCACGATTGCGCCTATGCCGGACTTCTCGCCCCCGTTGTTGCCCTCGGCTTTGCCGGGCTGCGCGCCCTTAACTTTCTCGGGCTGCTGGCGGCGCACGCCGTTTCTCGCCGTCTGCGCCGACGCGAGAGGTGCGAACTGTGATGCGAGCAGGAGGAAGGCGAGCAGGTTGGCGACGAAAGTTCTCGAACTGCGGGACGCGAAACGGGGGAACGTGTATTTCATAACTCTCCTTGGGGGTTACAGACGACTTGAGTGGCTCAACTCGTGAGGCGTCAGTCTCGTCAAGAGGGCGTCGCAAGCCTGCGACGCCCGAGGGCTCTCTAGTTTGTGTGAGCGAGGGGCGTTTGGTCAAGTCGCGCCCCTCGCTTTGTTTCAAGGCCGGGCTGCTAGGGGCGTTGTGGGAAGACGCCCTGCATGGCAATGCAGTAGTTCAGCGTCAGGTACGGTTGCATGTTGTTGTGCGGGAGGCTGCCGCCGGCCGGCGCAAGCGACTCGGGCGCCATTGTCCCCAGCGGCGAGTTTCCGGGGGCGTAAGCGACCGAAAGCTTGCCGTAGGCATGATTGCCCGGAAGCGTTGAGTCGTCGTCTTCGTCCGAGCCATTGGCGGCGTGTGTGTGCACCGGTATCTCCGAGACTAGCAGGGTGATAGTTTCCGCCCCGCCTATCTCGCCGAGGTCGCGCAGGGAAAGACCCTGCCCTTGCCCCGGGTGCATGGCCGCGCTGCCTTGCAGGTTAGGGAGCGCGAAGGTGGATTTGCCGTCGCCGCCGTAGGTCGTGCCGAGCAGCGCGAAGAGGGCCGTGTTCTGGGAGATTGGCATCAACTGCCCGTTGCAGAACGCCCAGCCCGTCGGCGCGAAGTTGAAGGGGAAGATACGGATTTCTGCCAAAAAGGGGTCTGACATTGTTGTCTCCTTAACTGGGGCTGGGGAATATCCCGAAGAGCGAGATGATGTAGTTGATGCAGAGGAACGGCTGTGTGTTCTCGTGCGGCTGGCTGCCGCCGGCGGGGGTGATGCTTTGCGCCGACATGCCGATGGGCGAGATGCTAGTCGTGTAGAAGTCTCCCTGCACGATGCCCGGCACGCCGCCGACGGGGTTTTTCGTGTTCGCATTGGCGTTCGAGGCCAGCCATGCGTGTGTGTGATTCGGTATCTGCTGCACGGTGAGCGTCTCCTGCTCCGTGCCGGCCATCTGGGCGAGCGGATAGGTAATGCCATCCGGCCCCGCGCCGAAGTGCATGGGGATGCGGCTCTGGAGGTTCGGCAGGTTGAAGGTCTCCTGGCCGTCGCCGCCGTAGGTCGTGCCGATCAACTGGAAAAGGACTTCGTTCTCCGAGATGGAAAGCTGCTGACCTTCGCAGAACAACCACCCAACGGGAGGGAAGTTGCCCGCGAACATTCTGATTTCACCGACATAGGGTTCTGGCATGATTCGCCTCCTTTAATTGCGGCTGGGGAAGATGCCCTGCAAAGCGATGCAGAAGTTCAGCACCAGGTACGGCATCATGTTGTTGTGTGGCTGGCTGCCTCCGACATTCGACACCGTGCCGGCAGCCATCGCCGTCAAGCTGGACGCCGGGCCATAGGCGTTTGTGGGCGCACCGCCGAGGAGGTTGCCGCCGGGGGCGTCAAGCGTGGCCGTAGTATTCGTGGCCTGAAGAAAATGCACATGCGTCGGCAGTTGCTGGATGTTGACCGTGACGGAGGACGAACCCGCCGCCTCGCCGAGCGTATGGCCGTCGCTGAAGTGGATGGGCACCCGACCTCGCAGGTTGGGCAGCGCAAACGTGGTCTGCCCGTTGCCACCGTAGGTCGTGCCGAGCAGCGCGAAAAGCGCCTGATTCTGGTTGATGGGCAAGAACTGCCCGTTACAAAAGGCCCAGCCTTTAGGGGGAAAGTCGAAGGAAAATATCTTGATCTCAGACAGGAACGGTTCGGACATGCATTTCTCCTTCTTAACTCAACTTCAGGGGGAGTATCCTGAGAGTGGGAATTGAAGTTATAGAGCACACTTCGATAAATATCATCGAAGATTCATTACCGGGTGATGCGTCTTGACCTTATGGGATCTTCTTGCTTAGAGTGCGGCCCGCTTCAGTAGAACAGTGTGCCAGCGCCCGGGATACAGGATTCTGAAAGGCTTGAGCCCTGACGGGATCAACATTGTACGGCTTGAACACAACAATATCAAGAGCAAAATCAAGCCCGTTAATCTACGATTAACTGTTAGAGTGAACTTGATTAAGCCGGTTGAGGACAAACAAATGCTTGCTCAAGACCAGGCGCCATCAGACACGATGGGCGACCGGGCGGGGCGCGACGTGCGTTTCCCCGATCTCCAGAGCGCAGGCCGTGAACTCGTACACGCGCTCGGGGAGTTCAAGTCGCGCGAAGATACGATTGTTCTGACGCCCATCCTTGGCGGCGTGCCGGTGGCGCATGAAGTGGCACGACTTCTCGGCCTGCCGCTCGACTTCGTGATCATCCGCCGCCTGCTCACGCCTGACGGGGCGGATTCCCAGGTCTGCGCGGTCAACGCCGCCGGGTCACTAGTCTTAGACGAAGAATTGCCGCCCCGCCCGCCCGCGCCGCAATCGCCGTTCGACCACTTTGTTGCCGACGCACTCGATGGTCTCGCACGGCGCGAGCGGGTCTGCCGTGCGGGACGCCCGCCGGTGGAACTCGCACGCAAAACCATCCTGCTGGTGGACTGCGGGATTCGCACGGGCTTGACGTTAAGGGCTGCGATCCGCGCTCTCAGAAGAAAACGGCCGGAGCGAATCGTCGCCGCCGTGCCCGTGGCCTCGCCGGAGAGCCGGGAGGTAATCGAAGCCGTGGCCGACAGTGTAATCTGCCTGAAGTGGCCGCAGCCGTTCGGCCACGTCGGGTTATGGTACTGCGATTTCAGCAGACCCGGCGAACACGAGATCAGCGCCCTGCTGACCTGAAGACCACGCGCCTTGCCGCGCCCTTCAACACTCGCCGTCTCGCCGCCGTAGTGGTCTGTATGCGCGGACGAGACTCCAATCCTCGGCGGTTCGTTCGTCGCGGCGTAGCGATAAGTGACAACCGGGATGTAACTTGTTTAATTTAACGTTGTCAAATTATGTCTAAACTATTACACTGCTCAAAAGAAGGGCACAACGTTCTTTAAAGTCCCTTGCTTCGTTACCCTCGTTGAATCTCTACTTTAGAAACTTCCAAATCTTTTAGGAGCCACAACAAGTGTCTATTTCTCGTCGGGACTTTTTTAGGTCTGCGTGTGTCTCTGTGGTCGCGGCCGCCGTTTTGTCGCAATCGCCGCGCTTCGCTTTCGGCCAGCAGCATCGAGTTAAGGATTCCAGGGGTTATTACCAAATCCCGGAACAAGCCGCGGGCGACCCGCTCTTTCATTTCACGCGCGCAACCTTCGAGCCGTATTTGCAGAGCGAGTTTCAAGTCACGGTCGGGCCGTACAAGGTGGTCGGCCTGACGCTCGTCAAAGTCGAAGACCGCAGGCGACCCGCACGCAAAGGCGAGGCGCGTCTGGAAGGCGAATGCTTTTCGCTCCTCTTCAAAGCCAATATGGAACTATCCGACCTGCAACAAACCTACGTGCTGCAACACGCGGCGCTCGGAAAGTTCACCCTGTTTTTGGTGGATGCCAGCGATAAAGGGAAGGGCATTTACTATCAGGCGATCATCAACCACATGCGACCGATTGATAACCCCGCAATGAAGACCAGTTGAACCCGCGTCGCAGGCTGGCACGCGCCGTCAAGGTCTCGCGCCCGCTAACGCTCGACACGCGCCCGTTCCCGCGCTCCGCTCGGCGCGCTATAATGCATCTCGTTCACGGAATAAGTTGATGGAGGCCAGCGAAAAGATGTTGCGTCCACTCGATGAAGGTGGCGAGGTCGCTTTGCGTGCGGTGCGACCCGAGGACGAAGAGTTTTTGCTTGACGTGTACGCCAGTTCGCGCGCCGACGAGATGGCGCTCGTGCCCTGGGACGAGGCGCAGAAGCGCGCCTTTCTGCGTCAGCAATTCGAAGCGCAGGGCGCGCAATATTTCGCGCGCTTTCCCGAAGCGGAATACAGCATCATTCTCTACAAGGATCGTCCGGTGGGAAGATTCTGGATCGGGAAGTCGGCGGATGAGATACGCCTGCTCGACATCGCCATCTTGCCGGAGTTTCAGAACCGAGGCATCGGCGCGGCGCTGGTCAGAGCCTTGATAGGGGAAGCCGAAAGGGCGAACTTGCCGCTGCGCCACATGGTCTTCCAACTAAACATCGACGCGCTGCGTTTCTACGAGCGACTCGGCTTCACGCAGATTGAAGAGGTGGGAGCCTACATCCACATGGAGCGCACGCCCGCCGCGCCGCAAACGACATCCGCTACTTCACGCGATTGAAAGCGGCCTCGTAATAAAAGCCCGCATCGTCCCTGCGAACAGGGACGATGAATATCTCCGTGCCCCCCAGTGCTTCGTGCTCCATCCGGTAAGTGCTCTGCGGTAAGAAACGGTCGAGGGGGCCGCGAAAGAAGACCGAGAATCGCTCCGTCTGCCCCGTCACGTCGCCGTGCGCCTGCACTTCGACCAGTTCCAACTCGACCATCTTCTCCGTCCCGACGCCCAGCCGAAACTTCGTATTCAACTGCGCCGAGAACGATTCCCTCGTCAGATGCTCAAGCATCGTTAATGTCCTTTACAGTTTTTATTGAGGCGGGAAAAAATGCTCGCTGCAGGACTCGAACCTGCGACCCCACGCGTGTGAAGCGTGTGCTCTACCAACTGAGCTAAGCGAGCATAAGAGAATGTTTGAAGAGGCGGCATGCTAACAAAGCGGGCGTGGGAGCGTCAAGCGAGGCGCGCTCGCGGGCGCTCCCCCGAACAGGTGTGCCGGAAAAGTCTGCTCGCCCCGGCTCTCCTACTGCCCGCCCATCGGCGGATCGTTCGGGCCGGCGGGTTGCGTGCCGTTGACGTGGATGGTGCTTGAGTTGGCGTCCGTGTAGTAGAACTCCTTGCCGGTCGCGGTCACGCCGTCGGGTTTTTGCGGGTCGGCGTTGACGGTGTAGAGCGGCGGCTGGTTGCCGGTCTTCGGCGTCGTCTTGAGGCGGAAGATGTAGCCCTCGACGAGCGGTTCTTCGCCCGCATAACGACGGTCTAACTGCCCGTCGGCGATCAGTTGATCGAACGTCCCGTAGGAACTGCGGTTGTGCGAGTTGTAATAAATCCGCTGCTCGACGGCGATGGCCTGGAGCGTGCGGATGGCGGCGGCCTGGTTGGCCGAGCGCACGCTCGATTGCCACGCCGGGATGCCGACGCCGACCAGAATCCCGATAATTGCGATCACGATCATCAACTCGATGAGCGAAAACCCGCTGTTATTTTTGCGACGTTTTAAATCTTGGGACATCTTCACTTCCTCAAAAGGGTGGGTATCTAAATCCTGCCGGTGTTTACACGAAAGAAATTGCCGCGAGTTCCGTTATTCACACCACGCGGCGCGAGGTCTCTCGTCGATTCGGCGACACGGATTCTACTACACCGCCGCGCGGCAAGTCACGAAAGCAGAGGTCTGAGGTCAAAGGTCTGAGGTCGGTGTGGACAGTTTTAACTGACCCCCGGCCTTAGATCTCTGACCTCTGCTCTTTGACCCCTCTTTCATGTAGAATACAGCGACCGGAAGACGCAGGAGAGCGATTGATGAGACGTTTACAGACGGCGCAGAGCGAGGGCGAGGCCGGAGCGGTGTCCGCAGCGGCCGATGGCGTCGTGCAACTCCACGCGGCGATTGAGGGCGTCATCAAGGGCAAGAGCGAGGCGGTGCGGCTCGCCCTGGTCGCGCTCCTGGCGGGCGGCCACCTGCTCGTCGAAGACGTACCCGGCGTGGGGAAGACGACGCTCGCGCAGGCTCTCGCGCGCGCCCTCGACTGCACGTTCCAGCGCATCCAGTTCACCTCTGACCTGCTGCCCTCGGACGTGATCGGCCTCTCGGTCTACAACGAGCCGGCGGGCGCGTTCGAGTTCAAGCCCGGCCCTATCTTCGCCAACGTCGTGCTCGCGGACGAGATCAATCGCACCACGCCGAAGACGCAGTCCGCGCTGCTCGAAGCGATGGGCGAGGGGCACGTCACCGTCGAAGGCAGGACGTATCAACTGCCCGCGCCCTTCATCGTCATCGCCACACAGAACCCCATCGAACACCACGGCACGTACCCTTTGCCCGAATCGCAACTCGACCGCTTCATGCTCCGCCTGCGCATCGGCTACCCGGACGCCGAAATGGAGAAGGTGATTTTGCGCGACCGCGAAACGCGCGACCCGCTCAACGAAATGCGCGCCGTGTTGTCGGCCGCGGACATCGCCGCGCTGCAACGAAACGTGGCGAGCGTCGTGGTGGACGATACGCTCGTTGACTACCTGATGCGCATCGTCTCGGCCACGCGCGCCTCCGAGATGCTCGACCTCGGCGTCTCTCCGCGCGGCACGCTCGCGCTCTTTCGCGCCGCGCAAGCCCTCGCGCTCACCGAAGACCGCGCCTACTGCGTGCCCGACGACATCAAACGGCTCGTCCTCCCGGTCTTCGCGCACCGCCTCGTCGTCAACTCGCGCTTCTCCTCTTCCCTGCGCCGCAGCGAAGAGGCCGAGGCCGTCCTGCGCGAGATCATGAAGACGATCAGCGTGCCGCTCTGAGGCAGATAAGCGCGCCGCTCTGAGATGGATAAGCGCGCCGCTCTGGCGCGCGCGCAGACCGCGGCAATAAGCTTTTGCTATCAAACTCGCTTTGCTCCGACGCTCCTGCGCGACAGGCGGCCGAGACCGATCACCGACATGGCTTTGAGTAAAAATTGGCGACGCGCGATTCTGCTCTGTGCTCTGGCCGCAACCGTCGTCAAGATTTTTCTCGCGCTCCGCAGCAGCGGGTCGCTCGACGTTTTCGCCTTCAACGAGTTTCTCACGAACATCCGCGAGGTGGGCGGCATCGGCACTTACTACCGGAGGGGGCGTGCGGGCAATCCTTTCACATATCTGCCGTTTATGATTCACGCGGTTCACGGCATGGGCATCCTCGCGGACGCGACACACCTGCCCTTTCGCTTCTGGCTCCGTTTCCCCTCCGTCCTCGCAGACCTCGGCAGCCTGTTCCTCATCTGGAAAATGGCTGAACGCCTGCCCGCACTAAAATTGGCTCCGTTGGCTTTGCTGCTCGTCGCCGTTTACCCCGGTTCGATTTTGATCTCGGGTTTCCACGGAAACACCGATGCGGTGATGATCTTCTTTCTCCTTCTGTCGATCTACCTGCTGACGGTGAGACATTTGCCGTGGCTGGCGGGCGCGGCGTTCGGGATGGCGTTGAACATCAAGATTGTGCCGCTCATTTTCGCGCCCGCCATCTTCCTGTTTTTGCCCGACCTGCGAACGCGCCTCAAATTCTTCGGCATGGCGACGGCAGCCGTCTTCGTCGCCTCTCTGCCTTACCTGCTGCAAGACCCGTTCGTCATCTGGAAAACCGTGTTCGGGCATAGAAGTTTATACGGCAAGTGGGGCTGGACGCGGCTGGTCGTCAAGTATCTGCCCATTACTCCTCCGCCGCTGAACGGCTATGAAGAGTTGCCGGGGGTGCATCGCATCGTCGAGATGACGGGAAGATATGTGATGTTCGCCTGCATCACGGTCGCCTCCTTCTGGATGAACCTGAGACGGCACAAGCCGCCGCTCTTTTTGCAATGCGGTTTCATCGCTTTCATGTTTCTCTTCATGACGACGGGATTCGG
>DATCWB010000390.1:0-6109 GCA_036566625.1 Pyrinomonadaceae bacterium
CGACGGAGGAACGCGTAGAAGGCTTCGGCGAGCGTGGGCGCGTCGAAGCGCGCCTGCAAGCGCGTGTGCGCGAATTCGTCTTCGCGGAAGGCGTCGAGCGTGCCGCGGTCTTTGAGGCCGGAGGCGAATTCGATTTCGCGAAACTGCATGGACTGGAAGCCGCTCGCGGGGTTGAGTTCGTCGCGAAAGCCGAGAAAGCTGATCGGCGTCATCGTCTCAAGAATGTGAATTTGGTTGACGAGCACCTTCTCGATTTCCACTACCCGCGCCAGCGCGCGCGCCGCGACGAAGGCGCGATCCTCATTCATCAAAGCGACGCTCGCATCAATCTCGTGGAGTATCTGTTTGAACCAGAGTTCGTAAGTCTGGTGGATGGTGATGAACAGCAGTTCGTCGTGATGCGCCGGGTCGGAGAGACACTCCTGCAAGGCGATCAAATCCGCCACGCGCAAGTATTTGTTGTATGAGAGCGGGGCGTTTTCGCCGTAGTTTTTTGACATAAGAAGACAGTGACAAGTGACGGGTGACAAGTGACGAGAGCAAAGACAAGTTTAAAGACGAGTTCCTGGTTTTAACTTGTCACTTGTCACCCGTCACTCGTCACTGTGGTTAATACGCTGCGCCGGTCGCCTCGTGCGCTTCGTAGGCGCGCGTGTCGAGGATGCGGCGTATCTCGCGGACGACGATGTCGAGTTCTTCGTCCTTCGTGTAGAAATGCGGCGAGATGCGTATCCCTGCGCCGGGGCGGAAGTCCACGATGATCTCGCGGCGGATTAGTTCGCGCGTGACAGCGGCGGCGTGCGGGGCGTTGACGGTGACGGTGCCGCCCCGCCTCTCGGCTTCGCGCGGGCTGGTGACGTTCAAGCCCGCCGCCTCGGCGATCTCGATGAGCTTCGTCGTCTGCCGCGTGCTCTTGGCGCGAATCTGCTCGACGCCGATTTGGTTGATGATTTCATAACCGCCGCGCGCGGCATACAGCGCGGGGATGGCGGGCGAGCCGTGCAGGAAGCGCGCGATGCCCGGCGCGTAAGTCAGGCCGCCCTCGAAGGCGAAGGGGTGCTCGTGCGCCATCCAGCCGGTGACTTTGGGTTGAAGCTGCGCGTGCCAGCGCGGGTGCACGTAGAGGTAGCCCGCGCCGGGGCCGCCGCAGAGCCACTTGACCGAGCCGCCCGTGCAGAAGTCCACGTCGAGGTCTGTGACGGAGAAGGGAACCGTCCCGGCCGACTGGTAAGTGTCTAGGACGACGAGCGCGCCGACCTCGTGCGCCCGCTCGGTGATGCGGCGCGCGTCTTGCAGAAACGCGCTCTTGAAAAGGACGTGCGAGATGGGGACGATGAGCGTCTCCTCGTCAATCGCGGCGAGCATCTTCTCCAGAGAGACGGTCATCCCGTCGTCGGACGCGACGCGCTCGACGCGCAAGCGTCCCTCGCGCGCGTGCGCCTCGTAGACATACATGACGGAGGGGAATTCCAGATCGGAATAGACGATCTTGTTCCGGCGCGCGTCCGGCTCGAAGCAGGAGAGGATGACCGACTGGCAGACGGAGACGTTCTGGTGCATGGCGACCGATGCGGGCGGCGCGCCGATGATGCGCGCCACCTCGTCGCCGACCGCGAGCGGCATCTCCCACCAACCCTCGCCCCACGCGCGCACGCCGCGCGTCGCCCACGTCTCGGCGTAAGCCTGTAGGTTGTCGAAAGTCGCGCGCGGCATCGCGCCGAGGCTGTGCGAGATCAGATAAGTCGTCTTATCCAGTATCGGAAACTCGGCGCGCCATTTAAGCAGCTCGTCAGTCAAACCTGTGATTCCTCCTGCATGAGGACAATGATATGCGCCGGGGCGCTCTAACGTCTAGCGCGTCGGCGTGTTTCCACCGGCTTGCAGGTAACTGCTACACTGCTCGCCTGAGACCTGATATGACCTGGCATCCCGCAAACCCGATCCGGCACACCATCCCCGAGACGCACTGGCCGACCCGCGCCGAGGCCGAAGCGTCGCTCCTCTTTCAACCGATCCGCGTGGGCACGCTCACGCTCGAACAGCGGACGTGGGTTCCGGCGATGGTTCCGTGGCGTGCGACGGCAGACGGTTTCGTGACGCCCGAGAATCTGGAATGGTACGGGCGTTTCGCCGCGGGCAGGCCGGGCGCAATCGTCGTCGAGGCGACGGGCGTGCGCGACGTTCCTTCGGGGCCGCTCCTGCGCATCGGCCACGAACGCTTTTTGCCCGGCCTCAGTAAACTCGTCGAGACGGTGCGCCGCGCGAGCGACGGCCACACGCGCCTGCTGATCCAGATCATAGATTTCCTCTCCGTCAAGCGTCGCCCCGAACCGTCGAAATACTTCGCGCGCTTTTTGCAGTTGCACGAAGGCCACCGCCGCGCGCTCGCACACGCGACCGGCGACGACGGTTGGCTCGAACGCGAAGAGGCGGCCGTGCGCGCTTTTCTCGCCGACGCGCCCGGCGCGCTGGTCGAAAGTGTTTTAGACGAGCGCGAACTGGAGACGCTTACGCGCGGCTACCGCGAGCGCGTCACGGACACGCACCTCGCGCACGTAGAAGAGTTGCCGCGCGTGCTTCCCGGCACCTTCGCAGACGCGGCGGAGCGCGCACGCGAGGCCGGTTTCGACGGCGTCGAACTACACTACGCGCACGCCTACACTATGGCCTCTTTTCTCTCCGCGCTCAACACGCGCGCCGACGGCTACGGCGGCTCGCCCGCGTCGCGCGTGCGCCTGCCGCTGGAAGTTTACAGGGCGGTGCGCGAGCGCGTCGGGGCAGACTACACGGTCGGCGTGCGCTTCCTCGGCGACGAAGTGATCGCGGGCGGCAGTGGTCTCGCAGACGCGATCTATTTCGCGGGGGAATTTGCGCGGGCGGGCTTCGACTTTCTCTCGCTCTCGAAGGGCGGGAAGTTTGAAGACGCGGCGCAGCCCAAGGTCGGCCACGCCGTCTATCCTTACACGGGCGAGAGCGGCTACGAATGCATGCCGACAATTCGTTCGGACGAGCGCGGCCCGTTCGGTCGCAACATCCCGCTCGCGTCGGCCGTCAAGCGCGCCGTCAACGCTCCGGGTTTTCGCACGCCCGTCGTCGCCGCCGGAGGCATCGCTACATTCGAGCAGGCCGAGGAGATTCTGCGCCGAGGAGATGCCGACATCATCGCGGCGGCGCGCCAGTCGCTTGCCGACCCCGACTGGTTTTTGAAAGTGAAGATGGGACGCGGAGCGGAAGTGCGCCGCTGCACTTACACGAACTACTGCGAGGGACTCGACCAGTCGCACAAGCAGGTGACCTGCAAACTCTGGGATCGCGTGCAACTGGACGAACCTGACATCTCGCTCAGCCACGACGGCCGCCGGAGATTGTTACCGCCCGGTTGGAATGCGGGAGGAATGGAAGAAGGCGAAGGGGTTAAGGGGCAGGGGTAAAGGCACGTCCGCCTTAGCCCCTGATGGGGCTGCAAATTATGCTGCCTCTAATTGGCTGCAATCGGACTACGACTTTACTGCGGCATCGTAAGCCGCGATGAAGGCCGGGTCGCGCCGACGCAAATTCTCGTAGTCGATCTTCTTGCTGCGCGTCATTAAACTGTAGGCGAAGGGCAGGGGCGCGAGGTGCATGTAGTCGCGCGCGTGCTCGAACCAGATAAGACTTTCATAGGCCGCCTGTTGATACTCTTCGATGACGGGCTTGCGCACGCGCTCGAACTCGGCGAGCGCGTCGCCCACGCTCCCGCCCGCGGCGAAACAACGATAGAGCGCGATGGAGTCTTCGAGGGCGAGTTTCGTGCCCGACCCGATGGAGAAGTGCGCCGTGTGCAGCGCGTCGCCGAGCAGCACGACGTTTCCGTGATGCCAGTGCCTGTTTTTCACCAGCAGGAAATTGACCCACTTCGAGTTGTTCGATAACAACGCGTGCCCGCCGAGGTCTCTCCCGAACACCTCGCCGAGATAGCCACGCGTCGCCTCGTCCGACATCCTCTCGAACCCCGCGCTCGCCCACGTCTCCGCGTCGCACTCGACGATGAAGGTGCTCGTCCCGGCGTCGAACTTGTAAGAGTGCGCGGCGAAGACGCCGGCCTCGGACTCGCGGAAGGTGAGCGTGAGACCGTGAAAGAGTTGATGCGTGCCGTACCAGATATACTTGTTGCGCCGCACGCCGAGCGACGGCTCGAACGCCTCGCGGAAACGCTCGCGCACGACGCTGTTCACGCCGTCCGCGCCGACGATCAGGTCATGACCGGCGAACTCGTCAACGTTCGCCACCTCGGCCCCGAAGCGCAGGTCAACGCCGAGCGCGCGGCAACGCGCCTGCAGGATGTTCAGCAGCTTGAGGCGCGCGATGCCGGAAAACTTGTTGCCGCGAATCGTGACGCGCTCGTCTCGGTGCACCACGTCCACGTTGTCCCACGTCGCGAAGCTCTGCGTGATCTCGCGGTAAGTCTCCTCGTCCGTGTCGCGCAGGTACGAGAGCGTCTTGTCCGAGAAGACCACGCCCCACCCGAACGTGTCGCCGGGCGCGTTGCGCTCCAACACCGTGATCTCGGCCGCAGGCTCGTGCTTCTTCATCAAAAGCGCGAAGTACAACCCGGCCGGGCCTCCGCCGATGCAAACTATTTTCATATCCTTATAAGGCGCGCCGTATCATCCCCGAATTTTGAGCCACCGCTCCATGTCTTCAAGCTCTCTGTAGACGGGGCGCCGGGGAGTTGTCGTCTTTCGATGTGCTTTTAAAACTTTGCCTGTTATTGAATATAAGCCCTGTTTCTCCCTGATGAATCCGCCCGCCGCCAGTCTGCCCAAACCGCCTTCCAACTCGTCCGCCGTAAAGATAGCGTGATTGATGTAATCTCCCGCCGCCGTTACCTGCTCAAGCGTCGCGCCGCCCTCGCGGCTCGCGTACAACGTCGCGAGCAGCAACCACGCGTCCGACCAAACATACGTGACGGTGTTGTCAGCCATGCCGGCGAGTTATTCCTTTAGCAGTTCGCGCGCGATGATCAATTTCTGAATCTCGGACGTGCCTTCGTAGATGCGCAGCGCGCGGATATCGCGGTAGAGGCGTTCGATGATGTGGCCGTGAACCAGTCCCGCGCCGCCATGAATCTGTAGGGCCTGGTCAATGATGCGCTGCGCGGATTCGGTGGCGTAGAGCTTGGCGGTGGAGGCTGCGCGCGCGAGCGTGGGGCCGTATGAATCGTCCGCGCCGTAGGTGTCGCGCAGGTAGGCGGCGCGGTAGACGAGCAGGCGCGCGGCGTCGAGTTCCGCGGACATGTCCGCGAGTTTCTCTTGAATCAACTGGTGCGCGGCGAGCGCGCGGCCGAACTGCTTGCGGCGTTTGGCGTAGGTCACTGCTTCGTCGAGCGCGCGCCGCGCCATGCCGCAGGCGGCCGCGCCCACGCTCGCGCGGAAGGCGTCCATCGTCTGCATGGCGAGGCGAAAGCCGTCGCCCTCTTCGCCTATACGGTCTTCGGCCGGGACGCGGCAGCCGCGAAACTCAATCTCGCCTATGGGGTGCGGCGAAATCATCTCCGTGCGCCTGGTCACGGTACAGCCCTTCATGCGGGCGCTGACGACAAAGGCCGAAATCAGTGGCCGCCCGTCTTCACGCTCGCCCGTTTTGGCAAAGAGCGTGTAGAAATCCGCGAGGCCCGCGTTGGAGATGAAGCGCTTCTGGCCGTCCAGCACGTACCACTCGCCTTCGCGCCGCGCGAGCGTCTGAATGCCTGCAACATCAGAACCCGCGTCAGGCTCCGTCAGCGCAAAGGCTGCTATGGCCCGGCCCGTGGCCGCGCGCTCAAGCCAGAACTCCCTGACGTGCTCGGTGGCCGCGCGGCTGACGGCATAAGTCCCCAGCCCCTGCATGACGAAGGCAAGGTCTGCCAGCGATGATGAGTACGAGAGCGCCTCTCGTATGAGGCAGATCGAGCGCACGTCCAGCTTGGAGCCGCCCGAAGCGACAGCGTAACGAAGCAGCCCAGCGTCCGCCAGCAGAGCGAAGAGCGAGCGAAACTGCCCGTCAACATCCCTTTCTTCCTCGTCTTCCGTGCGCGGCTCCACCTGATGCAGGGCAAAGTCCGCCACGCGAGCCGCCAGGTTACGCTGCT
>DATCWB010000391.1:0-29507 GCA_036566625.1 Pyrinomonadaceae bacterium
CCGCTCGCGACCGCGCCGCCGGCCGGTGCGACCGCCGCGCGCTTCGCAGGGTCGAGACGCTGCTGGAACCAGACCATGATCGGCGTCGCGATGGCGATGGTCGAGTACGTGCCAACGATAATGCCGATAAAGAGCGCCAGCGAGAAGCCGCGCAACACGTCGCCGCCGAAGACGACCATCGCGAGCACGGAGAAGAAGACCAGACCGGCCGTGATAACCGTGCGCGAGAGCGTCTGGTTGATGGCCTCGTTCGTCAGGTCGTAGAGGGAGGTGCGGCGGTGCAGGCGCAGGTTTTCGCGGATGCGGTCGAAGGTGACGATGGTGTCGTTGACCGAGAAGCCGACGAGCGTCAACAGCGCGGCGATAACGGTCAGGTCGATCTCCCATTGCATGATGGAGAAGATGCCGAGCGTAACGAGCACGTCGTGAAAGACGGTGATAACGGCCGCCGCGCCGTAAGTCCATTCGAAGCGCGAGCCGATGTAGAGCAGCACGCCGACGAGCGCAAGCAGCGTAACGGCGATGGCCTGATTGCGCAGCGCGCGTCCGGCCGCCGCGCTGACGGCGTCCGTGCTTTTAATCTCTCCCCCGACTTCGGGGCCGAGCGCGGTGAGCGCTTCCGCCGTGAGCGTGCGCCCGACATCGACCTGCGCCTGCTCCTGCGCCTGCTCGCCGCTGCCCTGCTGCGGGACTTTGATCAACACCTCGTTCGGCTTGTCAGTTGACTGCACGAGCGCGCCATGCACGCCCTTCTGCTCCAGCGCGGTGCGGATGGCGTCGTCCGACGGACGCTGGTTGAAGCCCACCCTCATCAACGTCCCGGCCTTGAAGTCCACACCGAGGTTGAAGGGAGCCGTCCCGCCCGGCGACAGTTGGCGCGTAACGGCCGAACCCAGCCCCGCCAGCATCAGGAGAGACGAGAAAACGAGCCAGTAGCGTCGCTGCGCGAGCCAATCGATTTTTACGTTATGAAGAAGTCGAATCATAGCTTTTAATAAAGTGGCGAGTGACAAGTGACCGGTGACCAGTTAAGACAAGTTGTAGTTTTCAACTCGTCACCGGTCACTTGCCACTCGTCACTGCGGTTAAATACTGAGCGTTTCGGCGCGTCTGCCCTTGCGATTCAAAACCCAGATGAAGATCGTGCGCGAGACGTAAACCGCCGAGAACAGGTTTGCGAGCAAGCCGAGAATAAGTGTGACGGCGAACCCGCGAATCGGGCCGGTGCCGAAGACGAACAAAAAGAGCGACGAGACGATGGTCGTGACGTGTGTGTCGATGACGGTGACGAAGGCGCGTGCAAAACCCTGATCGACGGCGGAAGCGACCGTTTTGCCCGTTTCCAACTCCTCGCGGATGCGCTCGAAGATGAGGACGTTCGTGTCCACGGTCATGCCGATGGTCAGGATCAGGCCGGCGATGCCGGGCAGGGTCAGCGTCGCGTCGAAGATGACGAGCGAGGCGACCGTGATGATCATGTTCAGGAGCAGCGCGATGACGGCGTTGACGCCCGAGCCGCGATAGTAGAAGACCATGAAGACGACGACGAGCACCAACCCGCCGAGCGCGGAGGTGACGCCCGCGCGGATCGAGTCCGCGCCGAGGCTCGGGCCGACCGTGCGCTCTTCCAGATAAACGAGCGGGGCGGGCAGCGCGCCCGAACGCAGCGTCAAGGCCAGGTCTTTCGCCGACTGCTCGGTGAAACTGCCGGTGATATTCCCCCGGTCGGTGATCTGCGACTTGATGAAGGGCGCGCTCTCGACCCTGTCGTTCAAGACGACGGCCATGTAAGCCCCGACGTTCGCGCCCGTCCACGCGCCGAACTTCTCCGCGCCCGTCGGCTTGAGCGTGAAGTCGATTTCGTAATTCGAGTCGCCGCCGCCGCTCCCCTGTGCGGCGTCCGCGCTGCGCAACTCGCTGCCGTCCACCACGGCGGGCGATTCGACCACGACCCACTGCGTGGGCTTATTCGGGTCGGGCGTCGCCGTCTCGCCTGCGGCCGTCGGCTCGTCGCGCTCGCTGTAGGGCAGCACGCGCCGGTTCGGCGGCACCTGACCGCCGAGCGAGGCCTTCGCCTCCTCCTCGGTCGCGTAAATTTTCATCGGCGAAGGGTTCGGCGGGCTGACGACTTTCATCAGTTCCAGACGCGATTGCTCGCCGATCAACTTCTTGATGCGCTCCGGGTCTTTGATGCCGGGCATCTGCAAGAGAATCTGGTTCGAGCCTTGCCCGCCGTGCCGTTGCAGGGTCGGCTCGGCGACGCCGACGGCGTTGATGCGGCTATCGATGATGCGGAACGCCTGATCCACGGCCTGGTCGCTCAGGGTGCGCTGCGCGCCCTGCGGCAGCGTCCACGTCACGGTATTGCCCGAAACCGTGGGCGTCCAGTATGACAGGTCAACCTTCTTCGGCAACTCGTCGCGTATCTCGTTGACCTTCGAGGCGTCGGCTGCCGTCAACACGACCTGATAGTTATTGCCGGAGATGTTCGGCATCACGCTCTGCACGTTGTAGCCGCCGGACTTCGCGGTCGCTTCCAGGGCGGGCGCGAGGTCTTCGGTCAACTTCTTGAGATACCGGTCGGTCTGCACCTGCATGACGAGGTGCGAGCCGCCCTTCAAGTCGAGGCCAAGCCGGATGTTTTCGGAGAGCGTGCGCTTGATGCCCGTGATAGTGAAATCGCTTCCCTTCGGCCATTGCAGGTTGCCCGCCTCGTCGCGGCGTCGCGGGCCGAGCACGATGTAGAGGCAGGCGATGGTGACGATGGCGATGATGATGACGCGTCGTAAAATATTCTTCTTCATAACAAAATAACAGGCGCGCTTATTCCGGGTCGCAACCGGCGCGCCGGGTCAAACTTTAAGCCTTCTTCTCTTCCTCGCCGTGCATCCCGGCGACGGCCGCGCGCGAAATTTCCAGAATAGACTTGTCCGCCGTGCGGATGAGGAGCGATGTCTCGCGCACCTCGGCGATTTTGGCGATGATGCCGCCCGTCGTGATGATCTTGTCGCCGGCCTTGAGGGCGGCGATGGTGGCCTGTAATTGCTGCTGCCGCTTGCGCTGCGGCAGGATGATCAGGAAGTAGAAGACCGCGAAGATCAGCAGGAAGGGGAGAATCTGGATCAACGGCCCCAAAGCCGATTGCAGGATAAGGACGAGTGTCATGGTTTAAGTTTCAGTTTTGAGCAGTTGTAAATTTGTGCAAGGCGAACGTGCGCCTGATGGACGAGATTTGACACGAGCGCGGCGCAACTCACGGTGTCGTCGCGAATTGCCCGGATTCTATTAAATTCACAGATTTAATAGAATTGCGAACGCGCGAAACTCACTCGACACCGGAGCCGTAACGCTCTAAAAACTCCCGCCGAAAACGCGTGAAATCACCAGACCGGATAGCTTGCCTGACGCGCCGCATCGTGTCAAGGAAGAACGCGAGATTGTGGTGCGTCAGCAACATGCCGGCGAGCATCTCGCCCGTCGCGTAGAGATGGCGCAGGTAGGCGCGCGAGTGGCGGCGGCAGACGGAGCAGGCGCAGGTTTCGTCGAGCGGTCGCGCGTCGGTCACCCAGCGCGCGTTCTTGATGTTGAGTTTGCCGCGCGCGGTGAACGCCTGCCCGGTGCGGGCGTTCCTGGTCGGCAGCACGCAATCGAACATATCCACGCCGCGCGCCACGGCTTCGAGCAGGTCTTCGGGCGTGCCGACGCCCATCAGGTAGCGCGGGCGGTCGGCGGGCATCAGCGGTGCGAGCATCTCAATCGTGTCGTACATGACGGGCTTTTCTTCGCCCACGCTCAAGCCGCCGATGGCGTAGCCGTCGAACCCGACCTCGACGGTGCGCGCGAGGCTCTCGCGCCTCAAGTCCGCGTGCGACGCGCCCTGCACGATGCCGAACAAAGCCTGCTCGCCGTTGACGGACGGGTGCTGTTCGGGCGTGCGTCCCGCATCAGTTCCCTCTCGCTGCAACTCGTCGAAGCGTCGGCGTGAACGCGCGGCCCAGCGCGCCGTCAGTTCCAGAGAGACGCGCGCCTCCTCGTGCGTCGCCTCGCCCGGCGCGCACTCGTCAAACGCCATCACGATCTCCGAGCCGAGCGCGGCCTGCACCTCCATCGAAACTTCCGGCGACAAAAAACGCGCGCTCCCGTCAACGTGCGAACGAAACTCCACGCCCTCTTCCTTCAACTTCCTGAGCGCGCCGAGACTCCACACCTGAAAGCCGCCCGAATCCGTCAGCAGCGCGCGCTCCCAACTCGTGAAGCGATGCAGGCCGCCGCATGCGCGCACGACCTCCGCGCCCGGTCGCAGCCACAGGTGATACGTGTTTCCGAGAATGATGCGCGCGTCGAGTTCCGGGGATTCCAGCGACTCGAAGCGCATCCCCTTCACCGTCCCCGCCGTGCCGACCGGCATGAACACGGGCGTCTCGACGAGCGCGCGCCGCGTCTGCAACAACCCCGCACGCGCCTCGCCCTCACGCGCGACCACCTGCCAGTTAAGCGCGCCTTTACTCATAAGCTATTTCGCCTGCACTCATCGCCAACCTATTATTTTGAACCGGAGTTGTCAGGCTTTTGACTGCCCATCCCTTCCTCATCGCTCGGCTTTTCGCTGCCCATCGCTTCCTTGCCGGATTTTCCCGCGCCCGCGTTGCCGCCGCTTACGCCGTGGCCGCCCGCCTCTGCGTTATCTTCCCCGCTCCCGGCAGTGTCTTCCCGCCTCTTTTTTTCCTGCGCCTTATCTTTCTGATCCGCCATGTCGCTTGTCTCCTTTAACTTTGACTAACGTAAAAAAGTAAACACTACTTTGAACGCCCGCCTTTGCTGCGCCCGCTGCCGCCCTTCTCGCGCTTGTGGCGTTTTACCTGACTCATAAAGACAACTATGAAAGCAATGTGACGGTGGCGTCCTGCTGCAATGAATTATTCGGGTGGTTTAACGATAACGCAGCAACTCTTCAATTGTCAGATTTATGTCCGCTGCAATTTGACGAAGGAGGATAGGTGAGATGTCTCTGCCTCTATGAAAAGGAACGGTTGTCCCACGACCATCGGGATGCCGAAACTGTTTATGCGAGCCGCGTTGACGAACTTCAACAAAGCCAATCTTGTGCAGAATGGCTACTACTTCAGTAGGCTTGAGAACAGGAACATTACCCATCTCACGCTACCATCACGGTTTGGGTGCCGACGAAATCAGCCTCCAACTTGGGATCGCCATCTTCCAGCAACATTTCAATTACTTCTCGAAGATTGGCATTCAATTCATCAAGTGATTCTCCCTGAGAGTGCGCGCCGGGAAATCCCGGCACATAGCCAACGTACAATTTCGTATCGAGACATCTCTCGATCACCGCGGTAAAGACTTTCATGGCTTCCTCCGTCAAAATTATCGCACAACCGGCAAAGGCCGCCGAACGCTATTTCGACCGCCCGCCTTTACGTCCGCCGCCCTTCTCGCGCTTGTGGCGTTCGACGAGGCGCAGGGGCGTGGCGAAGAAGTCGAACTCTTCGCGCAGGCGGTTGTGCAGGTAACGCTCGTAGGAGAAGTGGAGGCCGGAGTTTTTGCCGCTGACGCCGCCCGCTGTGAAGACGATGAAGGTGGGCGGGCGCACGCCCACCTGCGTCACGTACTGCACGCGCAGGCGCGAGCGGCCGCCCTTGACGGGTGCGACGGCCGAGGGCGCGCGCGGCGCGTCGATGGCGCGCTCGAAGAAGTCGTTGAGTTGCGAGGTGGAGATGCGGTTGTTGCGCGCGCGGTTGGCGCGGATGGCGAGCGGCAGGAGGCGTTCGACGCGCTGCCCGGTCAGCGCGGAGATGGTCACGACCGGCGCCCATTCCAAAAACTTCATCTTGTCGCGCAGGTTGCGCTCGAACTCGAAGGGCGTGCCGGTCTCCTTATTCAAAAGCGCGTCCCACTTGTTGACGGCGATGATGATTGAGCAACCCGCTTCGAGCGCATAGCCCGCGATGTGCGCGTCGAGCGCGGTCACGCCCTCGACGGCGTCCACGACGACGACCGCCACGTCCGCGCGCTCCAGACTGCGCCGCGCCATCACGACCGACAACTTCTCGGCCATCTCGCCGGTCTTCCCCTTGCGCCTGATCCCGGCGGTGTCTATCAGACGAAACAACTGCACGCGCGGCGACCCCGACTCCGCATTCGACGCCGACGCTGCATTCGACTCGGACTCCGCATTCGCCTCAGACCCGGCCGACGCCGCATGTGAAATTTCCGATCTGAAATTTCCGCTTCCAATATCCGAATCTTCCGCCCCGCGCACGCGCACCGGCGAGTCTTCATCCGCCGCAGCCGCTTCGTCGCCCGCATCCGTCTCGGCGAACGTCTCCGCGTCGCCGCCGTGAATTATCTCTTCGACGGTTGCCGCGCCGCCTTCTTCGTCCGCGTCTCCGAGCGGCCATTCGAGTACGGTGTCAACCGCATCGCGCGTCGTGCCGGCGAGGGGCGAGACGATGACGCGCTCCTCGCCGAGCAAACGGTTCAGCAGCGACGACTTGCCCACGTTCGGACGCCCGATGATGGCGAGGCGTATCTCGCGCGGCGCGTCTTTGTCCGCGTCTTCCACGGCCGCGCCCGCGTCGAAACGCTCGACCAGCGCGTCCAGCAGATCGCCCACGCCGTCGCCATGCTCGGCCGCGAGCGGGAACACGCCCTCGAAGCCGAAGCGATAAAACTCGCCCGCGTCGGCCTCGAAACGCACGGCGTCGGTCTTGTTGGCCGCGACGAGCACGGGCTTGCCCGTCGAGCGCAGGAGGCGCGCCAGTTCCTCGTCGAGCGGCGTCATCCCGGCACGCGCGTCCACCACCCAGACGAGCGCGACGGCGTCCTGAATGGCCGTCTCGGCCTGCTTCAAAATGTTCGAGGGGATGATGGCCTCGTCGTCCGGCACGATGCCGCCCGTGTCCACCACCTTGAAGCGGCGACCCGCCCACTCGGCCTCGCCGTAGATGCGGTCGCGCGTGATGCCCGGCTCGTCGCCGACGATAGAACGCCGCTCGCCGACCAGACGGTTGAACAGAGTTGACTTCCCCACGTTAGGCCGCCCGACGATGGTCACGAGCGGCAGGAAGGCTCGCGCCTTCTCCGGCCGCGCTTTCGCGTCGCTTCCATTACCTTCACTTGTACTCATAGCCACAGATGATGCGCTATACTTCCGCGCCGCGTCAAAGCCACGCCCCGCTCGGCGCGATACGAATCGTCCTCATGGGAACGCCTCCGAATGAAATTGCCCGCCATCATCTCACGTATCTTTGATAAAACCGGCGAGCCGGCGCGCGGCGGGAAAAGCGTGCCCGCAGTTGCCCCACACATCGCGCTCGGCGAGCGCGGCGAGGCGCTTGCCGCCGCGCATCTGGAACGCGCCGGCTATGCGCTCGTCGCCGCGAATTTCGAGTTGCCGGTGGGGAGAAATTTGCGCGGCGCAATCGTCAACGCCGAGATCGACCTCGTCGCTTATGAAGGCGAGACGCTCTGTTTCGTCGAAGTCAAAACGCGCGCCTCCGATTGGTTCGCCGCGCCCGAGCAGAACGTTGACCGTCGCAAGCAACGACAGATCACGCGCGCCGCACGCGTCTACCGGCGCACGTTCGGACTCAAACACACGCCCTACCGGTACGACGTGGTGAGCGTCATCCTGCCACCCGCGACCGACGACGAACCCGCGCCCAACCCACGCATCGAACTCCTGCGCAACTTCTGGACGGATGCGAAATACCGCAAGCGTCATTGGGCTGACTCGGGTGCGGAATGATTCTGCACATAGAGGCATTCACTACAGAGGGGGCACAGAGAAAGACAACAGACAATTTCAAATCTGGAATTGAGATCGCTGGAATTGAGATCGCTGGAATTTGAGATTGCCGGATGCCTTCCTCTGTTTCAAATCTGGAATTTGAGATCGCCGGATGCTTTCCTCTGTGCAATCTCTGTGTCCGCTGTGCCTCTGTAGTGATGCCTTAACCCTGTGCCCCGCGCCTGAAGCCATCTCGCCATGTCCTCGCCGGGGCGTGATTCCCTGTCCCAATCCGCCGGGCTTTGTTTTAGAATGTCGGGCGCGTCTTCGGTCGGTTTATCGCCGCACGACCCGAAGAATGCCAGCTATCACAAAGTTCACCGGAGAAATCAATGCTCCCCAGCGTCGAACCAGCGGGCGACAGAGCGCCTGCGTCGGCAACGCCCCCGCCCAACCCCGTCCCGGATTACAAGTATTGGGCTTTCATCAGCTACAGCCACAGCGACGAGCAGTGGGCGCAATGGTTGCACAAAGAGTTGGAGACTTACCGCGTGCCGCGCCGCCTCGTCGGGCGCAGGAACGCGTTCGGGGCTGTGCCGCGACGCATCTTCCCGGTCTTTCGTGACCGTGAAGAGTTGCCGGGCGCGTTCGATCTCGGCAGCAACCTGACGGACGCCCTGCGCCTGTCGCGCAACCTGATCGTGATCTGCTCGCCTCGCTCGGCCGCCTCGCACTGGGTCAACGAAGAGATCAAACTTTACAAGTCGATGGGGCGCGAGGATCGCGTCCTGTGCCTCATCGTGGAAGGCGAGCCGAACGCCACCGACCGTCCCGACCTCGGCATGTTGGAATGCTTCCCGCCCGCCCTGCGTTTCCGCGTCGGGGCGGGCGGCGGGATCTCGGACGTGCGCACCGAGCCAATCGCGGCCGACGCGCGCAAGGGCAAGGACGGGCGCGAGAACTCCAAGCTCAAATTGCTGGCGGGCGTGCTCGGCGTCGGCTTCGACGAATTGAAGCAGCGCGAGCAGCGTCGCGTGCGACAGCGACGCCTGCGCCTCGCGGCCGGCATCTCGGCGTCGCTCGTCCTGCTGGCATTAGTCTACGTCGCGATGGCCGACAAGGGGTTTGCAGTGCCCGGCGGCGACCGGGTGCGCGCCTTCTTCGACCGCCACGATTCATCGGTGCTGCGTCCCGCCCGAGAGATGCCGGTGATACGTCGCGCCGCCGCCGCCCAGCGCCGCCAGTTGTTCGACGCGCTCGTCGCGGGTCGCACCACGGAGGGCGACCTGCGCTGGATCAAAGCGACGCTCAAACAGGGCGCGAAGTTGAACGTCGAGACGTGGAGCCATTCGCAGTCGCTCTTTGCCATGTTCCGCATCCCCGAAGCCACGAACGACGAACTGCGCGCGCTCCTGCCCTATCTGGAGATGCCCTTCGCGCCCGGCGTGGCCGTGGAGCGAGACGGCGTCAAGTACGGCTGGACTTCGCACCAGGGCGATACGGACACGCTCGCCGAACCCGCGCTCTGGACGACGGCCGCCCTCTCGGCCGCGCTCGCACGTCCCGGCTTGCTCGACGCGGCGGAGCGCGAACGCTTGCTCCGTCACCTCGCCTACACGCAGGAGGTCTTGAAACTTTACCGCCCGCTCGACGACGGCGGCTGGAACATGTTTCCACAACAGAAAGACCCCGCAGAGGCCAACCCCTACACGACGACGCTCGCCCTCCTGACGCTGCTCGAAATGCGCCGCGCGAAGTTGCCCTGGGAAGGCAGCGAGTCGCGCCGCGACGAGTTGTTGGAGCGCACCGCGCGCTGGTTGATGGACGACTACGACGCGACGACCACGCCGCCCGGCTGGCACGGCACGGGCGAAGGCGCGTACGAGACGTTCGACGGGCTGACGTTGCAAATCTATTCGCTGCTGCTGCGCGCACAGGAAGAGACGGGCGTGCAAGTGCCTCCCGCCATCCTCGAAAACATTCCGCGCCATCTTGTCCCGATGACCGCGCGCGACTTCACTTTCCCCATCGGCCGCGCGGAGTTTTCCGCCATCTACACAGACCACGAGCGGCGCGAGTACACCGGCAAAGAGGGCGTCGGCTTCCTCTGGCATCCGTGGGCGATTGACTGCGCCGAACGTTGGCTGCGCTGGGCTGAACAGAACAACGCCGCGCCTGAGGAGCGCGTCCGCGTCCGCCGCGCGCTCGGCTACATGGTGGTTGATCTCGGCGAGGAGGCCGTGCGGCGCGCGACCGCCGAATGGACTTTCATCCCGGCCGAGACGCTCTACGGGTTAACCGCCGTTGCGCCGCTGTGAAGTTTCAAGTTTCAGGTTTCAAGTTCAAAAACATTCAGACTTGAAACCTGAAACTTGAAACTATTATCCGTAAGGAGAAGTTTGTGGAATACAAACCACGCCCCATTGACACGTCTCAAATCACGCTCTCCGAAGACGTGCTCGAACTGACCGAGTTGCTGGCGAAGAACACGCACGAAAACTGGGCGCGTCAACGTCTCTCCGAACACTGGCGCTACGGCGCAGAGCGCAACGACGAACGCCGCGAGCACCCCGGCCTCGTCTCTTACGAAGAATTAACCGAGGTCGAGAAGCAGTACGACCGCAACACCGCGCTCGAAACCTTAAAGACCATCGTCTCGCTCGGATACCGCATCGAGCCGCCCGCCCGCTCCGCGCAGGCGCAGGAGGGCGCACCCGACGCCGCGAGCGATACGGACGCCGCGCTGGAAACTCTGAAACGACCCGGCGCGCTCGCGCTGGGCGACCTGCTCGCCATCTGGCAGGCGCGCGACCCCGCGCGCTGGGCGCGCAGCGCGGAACTCTATCAACGTCTCGGCGCGCGCCTGTTGAAACTCGGCGAACTGCTCCTCGCCTACGACGTGGTCTCCGAAGGTTTGAAGCCGTGGCCGGACGATCTGCGCCTGCGTCAACTACAGGCGCACGCCCTGACGCGCCTCGGGGCGACCGAGCGCGCCAACGCCCTGCTCCTTGCGCTCTACGCCGAAGGACAGCGCGACGAAGAGACCGTCGGCATGCTCGCGCGCACGCACAAAGACCTCTGGCAGCAGGCGGACGACCCCCTCGAACGCGAGCGGCAGTTGCAACAGTCTTACAAGTTTTACGAGGAGGCTTACCGCCTGACGGGCGGCTATTGGACGGGTATCAACGCCGCCACCGTCGCCCTGTTGTCCGGAAGACGCGAGCACGCGCGCGCGCTGGCCGCGGAGGTGCGCGCGTTGTGCCTCGCAGAGTTGCGGCGGACGGAAGAGGCGGGCGGGGATCGTTACTGGACGCTGGCGACGCTCGGCGAGGCCGCGCTCATCTCGGAAGACTGGACGGAAGCCGCGCGTCGCTATGACGAGGCGGTGCAGGGCGACAGGCAACTCGGCGAACTGACCTCCACGCGCCGCAACGCGCGGCTCATCATCGAATACCTCGGCGGCGATCCGGCGTTCGTCGAGAGACACCTGCCCGTGCCGAAAGTCGTCGTCTTCGCCGGGCGCGGCGCGGCCGACCGGCAAGCGCCCGCCGAAGCGGAAGAGTCCGTGCGTCGAGTTATTCTCGAACGTCTCATCGAACTCAACGCGGGCGTCGGCTATACGGCCGTGCCCACGCACGGCGGCGCGCCGTTTCTCGAAGCGATGCTGGAAACGGGCGGAGAGACGCACGCCGTGCTGCCCTGCGAGGTGAGCGAATTGCTCAAGGCGGAAAGTATCGAAGGCGACGAATCGCGTGCGGAGAGGGGCGCGCGTTATGAATCCGTCCTCGGCCGCATCACCTCGGTCGTCGCGGCCTCCGAGCAGAACATGACGGCCGGGGGCATGTCCGGCGAATACTCCCGGCTCCTGCTGCACGGACTGGCCTTGATCCGCGCCAAGCAACTAGACACCGAACTCATCCCGCTCGCACTGCTCGACGGACATCTCGCCACTGCCCTCGAAGGACAACCCGACTTCGTCGCGTCGCCCGTCGAAGGGGCGGATGCGCGCGCCGGGTCGGACGATCCCGGAGGCATCTACGGTTCTCAGGCGACCGCCGCGCCGCCGGGCGCGAAGCCCGCGCCCGAACTCGGAGCGGTCGCAGGAGGCTTCGGCTTTGACACGCGCATGGTCGCGCTGCTCTTTGCCGATGCGGTCAACTTCAGCAAGCTGACCGAGGCGCAGATTCCCGTCTTCGTGCGCGACTTCCTCGGCGCGGTCGGCTCGCTCGTCGCGCGCTTCCAACCCGCGCCGCTCCTCAAGAACACCTGGGGCGACGGCCTCTATCTGGTCTTTGAAGACGTGCAGGCCGCCGGGCGTTTCGCCCTCGACCTGAGCGACCTCCTGAACGCGACCGACTGGACGCTGCGTGGCCTGCCCGCCGACCTGAACCTACGCATCGCGCTCCACGCCGGGCCGGTCTACGCCTGCACCGACCCGGTCACGCAGAAAGACAACTTCATCGGCACGCACGTCAGCCGCGCCGCCCGCCTTGAACCCATCACACCGCCCGGACAGGTCTACGCCAGTCAGGCTTTCGCCGCGCTCGCCGCCGCCGAGCGCGTCCACGGCTTCACCTGCGACTACGTCGGTCAGACGCCCCTCGCCAAGAAGTATGGCACGTTCCCGACCTACCATGTGCGGCGCACGCGGAAGTCAAACGCCTGAAAGACAAAAAGCCTGATCGAGCGTCGAACTCGATCAGGCTTTTGCTTAACGGGGCGTCGCGCGGCCTACTTCGCGGCCGTCGAGGCTTTCTGTTCCTGCGTGCGCGGCGGCGCGTTCTTCACGTGGCGGTCGAACCAGTCGAGCATTTCGTAGAGCACGTGCTCGGTCGTCTCGCGCGCCGCGTAGCCGTGCGATTCGAGCGGGAGCATGACGAGGCGCACCGTGCCGCCCGTGCCGCGTATCGCCTGATACATGCGCTCGGACTGGATCGGGAACGTGCCCGTGTTGTTGTCGGCCTCGCCGTGGATCAAGAGGATCGGCTCTTTGATCTTGTGCGCGTTCATAAAGGGCGAGACTTTGATGTACATCTCGGGCGCTTCCCACAAAATGCGCCGCTCGCTCTGGAAGCCGAAGGGCGTGAGCGTGCGGTTGTACGCGCCGCTCCTGGCGACCCCGGCGCGGAACAGGTCGCTGTGCGCGAGCAGGTTCGCCGTCATGAACGCGCCATAGCTGTGGCCGCCCACGCCGACGCGTTCCGGGTCTGTCACGCCCATCTCGGTCGCCTTGTCAATCGCCGCCTTCGCGCTCTGCACGATCTGCTCGACGTAGGTGTTGTTGACCGTTTCGGGGTCGCCGACGACGGGCATCGTCGTGTTATCCAGCACGGCGTAACCGTTCAGGAGGTAGAAGAGGTGAGAAGGGCCACCGATAGTGGTGAAGCGTTGCGTCGAGCCGGAGACCTGTCCGGCGGTGGCCGCGTCGTTAAACTCCAGCGGGTATGCCCAGACGACCGTGGGGAGGCGCGTGCCCTCCTTGTAGCCGGGCGGCAGGTAAAGCGTGAAAGAGAGTTGCACGCCGTCGGCACGCTTGTAGGTGACGAGTTGCTTCTTGATATCGCGCAGTTGCGGCGTCGGGTCTGGGAACTGCGTGATGGGCTTGGAGGTCGAAGCCATCATGGCCTCGCCCGCCGTTGCCGAGGCGTTGTTACCCGCGCCGAGCGTGCGCAGGTACAAATTCGACGGCTCAATAGGCGTTTCGCGACGCGTGACGAACTGCGAGCCGTCGTCTTTCAAGAGCGCGACCGGCGTTTCGTAACTCTTCTCGTCGCTGCGGAAGAGGCGTTCGGCCTTCTGCGTCGTGACGTTGAAGCGGTCGAGAAACGGGCGGTCGCCCGCGTTCGACGCGCCCGCGCCGGAGAGGAAAATCTGTTCGTTGTTGTAGATGATCGCGCGGTGGCCGTTCGCCAGCACGCGCGTCAGGGGCTGGCCGGGATCGTTATAGCGATCCTGCACGTTGCGATGCCAGATGACGCGCGGCGCGGACGAAGGCGTGTCCGCGTTGACTAGTTGCGTGCGGACGCGGCGCGTGTCGCGGTTGTAGTCGTTCATGAAGGCGAGTCCGCCGCGCTCGAACCACTGCATCCCGGCATAGCGATCTTCGAGTTTCATCAACTCGACGGGCGCGCCCGTGAACGGCGCTTTCAACATCAAAACGCGATCTCGATGCGGCACTTTCTTCTTCGGGTCGCCCTCGTCCAGAGCCTCCACCCACAGCAGCGTCGCCGGTTCGGTCGGCCGCCAACTGTGCGCGCGCGGCCCCTTCGGCACGCCGTCAATCGGCACTTGATCCTGCAAGGGCATGCTCACCAGCTTATGAATCAACTTGCCCCGCGTGTCCCACACCTCGACCTCCTGCGGAAAATCGTTGGCCGGGTGCAGGAACGAGTAAGGGCGTTTGATGCGCGCGACGAGCAGGTGCTGGCCGTCGGGCGCGGGCGCGGCCTCTTCGTAGATGGCGGGCGCTCCGACGTTCGTCACGCGGCCGCCCTCCGTGTCTACGAGAGCCAGTTGCGCCGTCGCGTAATAGTCGAACAGTTCCTCGTCATAAGGCGTCCTGAGCAAATCCTGATACGTGCGCACGGGACCGGCTCGACCCGAACTCTCCTGTATGTTCGGCTCGCGCGGCACGTTCGACGGGGGCGCGAGGCGCGCGCGCGCGGCGGGGACGAATTGCGCCAGCAGCGTGCGATTGTCAGGCATCCACTGGAACGGGTCGCCGTAAGCTGCGTTGGTCATGACGCCTTTGATCTTCGTCACGCGCCCCGTGGAGGCGTCGCCCACCCACAACTCGATCCCGTCGGCGACGGTGTTCGTGAACGCGAAACGCTTTCCGTCCGGGCTCCACTGCGGAAGCCCCACGCGCGCGCCCGCAGGCAACTCGACCTTCATCTCCGCGCCGTCCGCGATGCGCTTCAAAGAGAGCGCGACGAAATAAGGCGCGAGGTAACGACCGTTGGTGCTGGGGTTGATGCGGTAGCCGGCGAGCCTCAACATCGGCTGCGCCAGATCGCTGATGGGCGGGTAGCGCACGCCCGTCGCCAGTAACATCTGATCGCGCGCCGGGCTGATCGAGACCGACGGCGTGACGGGCGAGTTCAGCACGTCGAGCACGGCCTGCGGCGGCTTCCGATAACCCTGACCGGCCACCCCGCACGCGAGCAGCAACAACACGCACAGCGACACGAACGCACGCCCGGCCAGCGACGACGAAGAATCTCTTGAAGACATGAGCGAAGACCTTTCTTCCGCACGGACGCGAGGGACGCGTGCGTGTCGAATCAATTACAGTTCGGTTGAGTGGTAACGAATCTGAATTTGCAAGAAGTTTGATTATGGCGCTGACGTGGGGAAATTAACCGCTCGCGGGCGGCCTTGTCAAATTTCGTCCGGGGCTTCGCTTGACAAGCGTGGATGAATCGGTAAAATCTCTTTTCGCTGAGCGGGAGTAACTCAGTGGTAGAGTGCGACCTTGCCAAGGTCGAAGTCGCGAGTTCAAATCTCGTCTCCCGCTCCACACATTCCAGGTAGAAAGTAGAAAGGCGAAAGGCGAAAGATTAACTTTCACCTTTCGCCTTTCGCCCTTCACCTTCTTTCGCGGCGGCGTAGCCAAGTGGTAAGGCAGAGGTCTGCAAAACCTTTATTCATCGGTTCGATTCCGATCGCCGCCTTCAATCTTTTCAATAATTTACAGTCAACCAGAAACACCGTCCAAAAGGGGTATGTAGTAGGAAATGTAGTAGCCCTGTGCAGTTTGATTAAAACAAACTGCCAGACATGCCTGCTTTAGCTTTAATCTAAGAGGGATAGCAGAGAGGGCTGTCAACAAAAATCACCCCGAAAACCTCACGCCGTTAACGCAAAACATCCTTCGCTCAGGAAGTATTTTTAGTCAGTAAGCGTGTCACCGTGGCCGACAGTCGCCTGATGTCTTGAGGCTTCCGCAAGAAAGCATTGACGCCTACGCGCAACGCGTCACGCTCAATGTCACTCGCCGAAAGCATGATGATTGGCGTGCGTCGCCTATGTGGAAGTTGCCGCGCACGGCGCGCAAGCTCTAAGCCGTCCTTGCCGGGTAACTGATTATCCAGAATGAGCAGATGGAAGCGCGCTTTGCTTTCAATCTTTCGCATGGCCTCCATCCCGTCGGCGCAAAGTTCAACCGTCCAACCTAATTCTTCTAAAGTTTCTTTCACGGCGTCGGCGACCGCCTGATAATCTTCAACGCAGAGAATATTGATAGTGCGCGCCTTACTGCGCGGGCGACGACGGCTTGGGGGATTAATGATGCTCTGCCTGCGCGTTTCGGGTGGGGTGCGCAAGTAGGCGAGGTCTTTGTGTCTGCCTTCTTTGTCCAGCATGGCGGCGAGCGTGCCGTGGTGTGGAAACCCAAGCAGGCGCGCGGCGCGCGTTACGCTGCCCTCTCCGTCTATCAGAGCACGTCGCACGTATCTGGCCTCGTAGGTGCGTACCTTCTCACTGAGATTGAAGTTCGCCCAAAAATCCACGAGACTGCGGACTCGTCTTTGTGATAGGGACGCGCGACGGTCAGAAACAATGCGGAGAGCACAGGCGCGCAGACGCGAGATCGTTTCCATATCCTGCGTCTCTGTGAGCAAGTTATGTGCGCGCTCGTATGCCTCTAACAGTTCGTGCTTGTTGAGGCGGGGGGCGTGTTCCTCCATCAATGACAGCAAGGCGCGTCCCGCATCTTCGACCGCCCCGGCTTGCTCTGCGATGTCGGCCGCGCGTCTCAAAGTATTGACCGACTCGATGAAGTTGCCGATCTTCGATAGGACGCGGCCTTGTGTGGTGAGGGCTTCAGCTAATGCACCCTGCTCGCCGCCTTTGGAGAGCACCCGCACGGCTTCTCGGATCGCGCTCTCAGCCCCGCGCATTTTGCCCTGCTCCGATAGAACACGAGCGCGTGCTTCATCTACCTGCGCCACCGTTCCCCTATCAGCCAAACTGACGAACAGATTACGCGCACGATTTAAGTGCTCATGGGCTTTCTCGTAATGCCCGATGGTGTAGAGCAGGAATCCGACATTACTTTCCGCACGCGCCTTATAGCTAATATGGCCTGCCTGCTCGAAATGAAATGACGCAGCGGTGAACTCAATTACTGCGCGGTCTGTGTAATCCGGGCGATGCTCAGCTTTGCCTAAGAACATGAGTACAAGGGCGAGGTCGTTATGAAACTTCCCTTTCAGCGCATCATTATCGCTTTCCTCGAATAACTCGGCTGAATCTAGGAGGATGCGAAGCGAGTCGTTATAGCGGCCACAAAATGACTCGGCCACTGCAAGGCGCAGGAGGATTTTAGCCCGCAGTTCTGTCTCGTTGCTGTCGGTAAGCCGCTCTAGTGCCTGATGATAAAGTACCCGCGCCTCATCATGCGCTCCCGCGCGGCGATAGCAGAAAGCAAGCTCGCACTGCGCAGTGGCTACCTTAGTGGCCTCTCCAAGAGATTCAAAACGGGTTATACTTTCGCTGATCAAGTCTTTCGCATCGTCTTGCGCTCCATCGATCTGCTTGATACTGCCTAAGTAACCAGAGAGCGCACCCACACGCAAAAGTACCTCTGCGCCGGTCAACTCGGAGAGTCCTTCGAGTGGAGGACGTTTACCGACGCCCTGCCACAATTCGCCAAGCACTTCACGCGCCACTTCGTATTGGCCTCTGTGCTCCAAGTCTGCCGCTATCTGGCATTGAAGCTGCGCCCGCTCGTCGCGGCTCAACGAAGGGTTTTCTAACTGCTTCAACATTGTTTCGGCTAAAGTCATGTGAGGACTCGCTTTCTTTGTGCTTGGCAAGAAGTGGTCAGGCAGGCCAAAGCCGCGTCCTATCGACGGGATAGGTCGCAAATCAAAACCAGTCGGGTCTGGTTTCACCAACTACCTCAAAAAGGAAAAGATGAGATGAAAAGCTATCGAAGTGCGCTCGCCGCCGTGGTGTTGACGCTTGCGTTCTCCACAAACACCTTCGCCAATGCAGGCGTACTTTGGACAGAGAAGACTCCGCCACCGCCGCCGCCGCCAAACGGCGCAATGTGGATAGGCGAAGCATCTACCACGTCGGAAGAAGATAGCCTGACGGAGATCACGCTCACCCTGCTTCAAACACTGCTCCCGCTGCTCTAATTCGGCGGAACAGTTCAAGCTAATTGTATGCTGCCGTGAGGCTCACTGGCGGCACAATCTATGTGTGTCCGGCGCGAATATACAACAATTGCGCGTCACTGTGAGAAAATTTTGAGCAACGAAGCGGTGGTAAAATCAATATCATGCGCCATTCTGATTTTGTAGAGTCCAAAGGAAAGGGCTGCCCACTTTGAGACAGCCCTTTCCTTCTGATCTGCAACCAGTTGCTTACTGATTTGGGTTGCCGAATCTAAGCTTGTACTCCGGCGAGTTCATAAACCCGTTGACCATTATCCGGATGTTGTTTGGGTCCTGGTTGATGACCCTCAACCATGCCTGATAGCCGTCCTCTTCCGGAGCCCTTCTCAAATATCCATAGTACTGCATCGCCACGAACGCTTTGTTGTACTCCGCCGCGCCGACCTCGTTCGATTCAACCACCGCTCTCAGCACCTGCGCACGCGTCAGCGATTGTGCTCCTAATCCGCTGATTAGGTCTTCTCTCGTCAGCGTCAACCTGGTACTACTCTCAGGGTTCGCAGGGTCTGGAGCTGTGATTTGCTGTAGCCCATAACGACCGAGCAGAGTGTTAACGAAATCCGTATTACTCATCGCGTCGTAGAGTCGCTTGAACTCCGCGCGTTCTGTGAAGCCGACAGGGAAAGCTGCGCGCTTCTGATAGACTTCCTGCTCGGTCGTACCCGTCACTCTACGCATATCGGGGATGATCTCCTCATACGTGGGTCTCCGGTTTAAAGCAACGCTGTAGAAGTTGTAGACGAAGAACCCTTTGAGGCGGAACTCCGGCGACCCAAAGAAGGATTGAGACACCAGGACGCGGTCGCACAACGGGTTGTTATTAACGTCCGAGCAACTATTGAGCACGCCGCTCCATGGCTCCCCTTCTTCCGGCTCCCTGTTGAGGAAATCTAAGTAATGCATCCTGACGAAGAAAGGCGTTGCGGAGATGGGGTTTGGTTGTCCTGCAACGTCGTTATCAATGATAGTTAATGACGTATTGATCTGGACGCCCAGGGATCCGTTAATGGGGCTAGCTAATTTGAGCTGCAACGACTCGTTCCCTTCGACATGACCATCATCCACCAACGGTATTTGCACCGTCTGTTGGGCCACACCGGCAGCAAAGTTCAGCGTTAAAACCGTTGTTGCGTAATCGCACCGCGCATAGGCGTTCCCTTGCGGGTAGGACGTACCATCAGATTTTTTACTGGTCGGATCACAGGGCACTTCGGCCGGGTCATCAATGGTCGAGACATCGACCGACGCAGCGGACGCCAAGTCTCCTGTTCGCGTCACTGTCACGCTGGCACTTTTGCTACCCTCCCCAGCCGTATAGCTCAATTGCTCGAATTGAAAGCCTTTCAAGGTGCCAACGAAATTGCCGGTCTGGTTAAACCCGAGCGCCGTGAAGGCACGACTGGTTGGGACAAATGAATAACCCGTGTGTGAGACGGAAACGGTATAGTCACTGCCCGCCGGCAAGTTTGTAAAAGCGTAGCTCCCGGTCCCATTAGTAATAGCGCTGGCCGTGTGGGCACCACCGAGGCTGACCGTTACACCGCCAATTCCATTGCCGCCACTGTCCAGTACGAGACCGCTTATTGTGTGAGTCTGCACCCGGGCGGTGAAATTGATATTAGGGAAGTCGTTGCTCAGGTTAAAGAAGTTGAAACTGGGTGGGTTGAAAGTATAGAACGTTTTCGACGGAGTAAGGGTGTAGGAACCCGTGGCCGGTACGTCCACTAAAGAGTAGTTACCAGTGCTGTCGGTTTGAGTGGTCCTAGAGTGGGCTCCCGTCAACTGCAGCGTGACTCCGCCGACACCGACCCCGTTTACATCGATGACTCGTCCGCTGAGAGTATACTTGCGCAACTCACCTGTGAAGTTGGCGGTTGTATCTCCCGTCAGAGTGTTGTAAGTGCGGCTTGGGGGCGTGAAGCCAAGATTCGTCCTCGAAGGGGTAACGGTGTAGTTGCCGTCTGAACGCAGACCATCGAACGCGTAATTGCCGCTGTTGTCAGTGAATGCATTTCCCGTCTGTGTTCCCGTCAAGCTAACGGACACGCCGCTTATTGGGTTGCCGCTGGCATCCGTTATCCGGCCGCTCAGGCGGTATTTAGGTATAGCTGTAAAAGGCGCTGAAGGATCACTCCTGAGTCGCTTGAATGTGTAAGCTTGCGGATCGAAGATGAAATTATTGCCCCCGGACGTAAGACGGAAATTGCCACCCTCGATTAAGCCGGGGAAAGAATAATTACCGGCTCCGTCCGTAATTGCTGTCCCGGCGTCCGACCCACCCAGCGTCACGGTGACGCCGCCGACACCTGCGCCGCCTGGAGTCACCACCCGACCGCTAATGACATGAACCGGCGAGGCTCCTTCGTAGTTGTAGTACACGGTTCCCAGCAAGGCCGGCCCGCCCCCCTCACAGTGCTGCTCGAAAGAGGCCGTGAAGCGGCGGACAGTATGGGAAGAACCTGAACTGTCGATGGCTACGTCGTGCACCGTAAAATTGCCGGTCAGAGTGTTACAACCGCGTCCATCTCCGGAGATATTCAAGCCGGGGTGATTGGCATCCGCAAATGGCGCGCGCTGCGCATTCTCGTAATAGCCCACCACGAGGTTCTGATTGGGCACCCTGTAAGTATGGAACTCGGTGTACCACCAATGGTTAGGGCCGCTGAAACTTACCTGTACGTAGTCCGGAATGCCATCGCCTGAGCGGTCCTGCGCCGTCGCCCCGAACGTGCCATGATCCGGAGTGTATAGGTGCTGTGTGGTGCCGCCAATGTAATCGCCCGGCTCACCCTGCATGGAAAGTCGTGTTACCGGTGCGGCGGTCGAGGACACAGGACTGTCTTTAGCGTCACCGCCAAGGTACTTCTTCCACCTCACTAGGCTGCTCCCTAAATGGTCGTTTTCTCTTGATAAGTTAAGCCAGCCAGATGATTGCGCGTTGGCGATCCCGGTTACAACCAAAATAGCGAAGAAGCAGTATAAATAACTGAACTGGCGAAAGGGGCGTGAGTTTTTTTGAAGAGGAGCAAAGCGAGATTTAGCAAGGTTTCGCATAAGTACATCTCCCTAGCGGCTAAATGTTTGATGTTACTGAATGAGTGAGCGGCCGTGTTAGTTAGAAGACTCTAAGCGGCGGGCCTACGCAGCCAAAAGTGTCCCGGTAGGATAACAATCTTGCATTATAGCTGTCAATCCTGAGTGCCAAATGTGTGCCAACTCGGCCGAACTCCACCGCACTTAGTCAAACAGGGACAAAGAGCGACCTTCACAAGCCCTAACAGAAACATACACAACCATACTCAGCCGCACGTAACCAAAGTCACCAGCAAATCCTGCAAAACTCTTTATTCATCGGTTCGATTCCGCTCGCCGCCTTAATAAAGTCAATAAGTTACGGGCAGCCATGTGGCTGCCCGTTTTCTTTGGTGTGCCGGATTTCAGATAAGTGATCATTTGTCTTGGGAGAATAATTATTTTCCGGATGCCTCTGAGCAAAGGTGTTCAACTGCCTTTGTTTCCGGTGTGGTTAAATTTCCCAAATACGGTCGGGTTGATAGACAGCTTGTTGTAGACCGTGCGTAATAACAAGAGGTTCCAGGCGAGGAGTCCGCACGAGCGCGCGACCGCCGCTCCTATTACCCCCCATGGTTGAATTAACAGGACGCATAGTAAGCTCTGGATAATTATGCTGACCACGAAACCCCTGGCAGCTTCTCGCTCATGTCCTGACATGATGAGTAACAATCCGACCAGACCGATCATCGCGTTGACAATGTGGCCGGCGCTCAAAATCATAAAGACGGTTTTGGCCTGGGGGAAGGGCAGGCCGAAGAGTGTCATAAACCAGGAGCCGTGGATAATAAGAGTGAGTGCGACGGGGAGCGACAGCAGCAGGCTTACGTACGCGGCTAATCTCGCCACTCTCTGCAACTCCTGCACATCTCCCCTCACCCACAGGCGGGCGAACATCGGGGATAGTGGCGCATTCAGGGCCACCAGGGCAAAAGAGATCAGGTCTGCTCCGCGATTGGCAACGGTGTAAAAGCCGACTGCTTCCGTGCCCTTGATCGCACCCAGGATAATCGTGTCTATGTTGGTTGAGACGACCCATAAAAGATGTATCAGGAGCAGAGGCAGCGCATGTTGCATCCATTCCGCTTCTCGATACTGAGGAGAACTCGTTTTAATGCCCGGCGGCAAGACATCCCGTAACAGCTTTGCGCCGATTAGAAAAGCGAGACCTGTGGCGACGGCGTTGACACCCGCGGCGACCGGCGCGCTGAGGTTACGGCCGAACGCAAAATAGATGAAAGCGAGCAGGCCGAGCATCAACACGGGGCGGAAAATTGTTTCGGGGAGTTGTCCCCTCAAAACATAATGTATGCCTTGCAGAGCCGACAGCCTGAGAGTGGTCAGGGCTAAGAGAGGAAGTAAGAGCAACGACACGAGGAAAGTGTGTCGCGCCACCTGGCTGCTATAGGCTGAGGACAAATAGCAGACGACGGCGGCGATTACCGCAAGTAGAACTGAACCGGCGAGAGCGCGTAGATTCGACCAACGCAAAATGCCCCGGATTAGTCCCCATTGTTCCTGCTCATGATAAGTGGCTACCAGTCGCACGAGCAGGCGATCAGTTCCCAGACAGGCCAGGATCGCAAGCAGGTTAACCAACGTGAGGGCATACGCATAAGCCCCGTAACCGGCTGCACCGACGATTCGCGCGACGACCGCCGACAGAATTAAAGTTAAAGCCGTAGCAATTATTCTCAGGGCTAAAGTGCCGGCCCCGCCCCGGAAAAGATTTTTGTAGGGGCTGAATGTACGAACACGGCTTGCAAACATCGGGCGTTGAGATTTGATCTGTGGCGAAGCACGGGTTTAATAATCGGTCTGGTCTATTTCCTCTCGCAGGAACCGACAGAACTCGTCTAAGGCCACCTCGGCCTTCGTTGACGTTGGCCGGACGATCCTCGTCACGATCTCGCCGTTGTCCAGAACGCGCGTCGCATGATACAGGAGCGGAATGCGGGCGCGCTCGGCAAATCGCATGACATTATCTGAAACGTATAACGGCCCGTATTTCACCTCAATTTTATGCCGTCCTTCTGCGGGCAGTTCCGAATCCACGTTAATCAGCACCAGGCCGCCACTGGCGACACGTTGCCGGATTCGCACAAATACCATCGCGTCCGGTAGCAGCACTTCGACAGGCGCGCGCCTTCCGGGAATCGTCTTCCTGTTAATTTGCTCCGTGACGACGCTGACTCGATAACCGTGATCGTAGAGCCATCTCACAAAAAGAAGGCTCAAGCCAAAATGGGCGCTGACGAGAATCGCGCCGCCCTCTCCAATCAAGTCCGCGCCCTGCACGTCCAGCGTCTGATCGAACTCTATGCCGGAGTTATATAAACTATCAAAAGTGCATTGCAGAGCAGCATTGCGATAGCCGAGCCTATGAGCGGCACCTCTCCAGGTAGAGTATCGGGTGATGAGCCTGCGCAGCGGGCGGAGCGGTATCGCGATGTGCCGGGCGACGGCAAACCTGTACGGGCGGGGGCACAGAGCAAACCCAACGCCCAGCGCAGTATCTGCCCCTCTGGCGATAACATTTAAGCAAGCCCGTGCCGCAGGATGAAAAGCGACGGAAAGGCTCTTTAAAACCTGACGGCTATTTTTCTTCATCAAATCATGCCGCCGGCGTCTGAGAGCCATCTCATCTTCGTTTATCATTCGTGCCTCTTCAGAGCGCAACTGACGGTTCTTCCCCGCATCCACTCTTTACACTCTCCGTCCAGGCCGGGTCGAGCGGGGCGCGATCTCTTTCGCCGCCCGCTCTTCATCCTCATGCAGGCGGGTATAGGGCGGGAGTCGTTCCAGCAACCGCTGATACCGCGCAGATGCTTTGAGTTCCCCACGAACCTCCTCGCTCGTCACCGCCTCGTAGAGCGCCTCATACTGTGCGACCACCGAGTCCAAATGAAAACAGTCCTCGATCCGCGCGCGCGCCGCCCTCCCTAAAGCTTCCCGCCCCCGGGGGCCGATCTCGACTAACTCACGAAGCGCCGCAGCCATCGCGCCGAAGTCACGGGGCGGAACGACCTTGCCCGTGTCGCCAACTATCCGAGGCAGATCGCTGATGTCTGTGACGACGCAGGGGACACCGCATGACATGGCCTCCCCGACCACGTTCGGGAAGCTCTCGTCGAATGAAGATGAGACCGCAATGTCCAACGCAGCCGCGATGCGCGGGATGTCGTGCCGCTCACCGAGCAAATGCACCCGGCCGGTGAGTTTCAACTCCCGCACTAATTGACGCAGGGCATCGTTGTCCCAATCCACTCCTTTCCCCACGCACACGAACTGCACGCCGGGCAGGGTCTTCAATAATGTTGCGGCGGCGTGAAGGAAGTTCGGATGATCCTTCACCGGGTGATAGCGCGCGATGCAGCCCACCAGGAGCGTGGCCGGAGCCACCCCCAATTCTGCGCGAACGCTATGACGCGCCACGGCCGAGGGGGCGAACTGTGTGACATCGAAGCCGTTGGGAATCAGGAGAGTTCTGTCAACCCGATAGCCGATGGCTTCATGATGTGCCAGGCCGGTTCTGGAGTTGTAGAGAATCACGTCGGGTCTGCCCGAGAGTAGCGCGCCCAATCTGATCGTTAAACGTGTGAGCGGCTTTTCGCGATGTAAAGAGTCGAGGGTTTGTCGAATGTTCCATACCACCGCGACGCGGCCGGGCGAGAAGAGACTTCCCAACTGTGCCGTCAAGTTACCGTGAGACATCCAGCCTTGTATAACATCCGGTTGCACCTGCCGCAGCAGACGGATCAGACGCCATATCGAAATCGGCGTGGGCACCCCGTATCGGATTGCCAGGCTATAGACGGGGATATCCAGAACCTCGATGCGTTTGCGAAGCTCGCCCTGATCCTTGAGCGTGAGCACGACCGGGGAGAAACGCTTCCGGTCGCTGCGGGACAGGAATTTGTACAACATCATCTCCGCCCCGCCGGTAGAAAGGTCGCTGATCACGTGTAATACCCTGATCCGGCGGGTCGTTGCCCACGCGGCCGGTTCGGCATCCGGCGCGGCCGTGCCTTTTCCATTCAGAGGATGGGCAGCAGAATCCGTTTCAAAATTCACCGACCCCTCCCGTACTCCAGCTCATGGCTGCCCCCGACATCATTACCCACGACCGGCATCGCGTCGCGCACCTCTCCCTGCGGACGGATGATTGATAACGCTCGTACGATTCCTTCACTGCCGACAATGACAATCAACATGCTGAATGCGTATCTCATGCGGACGAGTGCGCCGATATTAACAATCACCAATCCGAGTGCGGCAAATCCCATCGCCGCGCTTAGCCACAGCCACCACGCCGATAGTTGCTTTCGCCTGTAGTACAGTCCCGCGAATGCCAGCAGATTAAACGCGTAGAGGATGAGCATTTCCCCCCCGACGAGCAACCTGCCGGCACGCCCCACTTCATTCCCGGCTGCGACCCACATGCCGGGGAAGGGGGCTAAAAATCCTATCCCCACTGCCCACGGAACGTAGCGCAAGAGATCGCCGTTGGTTTTGAAGACGATGTCGGGGTGGAGATTAGAGCCGGCGTCCGGATACATTTTGATGAATCTTTGCCGCAGGAAACTGATTCGCGCCGGGACATGCAGCAGCCGTCCACCGGGTCGAGAGTGAACCCGGTCGCCCGGCGCGGGAGCGTTCATACCCTCGGAGCCAGTATATTTTTGCCCGCCGCCGTCGCTCCGGCGCAAGTACTGCGCCGACAGATAGAGGGAGGGGGGAATCAGGCGGGGCACGAGCAGAATGAACGCGACGATTATGGCCGCTCCGAAGGCGTTGCCGGTCAGGATTTTTCTTTCCTTTAACTGGCGTACCAGCAAAAGGAGGAATGCTAACGCCATGATGGCTACTATCAATTCCCACATATCGTTGCGGATAAGCCAGACGAGGCAGAGGGCGATGCCCCCGATAAACCCGTTGATGAAACCTTCCCGCCCCGTACAAGTCAGCGTCAGCCATTTAGAGACAACCAGGATGAGCGCCAGCACGGCCACCATAAATAAAGGGTCTCTCAGCACCTGCGTGGTGTGAAGTAAAAAGGAGGGCCACAGCGCCACGACCGCAGTCGCCAGTAGTCCCACGCGCTCGTCAAACACTTCCCTTCCGATGTTGAAGATGAGAAACAGGATGATGAGGTAATAGAGAAGGTTAACAGGCTCTACGGCCAGTATGTTCGCGCCCGTCAGGCGGCTAAACGGAATAAAACCGAGCGAGTAAATCTTGATGTGAACGGGGACGGGCGCGTATAGCCAACCCGATAGCCCGGTATCATTAAAAGCGCCATTTAATGAGATGAGTTCCGAGCGGTACGCGCTATTGTCACCCATCATAAACCCGTGCGGGTCGAAGTAGTCGGGGAGGATCGCAAATGCCCCCGCCAGATAAACACACGCGCTCGCGCTAAAGTGAATCCCTGTCGCGGCGAGTAGCAGGTATCTGATTCTCATGACGCAGCAAATGTCGGTCACGGCCTTCAATGACGCGCCTTTGCTCGCGGCACTCTGCGCCTCTCTCAAGCCGCTGCCCGCCCGACTAACGCCCGGTGGTGCCTCCGGTGGAAATGCCAAAAAGCAGAAGCCCCGCGGCGCGCGCCTTCCAGAGCTTCACGCCGCATCGCGGGTGTATCGGCTGCGCCCGCGATCATGGCCGCCCCCTCAGCACTGTGGCGTTCATCAGCCTCGAAGTGCATCGTGAAAAAGATCAGATCATCTTCCGCGAATCCGTAGTGGGTGCGGAATCCTTCTACCATCAACCGGCCTGCCGGCGGAATATTCGCCTCGTACCCCACGGTCAGGTACGCGAGCGGGCCGATCCACCTGCCCTCCGCTATCTCCTGATCGAACCACATCGAGCCTCTTTCGAGACTGGCAGTTTCACCGGGGTCAGCACCGGCGGCGCGGGCGAAACGCCAGGCAAGCGCGGCGTGGCTGAGGCTTCCATCGGCCACGAGTCCGCCCCCGGCTGAAAACGACACGACCCCCTCCTCTTCCAGAAGGTTTGCCAGGAGCGCACGCCGCACTGCAACAACTTCACAACGCGCGAGAATGGCAGAGAGTCGGAGGGTAAAGCCGGCAGTCAGTTGCGCCAGTTCGGCCGCGTACTGGCTAAAGGAGTCGCGCGGATACCTACCTTCATGGACGCCACGCACGAACAGATTCGCAGATATATCGCAATCGCGGGCGGCGGCCAGCAGCTGTTGCTCGAAATCGCCTGCCATGCTCAGTAGCCCCCCTCATTTTCCAGCGTGTGTTCGAAAGCCTGGGCGATCATCCCGTCTTGCGTCAGCCTGCCCCGCGTCAGGCTGCCGAGGTCCGGCCATTGCGTAAGTTGAATTCGCAGGCGACCGAAACGAAAGTCGTGCGACGAGACGGTTCGCTCTCGCGTGTCAATCGAAGCGGCGGGGACGCCGGAGGCCGCGCTGAAGACGTCCAGCAGTTCGTCGAGATTGAGTGATTTGGTATTCATGTAGCGCCCGAGTGCTCCGACCGAGCGCAGGTGAAGCTCGCGCACATTGCGCGCCGAGCGGATGGCTTCCAACATGGGGGCGACCGCGTGCTCGTTGATGCCGCGCACGATGATCATCCCGATTGAGGTGAACATGTGCTCGGCTTTGAGGTTTTCGAATGCGAGCGTCTTCTGTTTCGCGCATCGCATGGAATCAATCGAGTAGTAAAGTTCGTCGCTGAAACCGCCGTTCATGGACAGATAAACTATTTGCAGACCCGCCTTTTTCAGCTCCCGAATATAGTCGCGGTTGACGAATTTCAGCCCGTTCGTGAGGACTATCGGGTGATGCCCGTGGGCGCGCACATCGCGTATAAGGTCGGGCAAATCATCGCGCATGGTCGGCTCCGCGCCCACGATTCGGATATATCTGCCGCGCGGCAGTCGCGCAAAGATGGTTGACAGCCACTTGGCATCGAGGTCGGGAATCGTTCGATTAGGGATGTAGCAGTTAAGGCAGGCCATGTTACATTTGTGCGTAACATCAACGAAAATCGTCTCGAACGGGCAGTCCTCGGGCGAGTAGGTGAGATAAGCAGTCCGTTGCTGAATAGTTGTAACCATTTCCTCGTTCTTCCAATAGCATATTTCCGTACCTTCCCTGCATATTACACGATATTTACGTTTTATACGCACTTATCAACAGATAAAGGCAGCGCGCAAGCCGCTATCACATCCGTGGAGAGGGGTAAAACGCGTCCGCAGAAGGACGCCCCTGCCGGAAGGCACCGTCTTTAAGGTAAGAAACTACTTTATCTTGTATAGCTTTGTTTAGTGCGTGCGACCGCGCCGGGTTTATGCGGAAAGTGGAGTCGGAGTCGTCGAAGACGCCCATCTCTTCCTTTATTGGTCGGATTGAAAGATAGACTGTAGACCGTGCCTAGATCGCTGATAACTTTTTCATAAATACCGGCCAAATCCTCTAACTTTTCTACTTCATAGAACAGCCCGCTTCCGGCTTCGGAAAGGTCGTATAACTGGTCATAAGCTAAATCAAAAGTTTCGGGCTGAATATCGAGAGGGCTGTGCGCTTCGTACTCCGTGTTCATCCAGAGCGAATAAATCATCCCGTCAAATTCCTGTGCGCGGTTATATATGGTTTTGTAAGGCAGGGTCGAACCTAAGCCGGTGACGTTGGGTAAATTGCTGTCGAGGCCGTCGCTCATCACGATAATGGCTTTTCGACGCGTGCTGACCGATTCTTTGTCTATATAGTCGAGCGCATAATTTATCGCGTCATAAAGCTTGGTGTCGCCCTTGGGTGATTCCATGGAATTAACCGCCGTGGTGAGGGCGGATTTATTGGAAGTGAAGGGCGAGACGAGGGTGGTAGTGCCGGAGAAAGCTATAATTGCTACACGGTCTTGCGGACGGGTGGCAGAGACGAAACGTGTGGTGGCAGCGCGAATAATATCGGTGACTTTGGCAGTTGACCCGGATAAATCTATTAGCAAAAGCAGATCGAAAGGCGCATTGACGGTCTCAAAATGCACTATTTTTTGTTCGACTCCATCTTCTTCGAGTCTAAAATCCTCCTGCTTCAATCCCGTTATTACTCGCCCGGTAGAGCGCTCCACGATACTCGCATTCAATGTTACGAGATCGGTCTCGACCTTTATCACCTCATCTTCATCAACTTCGAGAGGCGCGTCGACAGACGGTTGATTAGCCGGCCGGTCAGAGCGCGAAACAGCGGAAGCGCGGTCTTTTAAAACAGGCGGCGCGGAAGGTTCTTCCTGCGGGAGAACCTCTTTTTTCGTAGTTATATTTTCCCGCGAGTTTGCTATTTCCGTAGAGGATTTTGCGTTGGAAAGTCGAATGATACCCGTATCGGAATACAGACTTGCGCGTGCAAAGCCACTGCCCCGTCGAGTTTGATATTTCGTTTTAATTTCTTTGTTTTCTGTGGAAACAACCGAACCATTGATTGAATGAGCCGTGAGGGAAACATTTGGATTTTCCGGTAAATTAAAATGTATGTC
>DATCWB010000392.1:0-2965 GCA_036566625.1 Pyrinomonadaceae bacterium
CGCAACGCGCGTCGGCGCGGCGCGCGTTACAGTGCGCGCATTCCGTTCAACGTCTCGGTCGCCGACCCGAAGCGCGGGCGCGCCCCGGCGGGCGCGAAGCCCCCGGCCTCTCTCTCGGGGCGCACGCGCGACCTCGGCGAGGGCGACCTTAATCTGGTCGTGCCCTCCATCCGCATCGGCGGCGATTACATCACTCTCAAAGAGAATAGACTGTCCGTCACGCTCGAACTTCCCGGCGGCGCGGTGACTTTGATCGCCACGGCCGCGCGCTTCGAGCAACTCGAAGGAGAGGGCGCGGGCGAAGGTTACCTCGTCGGCGTGCGCATCGAAGAGATGAGCGACGACGACCGTGAGCGCTACGCGGCGCACCTGCGCACGCTCCCGCAAGCCGACCGTCGCAGGGACAGGCTGCACCTGCGCGAAGCCTAAAAAGCCGTAAATCGTGAATCGTAAATCGTAAATAGAAACTGCTTTTCTCTATTCACGATTTACGATTCACGATTTACGGCTTTAATTTATGGCTTTAATTGTTGATGCCGAACTGCTGCAAGATGAAGGCGTAGTCGAACGCCGTCTCGCGCAGGGCGTCGTAGCGACCCGATGAGCCGCCGTGTCCCGCGCCCATGTTGATCTTCATCAGCAGCGGGTTCTTGTCCTTCTTTATCGTACGCAGCTTGGCGACGTACTTCGCCGGCTCCCAGTACATCACCTGGCTGTCGTTCAGTGAAGTCTTGACCAGCATCGCCGGGTACTCTTTGGCCTCAAGGTTGTCGTAAGGGCTGTAAGACTTCATGTAGGCATAAGCCTCTTTCTCGTTCGGGTTGCCCCATTCGAGATACTCCTGCACCGTCAGCGGCAGAGACTTGTCCATCATCGTGTTGATGACATCGACGAAGGGCACGTAGGTAACGATGGCCTTGAAGAGATCGGGGCGCATGTTGGCGACCGCGCCCATCAGGAGTCCGCCCGCGCTGCCGCCCGTGATGACGAGCCGGTCTTTAGCCGTGTACTTCTCTTTGATCAAGTGTTCGGCGGCGGCGATGAAGTCTGTGAAGGTGTTCTTCTTCTTCATCATCTTGCCTTCGTCGTGCCACTCTTTGCCGAGATCGCCGCCGCCGCGAATGTGCGCGATGGCGTAGACGACGCCGCGGTCGATGAGCGAGAGGCGGTTGGAGCTGAAGCCGACGTTCGAGGGGATGCCGTAAGAGCCGTAGGCGTTCAGGAGCATGGCTTGCGGCGCGCCGGGCTTGCGCAAATCCTTGCGGTAGTAGAGCGAGACGGGGACGCGCACGCCGTCCGCGGCGACGGCGAAGGTACGCTCGGAGGCGTACAGGGACGCGTTGTAACCGCCGAGCACTTCGTTCTGCTTGAGCAGTTCGCGCTTGCGCGTGCGCATGTCGTAGTCGTAGATGCTCCCGGGCGTGGTGAACGATTGATAACTGAATCGCAGCGTCGTCGTGTCGAACTCGGGCGTGAAGTTGACGAAGGCTGAATAGACGGGTTCGGGAAATTCGAGGTGGTGCGCGTCCTTCGTCTTGAGGTCAACGACGCGCACTTTCTGCAAACCCTGATCGCGCTCGGAGACGACGTAGTGGTTGGCGAAGATGGCCTGCGATTCGAGCGTCACGCCCTTGCGGTGCGGGATGAACTCTTTCCAGTTCTCCGGCCGCGGGTCTGCGACGGGCGCGGTGACGACGCGAAAGCCGCGCCCCTTATCGTTCGTCAGGATGTAGAAGTTGTTGCCGTGATGATCCGGATAATACTCGTGCTCGCCGGCGCGCGCCGCGATCATTTTAAACGGCTCGCCCGGACGGTCTGCGCGCAGGTAGCGATACTCGGTGTTGTTCGAACTCGAAGAGGCGATGAAGATGTACTGGCGGCTGCGCGAGCGGCGCGCGCCGAGGCGGTAGAGTTCATCCTTCTCCTCGTAGACGAGCACGTCCTTATCTTTGGGGTCGCCGAGCGTGTGGCGATAGAGGCGGTGCGGGCGTTTGGCGGCATCCTCCGTGGTGTAGAAAAGGGTTTTGGCGTCAGCCCAGAACGCGCCGGAGATTTTGCCGATGTCGTCGGGAAGCAGCTTGCCCGTGCGCAGGTCTTTGATGCGCAGGAAGTATTCGCGAAAGCCCGTCGTGTCGTGCGAGTAGGCGAGGAGGTTCGTGTCGTCGCTGACGGCGTAAGTGCCGATGGCGGTGTATTTCTGTCCCTTCGCCAGTTCGTTGAGGTCGAGCGTGATCTCTTCGGGCGCGGTCAGGCTTCCCTTTTTGCGCGCGAAGATCGGGTACTGCTTGCCCGTCTCGGTGCGCGAGTAATAGTAATAACCGTCCTGACGATAGGGGACGTTAGCGTCCGTCTGTTTGATGCGCCCGAGCATCTCCTGATAGAGCTTCTCCTGAAAAGCCTCCGTGCCTTTCATCATCGCGTCGGTGTAGGCGTTTTCGGCTTCGAGGTAAGAGATCACTTCCTTGTCGGTCTTCTCGCGCAGCCAGAAGTAATCGTCGTTCAGCGTCTCGCCGTGAAAGGTCTGGCTCTTGACGAGTTTCTTGGCCGCGGGCGGCGTGGGTGTCTGCTGGTTAACTTGTGCCATGATTTCCGTGTGACTGAGTGAGATTAACGCGCCGTAGAGCGCGAGCATGAAAAGTAGTTTCTTCATCAGAGTTCTCCAATTCGGTGGCGGAACGTGAACAATTTTTAACGGATGCGCGCCTTTGGCGGCGACGCACGACGGGCGGCGCGAAAACTTCGCCTCATGCCGGAGATTGTTGCGACTAAGACTTCGGATTGTTGCGACAAAATTTGGAACGTGGGCTTTCTCGTCGCGGCGGGACTAGCGTCCCCGCCGCCTCTCGCTTAATGGATTCGCATTATAGTTGGCGGCGCGCGCGCGCCGCAACCGCGCCGCGACTTTCGACGGCGGGCGCGGCGAGCGAAGTTTTCGCGCCGCGCGGGTTTTAACTCTTGCGCGCCC
>DATCWB010000393.1:0-4766 GCA_036566625.1 Pyrinomonadaceae bacterium
AGTGACGAGTGACGAGCAAAAGACAAGTGACAGGTGACGTGATAAAAGACAAGTTTAAAGACAGGTCTTCTTCTGCTTTAACTTGTCACCTGTCACCTGTCACCCGTCACTGTTTTAAAAGCTGCGCCGGAAGAGGTACGACGCTTTGATGAAGAAGGTGCGACCGTTGCGGCGCAGGCCGGGTTCGAGTTGCGAGTTGAACGGGTTGTAGCCGTTTCGTTGCAGGTCGTCGTTGTAGCCGACATAGAAGGACGTGCCGGGGTTCGGCGTCCAGCCGAAAAGGAACTGGCCGCGCGCGTTGGTCGAGAGCGTGCCGTAGTCTATGCGCGCGCGTGCGAAGAGGAAGCGCGTGAACTGGTAGGTCGTGCGCAGCGCGAAGATGTTGTCGTCGAAGGCGACGAGTCCGTTGTCGCGCCGCGTCAGGCGTGCCTTGACGTAGCTGACCGTGGTGCGCAGCGCGCTCGTCGGCTGGAGCGTGACGCCGGCGTCTATGTCGAAGCCGTTGGCCGAGCCGGGGTCGAGCGCGTCGAAGCAGACGGGGGGGAGCGGCAGGTCGTCGCCGTTCTCGTCCTTCTTCGGGACGCAGAACCCCTGCGCGCGCGCCTCGCGCACGGCGAGGGCGTAGGGGCTGACGCGCGGGAAATCCGGCCCCGCGCCGAAGTCGTAATCGAAGATGCCGCGCCGCGTGCCGGTGAAGAAGTAGGCGTAGAACTGCTTGTTGAACTGCCGCTCGGCGTAGACGAAGATCGTCTTCTGGCGCGTCTGCCGCTCGGAATCGTCACCGGCGAACGCGCCGCGCCGCGCCTCGATCCGCTGCCCTGCGGCGTCGAACCGGGCGGGCGCGCGGCGCGAGCCGAACTCCTCCTCGACCAGACGCTCGTAGCCGAAGTTCGTGCCGATCTGCACGAAGGTCTGGTGCGCGAAACTGAAGTTGTAATTCGTGCCGTCGATCCAACTCTGACTTCGCCCCTGCCAGTCGTAATTAAAGTTCGTGAAGTTCTGGAAGCGGAACGAGGTGAGGATCGCCTTCGGGTTCGGCTCGGTGCTCAGGCGGAAACCGAAGCCGACGTTGTTGGTGTTGGTCTGGCGGGTGAAGCCCACGTCGGCGCGGTAGTCGCGCGTGCGCCCGTTCGCGCTCAGGGCGTAGCCGAAGTAGCGGCCGGTGTAGTCGAGCAGGTAGTTGTAGGCGAAGCCGTTGCGGTTGCGATAGGTGGTGCGGTCGGTGGCGAGATCGCGGAAGTAGTTCTTCGAGTTCGTGCCGACGATCTCGAAGGTGGTGAAGGTTTTCGGGTCGAGTTTGAAACGGGCGTCGATGCCGACAAGCTGGTTGTGGTGCTCGGTGAAGTTATAGGTGGTGGCGAACAGGCCGACGCTCGACTCTTTCCCCACGTCGCGCTTTAAGCGCAGCACGCCGATGAAGGCGTTTTTGTCCACGAAGCGTGCGAAGTTCGACTCGACGAATCGCGCGCGGTTCAGGCGCGCGTTGTAGGCTTCCTCCGACTCCTCAACCCCATGCTCGTCCACGCCGCGCGGGCGGCGCAGGTGCAACGCTTCGAGCGCGACGTTTTCGCGATCCTCGTCGTCGAAGTTGCCGGGGCCGTTGTCGGAGGCGAGGATGAGGCCGAAGGTGTTGCGGCCGCGCTTGCCCGTGAGTTTGACGGCGTAGTCGGGATCGACGATAGCGCGCGTGTGGACGACATTGCTCGACGTGTCGAAAATCTCTTTGCCTTCAAGGAAGAACGGCCGCTTCTCCTCGAAGAAGATCGGAAAGCGTTGGTTGGCCGTCACGACGGTCTGGTCGGCCTCGACCTGCGCGAAGTCCGGGTTGTAGGCGAAGTCGAGAGTGACGGTCGGCGTGAGGCCGAACTTGCTGGTGACACCGAAGTCCAACTCGACGGGACTGTTCAGCATGCGGCCGGGGCCGAGCGGCGGCAGCGGCCCCGGCGTGTTGGGGAAAGGAGAGGGCAGAAAGGTGCGGACGCGCCGCCCGGTTTCGGAGACCGTGAGACTCGGAATGATTTCGAGCGTGCGCTCGGTGGAGATGCCTTCGAGGCCGGTGAGTTTCCCGGCCTGATTGAGATTGCCGCTGATGTCGCGCGAGAGCGGCATCCACGAATGCGATTCGTTGTTGAGGCGTTTGATGCGGCGGAAGAAATGGACGCCCCACAACTTGCCCTTGCCCGCTTCGTAACGCAGAGACTTGAACGGGATCGCCACTTCCACAACGTAGCCGTCCGAGGTGATCGAGCCTTTCGAGTCCATCACGAGGTCGAAGCTGAAATCCTCGCCGCTGTTCTCGGTGTAAATGGCGTCGGCCTGTATGCCGAGCGGGTTGAAGAGCAACTCGAAAGACCGCCGCTGATCGTTGAACGTGTCGAGATGCATGCCGACGAAATCGTCGTCGAAGATGCCGTCGCGCTTGGCGACGTTGGCGCGCACCTTCGACGGTTCGTCGAAAGCGTGAAAGGCAAAGTAAAGAAACTTCGAGTCGTAGCCGACGAGAACTTCGGTCGGGTGCGAGGGCGCGATGTTGTCGCCCGGCTGGGTTTGATAGAAGTCTTTCAGCACGCGCGCGCTCTTCCAGACGGCGTCGTCGAGTTTGCCGTCGATGACGGGCGGCGCGTCGAAGCGCGGGGCGACGACGGGCGCGGCCTTCTCGGGCGGCAGCGTGATCGCTCTGCCTTTGCCCGCAGCCACCTTAGCGCGGTCAACCGTGGCAGACGTGGTGGAACTATCGCTCGTTGTCGTGGCGGGGGCGATGATGGGCGCGTCGCTCGGCGTCGCGGTTCCGGGCGAGGCGACGGGCGACGCGGTGGGCGACGCGGTGGTCGGGTTCGCGCCGCCACCCGAATTGGTTTTCGGTTGCGGCTCCTGCGCGAAGCTCACTTCGAGACGATTGAAACTCGGCCTGACCTCGGCCGTCGCGCCCGCCTCCAACTTGAAGGAGAGCAAAACATCAGCGCCGCGACGTTCGACCCGCGCGTCTTCAAACCCGCGCCCGCGCAAGTCTGCGGCGAGCGACGCGGCCGCCTCCCCGGCCTCAGCCTGCGGGATACGCACGAAGAAGCGGCCGCCGCTCTCGTAGGTCGTGTAGTTCGTCAACTCCGCATCCGACAAGACGGTGACGCGCGCGCCTTGGCTCGTCTCGCGGCTGCGCAGAGCGGCGATGCGGCGCGGGCGTGCCCCGGCTGCGGTCGGGTTAGCGGGGGTCGCGGCGGACGCGGCTTTCACCTTCGACCTGTCCGCGAGCGACGCCACCTGCTGCGCGCGCGACACCGGCGGGAGCAGGGAGACGAACGTCAGTGCGGCGAGAGCTACGGCGAGCGTGCGACGCAGGACGGAGGACGACGCGCCGGAACGCAGAGAGCGGTGGACGGCTCTTTCAATCATATCTGTTTGACCTCGGACTCTAAAATGGCACGCGAAGCAACCCGGCTCGCGCCGGGGCGGGGCAAGCCGTTCATCGCGGGTGTGTGAGTTAAAGCGGCGCGTGGCTTCGTAAATGTGTGGGCGGGTGCGCGGGTCGGGGCTAGAGCCGTCGAGGCAGCGTGCCGGCGGAGCAGGGGCGGAGCAAACAAAGATAGCCTGTGATTCATTACATTTCGTCTTCAACTTTTGCGCTTCGGAAAACGGGACGCTTGCTCATCGCACGGGGAGAATGCAGATACAGGCCGTTTGGCTATTAGACGCTCCATGCCCAAAAAAGTTTCGTTAAACTTCACAGAACGCCGGGCGGATTTCCGATGATCCGGAACGCGACGACGCGGACGAACTCAAGCGGGCGCGCGCGTTTGTGCGGGCGGAGGACGCGTCCCCCGCCCGCACGGTTTTGACCCGGCTCGTTACTCACGTTCTTCGCCCGCGCGCCGCAAAAAGATTTGACCGTCGCCCGTGCGCAGGTTGATCTGGCTGCCTGCGCCGGAGCCGACGCGCCAACGCCTGACGCGTCGTTCGTTCGCATCTCCTTCGCCGTCTTCGGCCACGGCCGATGCGTCGTTGATGACGCGCTCGGAATCGGTCTCGATGCGCGCGTTGGCGTTTGCGGGCAAGCCGAGCGAGATCGCGCCGTCGCCCGTGCGCGCCGTGAGTTTGCTGAAACGTCCGTCGAGCGAGATTCGCCCATCGCCCGTCTGCACGGTCGCGTCGCCGTCGAAGCCCGCGACGCGCACGCGCCCGTCGCCCGTCTCCACGCGCAGACGCCCTTTGCTCTCCGTCACGTCAACCGAGCCGTCGCCCGTGTGCAGGTCGATCTCGCCTTCGATGCCGCTCAGTCGCAGCCGCCCGTCGCCCGACTTGACGTTGACGTTCGCGTTGCGCGGAACCCACACGTCAAGCGCGACGACCGCGCCCGTGCCATACTCCTCGCGCCGCTGCGCCTGGTCGAACTCGGCGATGATGTTGATGGTGTTGCCCGACTGCTCGGCGCGCAGGCGGATGCCGCGCATGGCCTGTTCGTCGCGCGCGCGTTTGACGGCGGAGAAGCGCACCGTCGCTTCATTAGAGGGCTGGATGTTGATCGAGCCGTCGAAGGTGTTGATGTTAATGCGCGGCGTGCCCGACACGTTGAAGGATTTCGAGTCGCGTTCGACGAGACGGTAGGAATACTCGCCGTGCTCGCCGACGGCGCGGTCGTGCTCGCCCATGGCCTGCTCGATCTCGCGCGCCGCGCGCGCCACTTCCAACTCGATCTGCGCCTGGCTGCGCTCCAACTCGCGCGCCACGCGCACAGTGTCGCGGTGCGCACGCTCGGTCGCCCGCGCCGCATC
>DATCWB010000394.1:0-3376 GCA_036566625.1 Pyrinomonadaceae bacterium
ATCACGCGCCGCTTCTAAAAAAATGCTCGAACTCAAGCTCGCCGAAGAATTTCGCCGTCAGCCCTTGAGTTTCTTAATCTCTTCCGTCAGCACCGGAATGACCTCGAAGAGATCGCCGACGATGCCATAGTCGGCGATATCGAAGATGGGCGCTTCCGGGTCTTTGTTGACGGCGACAATGGTGCTCGCGTTCTTCATGCCGACGAGGTGCTGGATCGCGCCCGAGATGCCGAGCGCGATGTAGAGTTTGGGCGTGACGGTCTGCCCGGACGAACCGATCTGCCGATCAATCGGCAGCCACCCGGCATCGCAGATAGGGCGAGAGGCTGCGATCTCGCCGCCGAGCAGGTCGGCCAGTTGCTGCGCGAGCGCGATGTGTTCCTGCCCCTTTATGCCACGGCCGATGGCGATGATGGTGTCGGCCTTCGTCAGGTCAACGGCCTGCTTCACCTCCTGGAAAGGCTCTTCCGGCTGCATCCTCACTTCGCCCACTTCGACTTGCAGAGACTCGACCGCCGCCGCATCTCCCCCGCGCTCGGCCTGATCCGCGCGATACGCGCCCGACTGGAAGGTGGCGAACACGGGAGGCTCGCCTTGCGCCACCACGTCTGCGTCGATCTTTCCCTGAAAAATGCGCCGCGAGAAAGTCACCGCACCGTCCGACGCCGTGGCGCGCACGCAATCGCTGATTAAATCCTTGCCGAAGCGAGCCGCGAGTTTCGGCGCGTAGTCGCGCACGAGATAGGTGTGCGGCATGATGACGAACTGCGGGTCGAGCGCGCGCACGGCTCGCTCCATCGCGTCGGCATAGCCGTCAGGCGTGTAGTCGGCCAACTTCGGATTCTCGACCGAGACGACCCTGTCGAGTTTATAAGCCGCGACTTCCGACGCACGCGAGGCGTCCGTGCCGAGCACGACCGCCGAGACCGGTTGGCCGAGCGACGCGCCGAGTTGCTGTGCTGCGGCCATGGCTTCGAAGGAGGTTTTGTTGAACGCACCCCCACGGTGCTCTGCGAAAACTAGGATTCCGTTTGGCATATAATTTTAGCTATCAATCGTCGGCAGCCGGCTTTCAACTTTCAGCAAATTCAACCCGCCGGCTGGTCGCTGTCGGCCGAAAGCTGACGGCTCTTAAAATATTCTGGCTTCGGTACGTAACTTCTCCGCGAGTTGCGCCGCCCCGGCTTTGGCGTCGCCGTCGCCGAGGAACTGCGTCTGCTTGGTCTTTTGCGGGAAGTAAATTTTCGTGATTCGCTGGTGCGCGGCCGCGCCCACTGTCTCGGCGGAGGGCGCGAGTTCTTTGATCTCTTTCTTCTTGGCCGCCATGATGCCCTTCAGCGTCGCGTAGCGAATCTGGCTGATACCGGACTGGATCGTGAGCAGCGCGGGGCGCGTCATCGCGTACCACTGATACCAACCGCTCTCCAATTCCCTCTTCACGCGCAACCCCTCGCCCGACGCATCAACCTCGATGACGATGGTTGCGTGCGGCAACCCCAACAACTCCGCGAGGATCACACCCGTCTGCGCGAAACCGTTGTCGTCGGATTGCAGTCCGGTCAGGACGAGATCGGCCTGCTCGTTCTTGATCGCCTCGGACAAAACTTTTGCCGCCGCGTATGGCCCGAGATGAGCCGTATCGTCGGAGGCGACGATATGGATCGCGCGATCAGCCCCGCGCGCGAGCGCGTCCTTGATGACACTCTTGACGCGCTGCGGCCCGAGCGAGCAAACGACGACCTCGCCGCCGTGCTTCTCTTTCAGACGCAGAGCCTCTTCGAGCGCGTAGCCGTCCGACTCGTTGACTTCGTAGGAGAGGTCGCCCTCCTCGATCCATGTCTCGCTTTTGTTGATCCGCAGGATCGCGTCCTTGTTGGCGACCTGCTTCATGAGCACGATGATTTTCATAATGAAGCCGTCAGCCGCCAGCCGTCAGCCGTCAGCAAAAGCGTAAAAGCTGATTGCTGACGGCTGACGGCTGGCGGCTCTTTCTCATTCCTCGAAACGTTTAAAGAGTAAGGCCGCGTTCGTGCCGCCGAAACCGAAGCTGTTCGAGAGCGCGTAGTTGACGTGCGCCTCGCGGGCTTCGTTCGGCACGTAGTCGAGATCGCATTCGGGGTCGGGGGTGACGTAGTTGATCGTGGGCGGAAGCATGTTGCGCGTGATGGCGAGGACGGAGAAGACGGCTTCGATGCCGCCCGCCGCGCCGAGCAGATGTCCCGTCATGGATTTCGTCGAACTGACTGCGAGCCAGTCGGCGTGCGCGCCGAAAGTTTTCCTGATGGCGAGCGTCTCAAATTTGTCGTTGTAGGGCGTGGAAGTGCCGTGCGCGTTGATGTAGTCAACTTGCTCGGGCTGCGCCCCGCCGTCGCGCATCGCCATCTGCATGACGCGGATCGCGCCGGAAGCGGTCTCGTCCGGCATGGTGATGTGGAAGGCGTCGGCCGTCGCGCCGTAGCCGACGAGTTCCGCGTAAATCTTCGCGCCGCGCGCTTTGGCGAACTCCAGTTCTTCGAGGATCATGATCCCCGCGCCCTCGCCGATGATGAAGCCGTCGCGGTCGCGCTCGAAGGGGCGCGAGGCGTGAGCCGGGTCGTCGTTGCGCGTCGAGAGGGCGCGCATCGCGGCGAATCCCGCGACGCTCATCGGCGTGATGGCCGACTCCGCGCCGCCGCAGATCATCACGTCGGCGTCGCCGCGCTCGATGATCCTGAAACTGTCGCCGATGGCGTGTGCGCCCGCTGCGCAGGCCGTGGCCGTGGCCGAGTTCGGCCCCTTCGCGCCTAAGCGGATGGAAACTTGCCCGGCGGCGAGATTGACGATGGCCGAAGGGATGAAGAAGGGCGAGACGCGGCCGGGGCCGTCGTCGAGAAGTTTGGAGTGCTCGCGTTCGATAGCCCAGAAATCGCCGATGCCGCTGCTGATGTATGTGCCGATGCGCTCCGACACGTCCGCGCCGAACTTTTGCCCCCGCTCGATGAGACCGCTGTCGTAGATCGCCTCGTCCGAGGCGGCGATGGCGTAGTGGATGAACGCGCCCATCTTGCGCGCTTCCTTCTTCTCGACGAACTTGAGCGGGTCGAACTCCTTGATCTCGGCCGCGATCTTGACCGGGAACTTCGTCGTATCGAACTTCTCGATATAGCCCACGCCGCTGCGGCCTTGCAACAGGGCAGCCCAGGTGGATTCAACTGTCAAACCGACGGGAGTGACGAGGCCGAGTCCCGTAACCACGACGCGACGTTTCAAATTACTGCTCCTCCCTCTGAGGGATTGCTCGTGCCGTCGCACTGGCGAATGCGAGCGACCCTAACGGGCGCGCGCGACTTCTAAGGCGACGGAAATTTCCTGCCGGAGTAAAACGGCGGCGGGCGAG
>DATCWB010000395.1:0-34788 GCA_036566625.1 Pyrinomonadaceae bacterium
GACGGCGCAGGGCGGCGGGGCGAGCCGCGCCGGGCGGGGAGCGCAGCGACCGGAGGGTCGCAACGTCTGGCACAGACCGATTCAGGAAGGGTTCGGCGTGGAAGTTTTGGCCGGGGGCGAGGCGCGCGAAAAATATCCGGCGCGGGGGAGAGTGTACGTCGAAGCCGTCGAAGGCGAGGAGTACACGCTCAGGCTCAGTAACCCGCTGCCCGTGCGTGTGGCCGTCGCTCTCTCCGTGGACGGCCTCAACACGATTGACGCGCGACGCACCAGCGCGCGCGACGCCAGCAAGTGGGTCATCCCCCCTTACGGTTCGATCACGGTCGGCGGCTGGCAGATGAGTTCCACGCGCGCGCGCCGCTTCTACTTCACCAACGAGCGGGATTCCTACGCGAACAGGATCGGGCGGCCTTCGGACATGGGCGTCATCACGGCCGTCTTCTTTCGCGAGCGGCGCAATCGCGCGGAGATCTACCAGCCGCCGCGCCCGCACGAATCGCAGCCGCGCGGCGCAGACCGCAGCGAATCGAAGCGGAGCACGCAAAGCGGCAACGCGCCTCCGTCGGCGAGCACGGCGAGAGGAAGCGCGAGCGGGCGCGTGATGCGAACGCCCGAAGCAGACGACGAATACGCGGGCACGGGGATCGGGCGTTCCGTGACGAACGACGTGTGGAGCGTGCAGATGGATTTGGAGCCGAGTCCGGCGGCCGAGTTGACGCTCCGTTACGAGTTTCGCGATGCGCTGGTGCGGCTCGGCGTGTTGCCGCGACACTACAGGCCGCAGCCCGATCCTTTGCGGCGGCGCGAGCGTGCGCGCGGATTTGAAGACCGGCAGTTCTCCCCCGAGCCGTGAGCGGAGGGCGGGACGTTCGGGTTCGGGAACAGAACAGGGGCGCGCGGCGTCTAAACGCTCAGTCTCGGTCGAACTGAAATCAGGCGGAGGTCTTGTTAACTATGGCTCAATTCACCGATCCGCTCTCGCACGTCAGGGTGGCCGCACCGTGCCGGGCTGACTGGGAACGCATGCGTGGCAACGAGCGCGTGCGTTTCTGCGACCAGTGCAGCATGAACGTCTATAACCTTTCCAACATGACGAAGAAGGAGGCGGAGGCTCTGATCCTGAACACGGAGGGGCGTCTTTGCGTGCGCTACTATCACCGGGCGGACGGCTCGATCCTGACGGACAACTGCCCGGTCGGGCTGCGCGCTTTAAAACGTCGGGTGTCGGGATTCTCGCGTGCGGCCATCTCTTCGGTCTTGAGTTTCTTCGCGGGCATGGCCGTCCTCGCCGGGCTGGAAACGGCGCAAGGTACGCTCGACGCCGCGACGGAAGCCAGCCCCGATCTGATCTCTCCCGTGCCGCTCACGATCTCCGAACCGACGGAAGAATCTCCCGCGCCGGAGCCTCCAATGATGATGGGAGTCCTCGCTGTTGAACCGCGCGTGGGCGGGATTCAGGATCAAGCCATAGCCGGTCGTTTGGTTTATGACGGCGACGCGACCGTGACCCGAAGAAAGTAGCGTGCCCGCGTTTTATCGTCGCCGCTTGAGATCGGAAGTGTAGAGTTGTTTGTAGGCGCGGTAATTCGCCATCACTTTGAAGACGTAGTCTTTCGATTCCGCGAAGCCGACTTCGGAGGAGAAGACGCCCGCATCGTCGTGACCGGCGCGACGTACCCAGCGCGCGACGTTGTCTTCGCCGCCATTGTAAGAGGCGGCGACGGCCTCCGGTAAGTTCGGAAACATGCGGAAGAGATCGTTGAGATAGGCGACGCCTATCGTGATGTTGACCTCCGGCCTGTACAGATCGTCCTCGCGCGCGTTCTTGAATCCGGCCTCTTCCCCATACTTCAGAGCGATCTCCGGCGTCAGTTGCAGCAGCCCGCGCGCGGCGGCGATAGAGCGTGCACGTTCTTTGAAACTACTCTCCTGTCGCATGATGGCGAGCGCTAATCTCGGGTCAACGTTTCGCCCCTTCGTCGCGCGCAGGAGGATTTCGCGGTATGGCGCAGGGTAGGCGGCGGCCGACGCTTCAAACTCGCGGCGCACGGAATTGTCGCGCGTTTCGGCCGCGCGTTTGGAGGCAGAGTCCAACTCGCGCAGGCGAGCGGTGGCAAGTCCGCCATAGTAAGAAGAAGCGCGGTCGGGAATGGATTGATAGGCGGCGGCGGCCTGCGCAGTTTGTTTTAAGCGTTCGAGACTGAAGCCACGCAGGTAGGCGACTTCATTCGCGGTGGTCTGGACGGCGGGCGTGAAACTCGCGCCTCGCAGTAGTTCGTCCGCCGTGCGGACGGCCGACTGCCAATCGCCCCCAGAGACTTCCAGACGCAGCCGCGCAAAGAGGGCGTTGGTTGCGCTCGGCGTGCCGCTGAAACGCTCGCGCGCGCGCGCTATCCATTGCAGGGCTTCCTCTTTTCGTCCGGCCTCGCGCCAACTGTCAATTGCGTTGAGATAAGCGTTCTCGATGCGCTCGCCCTGCGGGAAGCGTGCGACGTATTCTCCGTAACGCGTCGCGGCCTCGGCCATGCGGTCGAGACGCAGGAGCGTCGCGGCGACGTAGTAGAAACCCTCACGCCCATCCTTGTAGCGTGTGAATTCGCGCCCCAGCCGGTCGAAAAAAGGCAGCGCATCCGCGTAGCGACGTTCCTGATAGAGGCTCCGACCCATGCCGAAAAGCGCGGCGGGCACGTTGGCATCCGTCGGGTAACGCGCGATGAGCAACTGCCAGTGTTCGCGGGCTTCGGCGAAGGCGCGGTTAGCATGGTAGACGGCGGCGCGACGCATGTGTTCGGCGGGGGCGAGTTGCGCGAGTTGGCCGTCCGTGGAGCGGTCTTCGCGGTCGAGCCGACGCGCATTCGTGAGCGCAGCATCACCCTGCCCGTCCGCAACCACGGTCTCCGCTTCCGAGACATAATCAACAACTGCTGTCTCGGCGTTGTTCGAGACGGCCGCAGGCTGAACTTCGACTTGCGCGCAGGCCGGGGCGAACGCGAGCGCGAGCAGACCGGCAAAAATATATTGAGACAAGGAAACAAACATAGTTGTCGTCAGGACGAAATTATCGAGTTTGATTAGACGCCTGCTGCGCCGGAAGCGGGGAGCGGCGCGGACGCATGTTTCGTTCGATGCTTGGGGAGCGGAATGCGTGCGCCGCCGGGCGGGGAGGGCGTGCGGGGCGACCGGCCGAAGCATAAACTTTTGAATGAAAGCGGAACGATGCTTCGGCCGGCCGGTGAAAGAACTAGATGTTGTTGCCGCAGGACGGACAGCCGCAGTCGCAATCAATCGTCGTCGTGCCGGCCTTGCCCTGGCAGTAGGCGCTACAATACTTCTCACCTTCGTCGGCCGGGCAACTGCAACTGGCATTCGCGCATTGTTTATTCTCGTCAGCCATTTCTCGATTCTCCTTCTCGTGGTTGATGTGTTCCGGTTGGTGCGACAGCTATTCTAGCAGCCAACCCACGAGCAGCGCACGCGCTTATCGTGGCCGAAGAGGTTGCTCAGGAATCGGCCGCGCCTTCGTCCTCCCGAATCTCGAAACTCGAAATGATCTCCGCGCCGGGGCTGAGTGTGGCGGCGACGCTGCAATACTTCGTCTCGGAAAGTTCGATTGCCTGCGCCACGGCTTTTTCGGAAACGCCGCGCCCGCTGACGATGTGTCGCACCTCGAAACGGATGTACTTGCGCGGGTGCTCGGCGCGTCGCGCGCCAGTCACTTCGACCCGGTAGGCGGTTACGCGCTCGCGCTTCTTGTGGAGGATCGAGATCACGTCAACGGCGGTACAACTGCCGAGCGCGAGGAGCAGCAGTTCCATCGGCGTGGCGGCGGAGGAACGTTCGTGCCGCGTGTCGAGCGTCTGCGCGTGGCCGCTCGGCGTGATGGCGACGAACAGGTCGTCGCCGGCGTAATGAATCGTCGCTTTGGGGTCTTCGGAAGTCATCTTCAAACTCCTTAAATGTGCTGCCTGCGAGCATAGCACGAGGGCAAAAAAGTGGCCGCACGCGCGCACGCGCGCACACTATTTGCAAGTAGTTGAAGCGGGCGGGAGGATATTCTCTCGGAAGTCGTGAAAAAGGCTGTTCCGCGTGCATTCCAGTGAATTTGCATGGTACGGAAAAGCATGCAGTGTGCATGGTCTTTGTACATAATCAGGCGTCATTAACGGCGCGGAAACTTTTTTCGCACTGCGATTTGAAAAGTTGGCGGCAACCTTCTTGAGGTGATGTCGAATCACACTTGACGAGCGTCGCTGCCGTTCTTTGGAGGCAGGAAATTATTTCGACGCTACGTGTGGTTGGCGACCTCAAGGCGCAACTCGCGGCGGACGAAAAAGTTCGCCGCAGACGCGGGTTCGCATCTCTCCTCTTTCTCAAAACATCACTCCCCCAACAATGCAGAAATCACGAGGCGCGCTAGACGCGCTTTTACTGGAGCCTCGTGAGAAGTTTGGAAAGATGACCGACGAGTGAAATAGCAAAATTGGAGGGAAGAGTAAATGAATAGGGCAAGACAAATTATTTCGGCTTGGATGGTGCTGGCGATGCTTAGTCTCAGCATCGGCGTGCAGGCGCAGACGACACGCCGCCGCCCCGCATATCGCAACAACACATACCAGACGCGACAACTCCTCACGCGCCTCGAAACCAACGCGGAGCGTTTCCGCCTGAGCTTGAGTCAATCGTTAGACCAGGGTCGTCTCGACGGCACGCGTCGCGAGGAAAATATCTCCAACGTGCTCGACGATTTTAATCACGTCGTGGATCACGTCCGCGAGCGTTATGACCGGCAGCAGTTGGTGGCCGCCGACGTTGAAGCGTTGCTGGCGCGCGCCTCGCGTCTCGACCGCTTCATGACGAACCAGACCAACCGCCAGGGCAACAGGAATGTGAGCGTCCGCGCGCAGAACGATTGGGCGGCCTTGAGAACCGATCTCGATCAACTGGCGGGCATGTACAACGTGGCGTGGAATCGCACTAACGATGTGCCCTACTCGACCTATCCGCCCACGGATAACAACAGCTACAACTACGACACCGGGCTGACCGGCACGTATCGCCTTAACGTGGCGCAGAGCGAAGACCCGCGCCGCGAAGCTCAACTCGCGACCAACACCCTGCCCGCGCGCGACCGTCGTCGCACTTACGATGCGCTCGTGGCGCGTCTTGAACCGCCGGCGGAACTCGCCATCGAACGGCGCGGCGATAACGTGACCATCGCTTCGACGCGCGCCCCGCAGATCAATTTCGTCGCCGACGGCGCAGAACGCGTCGAGCGCGGCGCGAACGGCAATTCGATCCGCGCGCGCGCCGCATTTAACGGCGACCAGTTGACCGTCAGCAGCACGGGCGATTTCAATAACGATTTCGCCGTCACGTTCGACCCGATTAACAACGGTCGCCGCTTGCAGGTGACGCGCCGCATTACCCTGCCTAATGTCAACGCACCAATCGTCGTGCGCAGCGTCTATGACCGCACGGCCGACATGGCGCGTTTCGACGTTTACCGGGGCGGCGGCAGCACTTACCCGACGACGGGCACGGTCGGCGGCACCAGTGATGGCTACATCATCACGAACGGCACGACCTTGCTCGCGACGCTGAACAACGACCTCAACACGCGCAACTCGCGCGAGGGTGATCGCTTTACGATGACCGTGCGCGAGCCTTCGCAGTATTCGGGCGCGACCATCGAGGGGCACATCTCGCAGCTTAGTCGTTCGGGGCGCGTTACGGGTCGTTCGGCGTTGACCTTCAACTTCGACCGCATCCGCATGCGCGACGGGCGCACGTATAGCTTCGCGGGCTTTGTGGAGAACGTGCGCACGGCCAACGGCGAGAGTGTGCGCGTGGACAACGAAGGCACGGTGCAGGATAGCAGCCGCACCGACACGACCGTGCAGCGCACGGCCATCGGCACGGCGGTCGGCGCGATCATCGGCGCGATAGCGGGCGGCGGTAAGGGCGCGGCTATCGGCGCGGTGCTCGGCGCGGGCGGCGGCGCAGGCTCCGTCTACGTGCAGGGCAGCGACGACCTCGATCTGCGCAGCGGCACGGAAGTGACGATACGCACGAGCAGCCCGCAACAGTAATCGCGGCCGCTCGTCTTTAAACAACATAAGCGGGAGGGAATTTCCGCGCGCCATCGCCAAACGACGTGCGCGCGGAAATTCCCTCCCGCTTTTTTGAGTGGAGTGATAACTCCGTAAAAACGTGTTATCCTCAAGAACGCTATGGCCGCTATCCTCCTAGTTGACGACGACGCCACAATCCGAGACACACTATACGACCTGCTATCCGAAGACCACCTGTGCCATGTGGCCGAGACGGCCGAGCGTGCTCTGGGTTGGTTAGATACGGACGTTTACGACGTGGTGCTGACGGATATTTCGATGCCGGGGTTAAGTGGCATCGAACTCCTCAGTCACGTCCGGCAGAACCGGCCGCAAACCCCCGTCATCATCATCACGGGCATACCGGATGAAGACCACGCCAAAGGAATGATCGCGCTCGGAGCGTTCGATTATTTATTGAAACCGTTTAAACTGGAAGATGTCGAGCGAAGCGTCGCACGCGCCATCGAGTATCACGTGAGCCTGGTCAGGCAGGACGGCGGAAACGCAGCTTGAAAGAAAGTCGGACGGCCTTGACTCTCGGCCGATGTAAGGCTTGTGGCGGGACGCGGCGCGCGCTAAGCGGCGACCGTTGTCATTTTACTCAGGCGTGATTCGTCCTTGCGTTGCCCGAGGTCTTGAATGATCTCGCTGACGCGCTGCATCGAAAACGGTTTCGTTACGACCCAGTTCACTTGCGCCGCCTTCTGCTCGTCCGAGCCGACGGCGTCGCCCCAGCCCGTGATGACGGCGAGCGGGAGTTCGGCGTTGCGCGCGCGGATCGCGCGCGCGAGTTCCCAACCGCTCATGCCCGGCATCCCGATGTCGGTGAAGACTGCATCGAAGTTTCCCGCCTCAAAGAGCGCGAGCGCATCAGTCCCGTTGTTCGCCGCGATCACCTCGCAACCTTCGCTTTCGACCATCTCGCAGAGCAATTCGCGAACGTGCGCCTCATCGTCTACGACGAGAATACGCGTGCGTGACGCTTCGGCCACGAGCGACAAAGCCGGAACGGCGAACGGCGTTTCGGCGGTGGCCTGCATCTCTTTCAACGCGCCTTTCGCGATGGGCAGCTTGATCTTGAAGGTCGCACCGCGCGTGGGTTCGGTTTCAACTTCGATCTCGCCTGCGTGCCTGTGGATGATGCCGTAGCTGACGGCCAGCCCCAGGCCGTTCCCGGCTTTGCCCTTCGTCGTGAAGAACGGGTCGAAGATGCGCGAGCGCACTTCCGGAGTCATGCCGCAGCCCGTGTCGGACACGCTGATGACGACGTGCTCCCCGGTTTCGTGTGTGGCGAGCGTGAGCGTGCCGCCCGCGGGCATCGCATCCACGGCGTTGAAGACCATGTTGACCAACACCTCGCGCAACTCCGATTCATCGCCCCGCACGAGCGAGTTAGAGTTAATTTGCAGATTGAGGCGGATGTAGACGTTGTTGGCCTCGGCGTGATCTTTCCAGCGAGGGCGTGTCATCTCGCCCACGTCGAACAGGAGTTGGTCAACCGCGATGGGCGCGAAATCGTGATCGCGCCGCTGGCGTGCGAAGTCTTGAATGCGCTTGACGGTCTTCGCGCCGTCCTCAGCGGTCTTGATGATGATCTGGAGGCCGCGCGCGAGTTTTTCCGGATCGTCGGTGCGAAGCATCAACTGCGCGCGGCCGAGTATGCCGGCGAGCGTGTTGTTGAAGTCGTGCGCGACGCCCGAGGCGAGTTCGCCGAGCGCGGAGAGTTTTTCGAGTTGTGAAAACTGCTGGCGCAGGCGTTCCTGTTCGGCGATGTGGAGCGACAACTCGGCGACGTGCCGCTCGGCCTGTTCCGCCTGAGCCGTCGAAGCCTCGATGTTCTTCAGGTAGGTGAGGTAAGTGAAATAGACGACGCCGATGAAGGGGAGCGCGCCGAGGAAGGCGTAGAAGCCCACCACGCCGATGAGCTTGGCGAGGACGGCGGCGGCCGATGCGCCCGTGATGTAGGTGAGGGAAGTCCACATGTATTTCTTGCGCCACGACTCCCAGAACGGTTCGTTGAACTTGAACGCGCCGCCGATGGCGACGATGCCGGAATTGACGGCGTATTGCACGAGCGCCATAACGCATGTGGCGAGGAAGAAGAGGGGAGAGTAAGACTCCTTCGTCAGGGCTACGATGTCGCCGAAGAGGTAGCGCACGCATTCGACGGTGACGAACGTCGAGAAGGACATGAGCGCGGCGTTAACGAGCCGGGTTGAGGTCTTCTTGCTGATACGCAGCGAGGTCAACAGCCCGTCGAGCGTGGCGAGCACTATCCCGGCGTCGCCCCCGAAGAGCAGGATGGTCAGGAAGATGAAAGTGTCGGAGACCGAGATGTGGCCGCACACGCGGGGAATTTGGATGCTGACGCGCGAACCGATGGTGAGCGTCATCGCGGCCAGCAGCAAAAATCTCAAGTCAATGCGTGCGTAAGGGAGATCGCCGAGCGCAAGCAGGAAGGCACACAGGCCGAGCACGCCGATCAACATCATGAACGGTTGAGCGAAACGTTGTTTGCCTGATAGTTGCATCATGACGGCGGATTTCAAGCGGGGTGCGCTTCGGGCGAGGCTGTCAAGCTTGGCGTCGGCGGGTAAAGTCCGGGGGCATGCGCGCATGCGCGCCCTTCGTAGGACGCGCGACGCAGGGAATCTACCTGAGAGTTTTTGCGCCGGCGGTGTTGGAGTATGCGGTGCTGACCGCGCCGCTGTAAGCGCGGACGCGGTAATAGTAGGTCATGTTCGCGGTGAGTTTGGTGTTGGAGTATGCCTTGACGTTCGCGCCGACGCTTGCGATCTCCGTGAACGTCGTACCGTTGGTCGAGCGTTCGATTTTGTAGCCGGTCTCGTCGCTCTTGTTATCAACCCACGCGAGGTTGATTTGAGTGCGGGAGACGGTCGAGGCGGTGAGGTTCGTCGGCGAAGTGTCTTTCACCACCGCCATGCAGCGCGTGTTGTCGCCGTTAAGCATCGCGGTGAGAGCCTGCGAAACGAGGTCGCCGACGAGCACGCCGTCACCCACAAGGACGCCGTCGCCCACAAGTACACCATCGCCGACGAGCACGCCGTCGCCGACCAGTACGCCGTCACCGACCAGCACGCCCGAACTGAACAAGAACGTGCCCTCGCCTATCGTCGTGCCGGAACTCGTGAGAATGCTGTCGCCGACGAGCACGCCGTCACCCACAAGGACGCCGTCGCCCACGAGCACTCCGTTCCGCTCTATCGTGCCGTCGCCGACGAGCACACCGAGGTCGTACATCTTCTGGTAATGCGTAACGAGATTGGAGCCGGTGGCGTAGGCGTGGTCGAGGATGATTCCCTGCGACCACTGGAAGGTATGATTCGAGATCGTCGTTTGCGGCGTGGGAAGGGCGCAGGTGTCGCAGAGCAGCGGCGCGCCGAGGGGGAGCGCGGCGGTTGACACGTCCGTCCGCATGGATCGGGCGAGACGCATCGCGCCTTCGATGTTGACCAGCCCCGCGCCCTGCTCGAAATGGTTGAACCCGTTGAGCGGCTGCGCCGTGTACATCAAGATCGCTTTGGTGAGGTTAGGCGTGAGCGAAGGGTTGGCTTGCAGGAGCAGCGCGGCGGCGCCGGCCACGGCGGGCGCGGCCATCGAAGTGCCGGAGAGATACATCCCCTCCTTAGCGGGGTTGCTGCTGACGTTCGCGTCGAGCGTGGGATTGTTTGCGACGAGATAGTTGCCCGCCGACTGCGCCGCAATGAGCTTGTTGCCGGGCGCAACCATGTCCGGTTTGATCAGGTTGTCGTAATGCTTTGTGCCGGCGGAGTCTGTCCAGAAACTACGCGTGGGGCCGCGCGAACTGTAGGAAGCCATCATGTCGTCGGCGCGGGAATCAGTGCCGAGGCTGTTGGCCGCGCCCACGGTGATGACGGAAGGCTCATTACCGGGCGAATGAATCTGACCGTAAATCTTGCGTCCCTCGCTGTCTTTGCCTTCGTTGCCCGCCGCCGCGACCACGACGATGCCTGCATCCACCAGACGGCGCGCCGCCAGGCAGAGCGGATCGTACTTGTAAGAATCTATGGCGGACGTGCCGAGACTCATGTTGACGACTTTGATCTTGTAAGTAGGGTTGGCGCGGTTAGTCAAAACCCAATCGAGCGCGTTCAGTAAGTTCGAGGTTGTGCCGCGCCCCTGAGAGTTGAGCACCCGCAGATTGATGATCTTCGCATTGGATGCGACGCCGCGGTAGGCCTCGTGCGATACTTCGCCGTTGCCGGCGGCGAGGTTGGCGACGTGCGAGCCATGGCCGTAAGGATCGTCGGTGCGGTTTTCGCCGGTGAAGTCCTGCTGGTAGACGACACGCGATTTTTTGGTGCTGTCTGTGAAGGCAACGTGCTCGGGGTCAATGCCGGAATCTATCACGACGATGCCGACGTTCGAGCCGTCGAGAGCGGTCGCGCCGCCCATGCCGCGAGCGGCGTCTGCGCCGGTCGTCAGCGTCAGGTGGCCGAGTCGTTTCACCTCGCGGTCGAGGGAGATGTATTCAACGTCGGGGCGATTGGCGAGGGCTTGAACGGCGGGCGCGGGGAGCGTGACGGCGCGCGCCTGAAAGTTTGAAAACTTGCGTGAGGTGCTGCCATTCTGATACGTGATCTCGGAATCGAGCGATTGGCTCCAAGCGCCGCTCGGCTGGAGGATGACATTCAGATACTCGCCGTTTCCGGCCTTGCCGATCTTATCGCGTAAATCCGCGGCGACTTTATCTTTTCGGTTCTGCCCGGAACTCGCGCTCGTCGTGCTCGTGTGGAAGTACGAAACGCACAGCGTTGCGAGCAGCGCGAAGGCCGCGAGCCTTGAGACAAAAGAATAGCGTTTAATCAATTTCAATCTATTGTTCATGCTGGGAAACGACTTCTGGTAAGAATTTGAGAACGGCCGCCGGCTCCATCCGAAGCGCGGCTCGCCGAAGGGTTGGGCAACGACTGTGCCACGGCGAACAGATGATGGGAATGGATAAAAAAGCCAGCGAAAACCACCGTTTTTAATAACCGGCTCAGGGATATGGGAAAGTTTCCGGTCAGCTTGATAGAATTCGGTCAGTCACTTTGAAAGCTGCGCCGGGCGTGGCGGAAGCGGTTTCGTTTGCGTGGAGCGGGTTTGAGCAGTTCCAATTTTTGCGGAGATGGAGAGCTTGTGAGCGTCAACGAGCGGTTGCCGGAAGAGATCGAGACTTATCGCGACCGGATGTGGCAGCGCGAACCGGAACGACGCGTGGAGACGGCGGTCGAGGCCGAGAGGTTGATCGAGCGGGCGGGCTTTTGCGCGGCCATGACGGACGCGCGGCGGCCGGGTGCGTCGCTCTACGTGAGCGTCTGCGGGCGACGCGACGCACACATGCCGCGCAACGTGCAGAAAGACCCGGAGAGCAGCCAGACGTGGCTGCTCAAAGACGAGATCATGCGGCGCGGTCGCGTCTACTACGCGAAACTCGCGAAGGCGCGCACGCTCTTCGTCGCGCCGCAACTCGTGCCGCATCTCAACGCGCTGTGGGGCATGTCGCGCAGAGAGGAGGGCGCGCGCCTGTCGGAAGAGGCGAGGGCGGTGTTGAAAATTTTGCGCCGCGAGTGGGAAATGGCTTCGTGCGATCTGAGGTCGGCGGCCAAGATGGGGGAGCGCGTGCGCTTGACACGCGCCCTCGACGAATTGCAGCGCACGCTCAAAGTGATCCCCTGCGATGTGATGTACGAACCGTGGTTCACATACATCTGGACGTTGGCGGAGGCGCGTTTCGGCGCGGAGTTGAAAGTGAAGGTTAAGCGCGAGGTTGCTTTGCGCGAAGTGGCACGCGCGTTTCTCGACGGCGCGGGGATGACGCAGCGCGGCGAACTGGCGAAAGTCACCGGCCTCTCCAGACCCGACGCGGGACTCGGCAACCGCGCGCTCGTCGCCGAAGGCTATGCCGTGCGCGTCGGCGACGGCGTTTATCAACTCGCGGATATGGAACGGCGTCTGGAGAAATTTAACGACTGACCACTTTCGTCGGTTAGCTCCGTCTCCCTTTGTGGGTTTGCGCCTCCGGCGAGAAATTAATCTCACGGCGGAGGCGCAAAGGAAGGCGTACGGTGTCGTTGTTTGTAATTCTGAAATGCCCGCTTAACCGTCCCCTCCCGCTTGTTGTCCCTTTTGACGTTCGCCGGCATCTCCCAGGGGGAGTTGCTTGTTCGCTCGCAATTCCTGCTCCACCTGCTCGCGCGCCTCGCGTTCGAGCCGCGCGGTTTCGAGCGGGTAGGGAACTTGCGCTGCCGCAAGTTCGAGACGTTGGAGAGCGACGCGCGTCTCTTCGTCGCTTGCGTCTCGTCCGGCCGCCGCTTCGATCATGAGCAGGCGCGCTTCGGCCTGCGCCCGACGCTCGGCGGCCTCCGCTTCAATTCGTCCGAGCCGCGCGCGGTCGCTTCTTAAATCCTGTTCGAGCGTCGCGCGTCCCGGTGATTGGAGCTGCGAGGTGTTTAGCATCCGGCGTTCGACGGCGAGGACTTCGCGTCTGGCGTTGGCGGCGACGTGTGTCGCCGTCAGGCGCGCGGCGAGCGTCTCGCGGTAAGCATCGGCCAGCAGCAGATTGCGCCCTTCGATCTCGCGCAACGTGCGCCGCTCGGCCTTCGTCAGTTCACCCTCGAACCACTGCAACTCGTCGCTCGTCACGCCGTCGGCGGCCAGACGGTTGCGCAACTTCTTCTCCCATTGACGGCGATAGAGGTAGAGCAGGACGACCACGATCAGGCCGAGGATCGCGCCGCCCGCGAACGTGGACATGGCGAGCAGCATGAACTCGCCCGCCTCGGAGCCGGTCGCGGCGTTGAAATAACGGAACAGGAAATAGAGCGGCGCGGGCAGCGCGATAATGAGAAAGGCGAGCCACGGCGCGAACTGGAGGAAGAAAAGCGTCGTGCGCTCTTTGACGGTAAGGCGGCGGTTGCGTTTATCGCTCATGTAAAGTGTTCTTCGCTTCGAGACTCTCAAGCGATATAATGCCTTGTCGAAGCGGAAAGCGACAAGGTACACAGGAGACAAGATGAAAAAAGGACTGCCGCCGGGGTTGACTCTGCTCTTGCTGCTCGCGCTGGCCTGCGCCGCCGATTCACACGCCGGTGCGCGCATGAATCCGAGCGTGCAGAAGGGCGATGGGAACGGCGCGCGCCGCTCGGACGTACCTCGCAGCGTGCGCCCGGTGACGATCCCGGTGACGCTCAGACTGCGCGACCAGCCTTCGACCAGCGAAGAACTGCGAACGGTAAATTTCATCGTCACCGAAGACGGCGAACGGCAAGAGTTGCTTTCGACGCGCAGCGCCGCCGACCGTGCGCCCCTCGCACTGACCTTGCTCATTCAGGACGATCTCATCTCATCCATCGGCCTGGAGATCGACGGACTCGCAACATTCATCCGCCGCCTGCCGCAAGGCACGCTCGTCCAGGTCGGCTACCTGCGCACCGGGTCGATTCAACTGCGGCAAAAGTTCACGACCGACCTCGAACGCGCCGCCAGGTCTTTGCGCGTTCCCATCGGCTCGGCCAGCGCCGCGCCCTACAATCCTTACGTGCAGATTTACGACTCGCTGAAGCGTTACGGCGGCGTGCCGCTCGGAACGCGCCGCGCCGTCCTCGTCATCTCCGACGGCCTCGATCTATCTCACGGCTTCAGCAGTTCTTCCCCCACCCAGAGCACAGACCTTGACCGCGCCATCAGCGAGGCGCAACGACGCAGTGTGGCGATCTACGGCATCTACGCGCCGACCGTGGCCTCGGGCGGCAATATGGCGTTGGTCAGTAACGCGCAAGGCTCGCTCGCGCGCCTCACGCAGGAAACCGGCGGCAAAGCATTTTTTCAGGGCACGGGCGCGCCCGTCAGTTTCGCCCCCTTCCTGCGCCAACTATCCGACAGGCTCTCGCGCCAGTTTGCCCTGACCTATCTCTCGACCCACGCGGGCAAAGGCTTCCATCGTATCAAAATCGAAGCCCCCGAAGCCGATGCGGAGATCAGCTATCCTACGGGCTACACGCGGAAGTGAGGCGCGCTGGACGCGCCGACAAATATTCTTCCTCGTCGTTTAAAATTTAACGACCAAAGATTGAATCCTTGACTCCGGTCGGGAAATAAATTGCCTGCATAGTTAAAGTAAAAGATTAGGTTCAGCTAGATGCTTGATGCTGCCCAGTCTAACTCCAAACAGCCGTAATTATTGTATAAAATTGGGTTAAGGTAAATTCTTAGATTACCCACGATATTCCGCTGAAAAGAAAAGTTGATACAATATGTTGGGGCTGGGTATTGACAGCCCCTCTTGGCGTATGTATACTCCGCTCCGCTTGAAACTGATTGGAATACGAACTCTCCCGATTCGTGTTTCAAGCGTACAGATTTAGGGATTGAAAAGACCCATCTCCTGTGCGCCATCAGCGATACAGGGAGGGCTTTTTTATTTGGAGGAATAATTTTTAGATTTATATGTCGGTCTGATAGACGACTAGCCTGCACAACTTTCGACGGGAGCGCAGGCTAGATCGTTGGTTTGGATCCTAACGGGATACGCTCATGCGAACGCCTCTCGCGTTAGGCCCACCGTGTAGGCGTCGGTATTTCACTACCGCGCCGTTTGGTCACTCAGCTTAACACCTGTGTCAACTGTTGGGAAACCATACGATGGATTCGGAGTTAGGTTGAGTGGCTGGGAGTAAAAGATTATGTCTGGATATACTGGTCAACGATGCCAAGTTAGTGGCATCTACCGCTGCTCAACGCACACCACCAACACCATTCCCTTGGCAGTCGGAAACATGTTTCCGCCTTGCTCATCTGGGAGCGGTCACGGAACCACTTGGGTGCTCGTACAGAGAGCCTAGGTAGCCTCAAGCGGTGTGGGAGATGAGCGGAACTGCCGTTCATCTCCCTCGCTAACCAAATAACACAGACATTGGTAGAGGAGATATCTTATGGCAGCAAGAAGAGGTGGCGGGAAAAGAACCGTTGCTCGTAGCTCGGTTACGGGTCGGTTCGTGAAAAAAAGCTACGCCAAGACCCACAAGCGAACTACGGAAGTTGAACGTGTTCGCGTAGGTCGTAAAAAAGCGTAGTTAATCAACCTTAGTCCGGTGTGAGATCAGGGAGAAATTTTGGTCTTGCACCGGCACTAAGTGAGATCTTCTTTGATTCCAAGGAGGGTGTTGTTTGATAAACTGGGCAAACTGCAATTCCATGGCTTCTCCAATCTTGTGGTCTTTGCAGACCGGATGAAGTAGCCATGGAACCGTAAATTGTTGATTTTGGAAGTTTGAGGGCGGCTAGAGGGTCTCGAACCCTCGACCTCAAGAACCACAATCTCGCGCTCTAACCAACTGAGCTATAGCCGCCACATAACGAAGCGTTAATGAAGCAATATTACCGAAGCGTCCGCCGTCTGACAAGTCCGCAGGTCGTGGCGAAGTTTAACCGGAAGACCAAACAGACATTCGCTTCAAAGTGATTATGCCCCCGGCTGGGCTCGAACCAGCGACCCTCTGCTTAGAAGGCAGATGCTCTATCCACTGAGCTACGGGAGCACGTTTTTCAACGACGCGGATGTTAGCATGCGCCCGACTGTCGTCGTCAACCGCGAAACTCAAAAGGAAGATGTATGTGAAGAATTAAGCGCGCCGATTATGCTAGCGTCTGTCACGCAATCGGAGAACAGGATCGAGTATGAATGAACCAAAGATACAACCGCGTTGGATCGCGCTGCTGGCGGCGACCGCGGCGGGACTCTACCTGTGCTGGTTGATGATCCTGCCCTTCATCAACGTGCTGGCGTGGGCGGCCGTCCTCGTCGTGGTTTTCTACCCCGTCCACCGCCGCCTCGTCGCGCGCACGAACCGCCCGGCCACGAGCGCGTTGATTTCGTGCCTGCTCGTCATCTTCGTTATTCTCATCCCGCTGTCACTCGTCACGCTCGCACTCGTGCGCGAATTTTCCGGCGCGGCGCAGGGCATTCAACATCAATTTAACGCCATCCTCGATCCGAATTCCGCCATCGGGCGGATCGTGGCGAGGATCGTCGGCTGGCTCGGAAACTTCGTCGATGTCGAGCAACTGCGCGACCCGCAATCAATTCAGGAGCAGTTGCAACAGGTGGCCGGGGCGGTGGCGCAACGCACGCTCGGACTCGTCGGCGGTGCGCTCGGCATCGTCGTGCAAATCTTCTTCATCATCTTCACCATGTACTACCTCTTCCGCGACGGGGCGAAGATCGTGAACGCGCTCCCCGACGTGTTGCCGCTGGAGCGGACGCAGAGCGAGGAGATTTTGGCGCGCACCAGAGATGTCATCAGCGCGAGCGTCAACGGGGTGTTGGTCATCGCGGCGATCCAGGGCGCGCTCGGCGCGTTGGCCTTCTTCGCCCTCGGCGTGCCCTCCCCGCTCGTCTGGGGCGTCGTGATGACGTTCCTGTCTCTCATCCCGATGGCCGGGGCTTTCATCGTCTGGGTTCCGGCGGCGATCTTCCTGGCTGTCACGGGTCATTGGGTGAAGGCCATTTTACTGGTCGCGTGGGGCGCGCTCGTGATTGGCACGGTTGATAATTTCCTCCGGCCGAAACTCGTCGGCGAAAGAACCAAGCTGCACGAGTTGTTCATCTTCTTTTCGGTGCTTGGCGGCCTGCACGTCTTCGGCGTGCTCGGCCTCGTGCTCGGCCCCGTCGTACTCGCAATCACGCTCGCGCTGCTCGACGTGATGCGACACGCCGACCGCCCGCAGGGCGCACACGCCGCCGGGGTGTCGTTCATCGAGCACGGGGCGTTGAAGGATGAGGCTGCGGGCAGCGCGCTGCCCGCCGAATCGAGAGATACGGGAACAGTAGCTTCTCAGTAAACCTATTCGAGCCCGACGAATTTCCAACGCCGGTTTGAGCACAAAGAAGACGCATGGCTGACGAAACTAAGAATCCCTGGACGGTAGTTTCGACGAAGAATGTTTACGACAACAGGTGGATCAGCGTCAGAGAAGATGCTGTGATCCAGCCGGACGGCGAGCGTGGCATTTATGGCGTCGTCCATTTCAAGAACATCGCTATCGGCGTGCTCGCCATTGAGGATGGCTTCGTCTATCTGGTCGGCCAATACCGTTACCCGCTCGAACGATATTCGTGGGAGATACCGGAGGGCGGTTGTGCGGAAGGCGAAGACCCGCTGGAAGCGGCGCGACGCGAACTGGAAGAGGAGACCGGGCTGCGCGCGAAGAATTGGCGCAAACTCGGAGAAGCCTACCTGTCAAATTCCGTCTCCGACGAATTAGCCATTTGGTACGTTGCGACCGGACTGACACAGGGCGAACACCGCCCGGAGGGTACTGAGAAACTCGAAATCCGCCGCCTCCCCTTCGCCGATGCCTTCCGCATGGCGATGAGCGGCGTAATCACAGACGCCATCAGCCAGCTTGCGATCATGCAATACCAGCATTCCTCGGAAAAAATTCTCTAAACCGACACTCATCCGGCGATCCGTTTGTCGAAACAGTTGGAAAACATTTCTTTCATCAAAAAAAGACAGGTCGCCAACTTTGCGAGTTAGCGGCCTGTCTAAATTTATCTGTCTGAACTCTTTAAATTGCGCGGGGTATCAATTTATGCGGCATAACGCCCATCAACGGTGACGGGTTCGGCGAAGACGCGGCGTCCGTTCAACGCGTCGTCAATGATCTCGCGGACGGCGGCTACATCAGGATTAACATCCATACGGTCGCACGCCTTCAAGTGGCGCAGAATGCCTTCGGTGGCGATGTCGAGCGCCGCGCCCGTCAGCTTGGAATAACGGCGGGCTTGGATGTGGTCAATAACCTTGAGCCGCTCTTCCAGCGGCAACGTCACATTAAAAGTCACTTTACCTTCTACTCCTTCTCGTTTGGACTCGTAACCCGGCGGGCTTCTCCAACTTATGAATGCGGTATTTTAGATGCCCGTCCCTTCTTTTGAGATGCGTTTCTGTTACATTTTCCGCAAAATTAGCACAAAACAGCCCTTAAATTAATCCAACTTCCCTCAGCGAATAATAGCTATATCTGCGGAACGGGGGATTCTAATCGAAAACCGGAAAAATTACCAGAAAAATTATTTGACCCACACGAGTTCACAGCAGAGGGGCCGACCCGGCGGGACGTGGGGCATCCGTTAAAGTATGGAAAACCAGCGACTTGAGTCGCACGGTTGCGATCCGGCGGAGGGGTGGTACTGACATTGTCTATGAATAAAAGGCGAACCGAGGTGGGGTCGTATAAAGCCGGGCAGTTATGGGTTGGCCGGGCAATGATAACTAGGAGGATAGTTAATAAAACCCCTGTAAAAGCTGGAGAGTTTGGGGGATAGGTCAGGGAATCTGTAATCCACAGACATGCGACACCGCTTGCGAGTCGCGCGCAGATGTACTGACGCACTCAACTCGCAGGCGGCGCTCTTAGTGCATGTCGAGCGTGAAGACGAAAATCGCCCCGGCCTTACTTCTTGGGCACGACCGTGTCTTTTAACCCTTTGCCGATGCGGAACTTAAGGGTAGTTTTGGCGGGAATTTGAATCGTCTCGCCCGTCTGGGGATTGCGTCCCTCGCGTGCTTTTCGTTCCGACAGCACCAACTTGCCAAAACCCGGCAGAGCGAACTCACCGTTGTTCTTGACTTCGTCGCTCGCCAGTTCGGCTAATTGATCGAAAAACTCTTTCACCTGAACACGCTTCAGCCCGGTTTTCTCAGCAAAATGGTTGAGAATCTCAGACTGCGTCATGCGTTTTTTGCCTTCTTTAGTCGCCATGTCGAAGTGTGGCTACCTCCTGCGGATTGGGAAGAATAAATAAAACTTGCACTAGCAGATATATCACACAGTCGCCCCCCACGTCTGCAAAAAAACCCACTTTTCGGCTTTTTTACAAGAAAAAGTGAGAATTACATCGCTGTCAGCCCATTCGGATGACTAACAACTCAAGGCCGACTGTTTGAAGTCAACTTTACGAGCGTCGGATTCTTCAAATATTGAATCGGGGCGGAGTGATTCGAACACTCGACCTCTCGGTCCCAAACCGAGCGCACTACCAGGCTGTGCTACGCCCCGTCTAAATCTGCCCGCATCTCCAAAGCTGCTAAATAAATTTGGATGCAGCGCATTCTGCCAGCGCTTGCGCGACGGGTCAAGCCACAATTAGGAAAAGTGGTCGTTCAGGTAGACGCGAACCGCCGCCAGAGCGCGGGCGCGATGGCTGATCTGTTGCTTCATAACTTCGGAGAGTTCGCCGAAAGTGTGTGTGTGGCCGGAGGGAACGAAGATAGGGTCGTAGCCGAATCCATTATGCCCGCGTGGATGTTTGGCGATGTGGCCTTCGCACGTCCCGTTGAAGATTTCTGTCGCCCGTGTCGTCGGGTCGTAGAGGGCAATCGCACAGACGAAGCGCGCCGTGCGCTGCTCGTCACTCGTCAGGCTGAGTTTTGCGAGCAGACGCGCGTTGCGTTCTTCGTCCGTCGCGTGCAGGCCGGCGTAGCGTGCTGACAGGACGCCGGGCGCGCCGTTAAGCGCGTCAACTTCCAACCCCGAATCATCCGCCAGCGTCCAGAGATTGGTCTGCCGGCTGTAAAGACGCGCTTTGAGTAACGCGTTTTCCGCAAACGTCTCTCCTGTTTCTTCCACCTCCTCGATCTGGGGAAACTCTGAGAGTTGGCGCAGGCAGAGCGGGAGATTTGCCAGCAGGCCGGACAGTTCGCGAATCTTACCCGCGTTGTTGGTGGCGATGAGCAGTTCGGAACGCGTCGGAGTAGTCATTGATCTGTCTAAAATAAAACGCTCCAGCGGGAAGATTCTAAGCGCTTGATGATAGACGGCAAAAAAGTTTTTTGCCAAGCCGCGAAGATTCATGCTAACAATGGAAGAGGGGCGCGTTCGCGCGCGACTGCGCCCCGAACCATTTTCGAGGGGTTAGAGATTTGAACGTACTCACAAATTCGGCCGCGCGGGCGGCTCTCCACAGCACACCCGAACATTTCCAGCCGCCCGTGCAGACGCGCGAACGCTCCCCCGTGAGCGTTGATTCCAACTTGCTCGAACTGCACATCTGGCAACTCGCCCTCCACAGTTTCTTCAATCTGCGCAACCACCCTTTGAGCGATGCGGAAAGAGCGGAAATCATCTCGCGCGATTTTTCGCCGGAACTGAGAATCGTCGGGCAGGCGCTCAAGCGCAGCCTGCTGCTGAGTCTGAATTGCATACCGGAAAAATCGTCTGCATCGTTCGAGTTGGACGAAGCAAATGCCTTCGATGCGATGACCCTGTGTGCCAACGGCGACTCCCCGGCACAAACGGCCGCCTCTCCGCTGACCCCCCTGATCAACACGCTCGGCGAACTCTGCGACGTGTGTGATAGCGCGCTGTCGTCAAAAGTTGATTTTCAGGTGTGGTCCTGCGTCGAACGGATCGTGAGGGGAGAACTGGCGCAGTCGCAGTTTATCAAGCAACTTGAACGGCGTGCGCGCGGCGGCGCTTTAGAGCGGCAGCACCCCGAGTTGCATGAACTGACCGGGCGCATCATGCCCGACTTCCTCGCGGCCGACATGTCCGGGATTTTTTCCCGACTCACGCAGTTGCTCGAACAGTTGCGCGTGGTCGAGACGCTGCTCCGGCACGACGCCCCTTTGAAGCTGGCGCTTCCCATCTTCACGCTGGTTCATGAGGAGACGCGTTCACTCGTTGAGTTTATCGAGAAGCGTGCCATTCGCACCGAAGAGATTGACGGCACAGTGTTCGACGCTTTGGACTGCACGGGTTACGCAGTGGGGGTGGAATTATCCCGCGTCTTCGGGCGAGAACTCGCCGGACTCGTCTCCCTGCGGCAACCGCCCGCCATTTACACGAAAGTCGAAAACGCGCACGGGCTGTTGCGCGATAGTTTCCAGCAGACGATGGTGGCTCTGATTCAGGTGTTCGACCCGACCCTGGATGGCTCGCTCTTTTTTAAATTCTTTCACGCCCGCCTCGAACAATCTCTCTCGTTGCGCCGCGAACTGTGGACCTTGCTGCAACTCGTGTTGCAGGCGGAGAAAGACCGCGACCGCCGTCCGCTCGCGCCGCTGCTCGAACGCCTCGACGACTTCCGCGAGGGAAGCCTGCGTTTCCTGATGTACAAGGATTGGGAGTCGTTCGAAAGATTCGTGGCGGAAGTGCTCGCGGCGCGCGGCGCGGTCGAACTGACGCCCGTACTTCATCGCTTCGGTACATATCTCGAAGCGTTGTTCGGCCAGATCAACATGCGGACTGTGCTCGCCGATCATCCCTTCGAGTACCCGGCCTTAGTTGATTAATTGGGTTTCAAGTTTCAAGTTTCAAGTTAAAGCACCGGTAGCTTTCAGACCTGAAACTTGAAAACTGCTTTTCTACTTCTCCGCTTCGACATCCGCCGCCAGTTGCACGACTAACCCCCCGAATTGTCCGAACGAAGAGCGAGTGGTTTTCTCGAAACCGCCTTCGGCGAGGCGCGTCTCGCTGGACGCGTAGGGCAGCGCGGACAGGGAACGCTGCAAGGCGGCGGCATTCGGCGGAACGCTACTGCGCGCGCCGCTTTGCCTGCCGATGAACGAGATGAAGCGTCGAGCCGGATCGTAATCGTTGGTGTAGGTGATGGCGTTCGAAACATCGCTCGCAGAGGCGGAGCGCTCGGCTTGTTGGAACGCGCCGGATGCGCCGAGCGTCCGCGACGCGGCGCGCTCAAGCAGGCAACGACGCACCTCCTGCGCGTCGCCGATGATGAGATAGTCGCCGACAAAACTGGCTGCGTCCTGTTCCGCGCCCGACCCGACCAACATCTCTGCGTCGCCGACTCGCTGGCTTTTCGCGCCCGCGCCGAGCCGTTTGCGCACTAATGCCTGCAACGCCTGACGGTCGCGTATCGAGGTTAAGAGAACGAGAGATTCACCCTCGGCGTCGAGGCGCACGGTGGCGATCTCCGACCCGGCGGCGCGCAGGAAATCATGCGGCGAGTCAATCCCGAACGGCTTCAGAGATTGGATGAGCAACTCATCCAGAAACCGCCCGACGAACGGCGCGATAGTGATCTCCAGTTGGGAAGAGACGGCGGCGTTCAAGCCACGCCACGCCGCTTCCGGCTCGCGGTAGTTGTAGATGGTGAGTTGACTGGTGTCGGCGGGCAGGAGGTCTGCGGCGCGGAGTTTGCGCTCGCCCGAAGTCGCCAGCGAATTTTGCAAACGCGAAGCGATTTCGTTTCGCAGGTTGAAATAATATTTGTCTACAACCGCGCCTTCTGCAATTCTGGAACTCCAGGCCGCGCCACCGAGAATGCGACCGGCAAGTTGCGGGATGAGAATCGCCGCCGCGCTCTGAGCGCTCGGGTTCGAGGCAAGTTGGCCGAAATATATCATGGCCGCCGTTTCCAGAAGCCTGCTCGCACCGGCGGGCGAGACGTAGCCGAAGGCGAGCGCGCCGATCGCATTCATATGCAGGCGCATCTCGGCCAGTTGAGCGTCGTCAGCCAGAGAGGCGCGTTCTCCCCTGCGGACGGCAAGACAGGCGCGCACGGTCTCTTCGTCGTTCCCGACAATCGCCACGCTCTCCGAGATCGCCGCGATGATCTTTCTCTTACCGTCCGGCGTCGTCCAGGTTATGACGGTCGTGGTATCGGCGTCCTGCTTCCGGATGACCGGCTCGCCATACTTGCGTCGTGCGTAGTTGCCGACGAGTTTGGTGACGGCGGCCTGCACGCGCGACGCGCCCGTGTGAGTTTCCGCGACAAGCGCGATACGCGGTTTGATGTCCCGCACGGTGCTCGATTCTTCGGTCACGTCGAATCCGAGCACGACGACCGCAGCCTGCGTGCGCGAAAAGACGACCGCCTCGGCCGACCCGATGCCGCTCCACGCCGACAGGCGACTCAGCCACCCCACCCTTCCGATGTTCGGACTCAAGCCCGCGGGCGGGGCGAGCGCTTGCCATGCGTCCGTCGAGGTCAGGCCGCTCACGACTTCGGGCAGACTGTTCGCTTCGAGGTAAATGAGCGTTTCGGCCGGCGCGTAGGCCGCCATGTCCACGGCTTCGGGGCGATTCCACCAGACCCACGCCGCCAGCAGAACGACGAGCGCGATTATTGACAGGACGACCCTCCGGAGCCAACTATTCATCCCAGCATCCTACCTTTCGTCAACCGGACGAGGCAAGAACGGCTGTTTTCGCCCGGTTATTTTGAAGGAAAGTTCACCCGTTTACGAAACTGGAAACGTCGCTTGTTTTTTCCAGAAAACCACGAGAACAGGTCAGACTGACGAAACAAGGTTTGTAAAATCTATAAGTTAAACAACCAAAATTATTGTTGACACTGCTAAACACGATGGTTTATATTCCTTCTTGACGGTGGGAACCACATTCCTGCCCTAGCCGATAAGGTCTTGCACGGTCTCCAGACAAAAGCTAACAAGAGCGTTCATCCCCGCCGGATGGACGTGTGCGACCGGCAAGCCTCTTTCTTTGAAACTCAGCCGATAAAGGCACACTTCGCGCGAGCGGAGGTCGCAAAGCCCACGGAAGTAGGAGGCAGCAAAAGCGCTGCCGATGACTTGGCCGGGTTGCCGAAGGTGAGGCGGCTGCCGCCGAAGGACGCCATGTAGCGTCCGAAAAGCGCAGCAGTTTTACCCGCCACCTTCACTTCCGGTGAAGACGTTCGTTCCGACTCCGTGCCTTGTCCGCTCGCTTTATCGCACCGCTTCTCTCCTGATTCCATAGCGGCGTTCAGTCTGTTCGTGACATGTCAACGAGACGCCTACACCACAGCCGCAGCCACATGAATCCCTCTCCATATACACCTGCGACACCCTCCACGCGCGACGTTCGTTTCAGAGCGCGCCGCATTCGCGCCCGCCTCCGGCGAGACCAACGCAGAAGAGCACGGAAAGTTTCCGGGGAAAAATAGAAATGTTTGGAAGAAAAAATTCTAACAAGAAAAACCTCGTCGGGCTGGACATCGGCTCAAGTTCGGTGAAAGCCGTCGAGTTGCAGGGCAAACCGGGCAACCTTGTCCTCGTCAATCTCGGCCAGGAGAGCTTGCCGCCCGACACGGTGGTTGACGGGCAGATCATGGAACTAAATTCCGTCTCCCAGACCATCGCCAACGTTTTCGGCTCGCACCAGATCAAGACCGAGCGCGTGGCGGCGGGCGTCAGCGGCAGTTCCGTCATCGTCAAGAACATCATTGTGCCGCCGATGAGCAAGGATGAACTCGAAGAATCCATTGACTGGCACGCCGAGGAGCACATTCCTTTCGACATCGCCGACGTGAGTTTGGACTATCAGGTCGTCGGTTCAAGCGACGACTCGCTGCACGTCCTGATGGCCGCCTGCAAACGCGACTTCGTGGCGAACGTCAAACAGGTGATTCAACTTGCGGGCAAATTCCCGGCCATCATCGACGTGGATGCCTTCGCGTTGCAGAACTGCTACGAGATTAACTACCAGCCGACGCCGGATCAGTCGGTCGCGCTGCTGAACATCGGCGCGTCCACGATGAACATCAACATCCTGCACGGTGTGCGCAGCGTCTTCACGCGCGACGTTTCGGTCGGCGGCAACCAATACACCGCGCTTCTGCAAAAGGAGTTGGGCTTGACGTTCGAGCAGGCCGAGGCGGTCAAACGCGGCGGGATGGCTCCCGGCGAATCGGAACGGCGCGACATGGCGGCCGTGTTGGAGACCGTATCGGACATCCTCGCGCTGGAAATTCAAAAGACGTTCGACTTCTACCGCGCCACGTCGGACGACGGAGAGGGCACGGTGCAGAAAATTCTGATCTCCGGCGGCGGCTCGAAGTTGCCGGGGCTGACGGACTTTTTGGCGAACCGTTTCGGCGTTACCGTCGAAGCGTTCAACCCGTTCCGCCAGATTAAAGTTGACGGAAAGCGTTTCGACCCCGAATACATGCGGGAAGTGATGCCGGAACTGGCCGTGGCCGTCGGGCTGGCTTTGAGAGGAGTGGAGGCTTAAATGATCAAGGTCAACTTACTGGACTCCGTCACGGATAAGACGAGCGTCGCCGCCATCGAGACGCGCGTCGCCAACCCGCGCACGCAAGGTCGTCTCGTGCTGCTGGTCGTCGTCGCCCTGCTCGGGTTGGGGATTGTGTTCGACTGGACGAGCACAAGATCGGCGCACGCCGAAGTGACGGCGGAACTGAAACGCCAACAGGAACAGGCCGCTCGCATGGAAGCCATCAAGAAAGAGCAGGCCGAACTGGAAAAGAAGACGCAGGAAATTCAGGTGCGCATCGACGCCATCAAGAAGTTGCGCACTTCGCAGCAAGGGCCGGTCGCCGTGCTGTCGGCCATCAACGAGCGGCTGCCTAAGATGACGGACTTCCGTCTCGAAAGCATTGAGCAGAAGAATGGTGAGTTGATCCTCATAGGCGACTCGCCGAACGAATCGGCCGTGACGCAGTTCGGACGCAGCATGGAATTCTCCTCCGGCCTCTTCACCAACGTCAGCATCGAGACGAAACGCGAGTTGCTCGACAAAGTCAACGGAGTCAAGAAAGATTCGGACGACGCCAAAGACGACGCGAACAAACCCGCCGTCAAACTCGAAACCGTGACCTTCACCTTGAAGTGCAAGTACACTGCCCCCGGCAGCCAAACCTCCACGCCCGCCAGCGACGCGATGCCGTCCGGCTCGAATTCATCCAAGCCCATCCAAGTCGCCAAAAAATAGCACGTCGCCTCTCGACCTCGCGCCCGAAGGGAACTGACATCTCATGTTGAAATTAGACGCACTACAACAAAAACCCTGGTACTTACAGCTCGCAGTATTCGGCTTCGTCGCCCTGCTCGTCTATGGCGGCTTCTGGTATTTCATCACCAGCGGCACGCGCGAAGAGACCAAAAAGCTCCAGGCGCAGGTTGACACGCTGCAACAGGAGAACGCCCGCGCGCAGATAGCCTCGCAGCGACTCAACGACTTCAAGGCCACCTACGCGCGCGCCCAGGCCGACTACGAAGACCTGAAAGCGCTCCTGCCCGAACAGCGCGAACTCACGACCGTCTTGCAGGGCTTGCAGGATCGCGCGCGCGGCCGTCTGTCCGTCACGCGCTTCACCCCGAAGGAAGACGTGCAACAGGACTTCTACGCGGGCAAGCCCGTCGAGATCGAAGTCTCAAGCACCTACAACAACCTCGGCGCATTCTTCGCTCAGATCGCCGCCTACCAGCGCATCGTCTCGATCAGCGATTTCAAACTCTCGCGTATGAAAGAGCAGAACGCGGGCAAAACGGTAGACGCGCAGTTCCTGCTGACTGCTTACTACGCGTCGAGCGAGAAACTACAGAACACCGTGAAACCCGGCAAGCCGACGAAAGCATCCGCCAAGCAGAAAGCGCCCGCCGCGAAGTAGACACCCGACACCCTCGCCGCGAGGTAAAGCGGCCAGACCCAACCAGGAACAAAAGAGATGAACTACACCAAGATGATCAAGCAGACCTTGCAGGCGGCGCTGGCCGCGGGCGCGCTGTTGACCTTCTCCGCCAGCGGCATCGCACAGGCGCAGGAGGCGAGCACCACGTATCGCGGCGCGGGGCGAGACCCGTTCACGAAGTACAAGCCGCCCGCGAAGCGCCCGGCAAAGAAGGTGGCGCAGCCCCTCGTCCCGCCCACCATCGAACAGCGCATCGCCGCCTACAAAGCGCAGAAGGCCGTCGCGATGAACGCGCAACAGCCCGCGCCGAAACCGACCACCGCGCTGCTCCTCAGCGAAGCGCAGGTGACGGGCATCTTCCGCACGCCGCGCGGCTATGCGGCGATGGTCGAAGCCAAACCCATCAAACTCTCTTACGTCATCTATCCCGGCGAGGTTTTTTTCGACGGGATGTTGGTCGCCATCGAAGAAGACCGTCTCGTGTTTCGTAAAGAGACGCGTTGGAGCGACGGGCGGCGCGAGATGAACGTCGAGATGAAAGCCATCGGCGCGGCCAACGCCGTCAAAGATACTTTGACGACCACCAACGCGCCGGCCGCCAGCGCGCCGGCAACCCCGGCCGCGCCCAGAATGAAAGAGGAAAGGCCCGCCACGCAAGACAGACAATAAAGCTTTCCCGCCGTTCGTTGTCGCGCGCCCGCCGGAAGCCTGAGCCGGCTGGCGCACGCGAACGAACTCTTCTCCCGTCGCACACCCGTGAGGATTCCTACCCGCTTCGATCCTGCCGGACTGTGCTCCCGCTTTTTGGAAATACAAACCCGCCGGCGGTTTTCGCATTGTGCGGCGCGCGCTTTTGAAGAGTCGTCCTCAGACTCACACGAGCGTTAGCGCGTGGCGTAAACCCGCCGGTCACTCCTGACAAAGGAAAAGAAAATGCTCAATCAGCAACATCCGCATTCGGCGGTCATAAAAAGAGGCGCGCTCGTCCTCTTTCTTTTATGCTCGTTATCAACTTTCTCAATGGCGGCCAGCTCACGCCTGCTGACCGGCGTTCGCACGTCGGTTAATGGCGACGCGACGCGTATCACGTTCGCCGGGACTGCGCCGATGGCCTACGGCGTGCGCCGCGTTGACGAACGCACGCTCATGGTCGAACTCCCCGGCGTTGACGCGACGCGTCTGGCGGCTTCATACACGCCTGCTTCGCCGCTCGTCGCCGGTCTCACCGTGCAGTGCGCGACCGACAAAGAAGGCGCGCCGTTCACGCGCCTGCGCGTTGCCCTGCGCGCCTCCGCGCGCGACCGCTCGTTTCTCGACGCCAACGAATTGGTGCTCGAACTGCGCCCCGAAGAAACTCCGGCGCAACAACCCGGCGTGCGCGAAGCTCACGCCGCCGATCAACAGACGCCCGCCGGCAGGCCGTCGCCCACGCCCCAGATCAGAGTCTCGACGCCGGGTGACGCGCCCGGACAACAGTCCACGCAGGGACAGCAGTACGGCCAGTACGGTTTCGTCGGCGAGCCGATCAACCTGAACGTCGTCAACGCCGACATCCGCGACATTCTCAACTACATCACCGAACAGTACGGCGTGAACTTCATCATCGACTCGTCCGTCGGCGCAGTGCCCGTCACGGTCAACGTCACGGAAGTTCCCTGGAACGTCGCGCTCAATTCGATTTTGCGCGCCAACCGTCTGGGGATCGAAGTCACCGGCAACATCCTGCGCGTCGCGACGCTCAAGGTGCTGGCCGAAGAAGCGGGGGCGCAGGCCTCCATTGACGAGGGACGGCTGAACGCCGCGCCGCTCGTCACAGAGTTCATCCGTCTCAATTACGCGCGCGCGGTCGGCACGCTGGCACAGGCCGCGGGCTCGACAGGCGGTTTCTCCGGCGGCGCGAGCAACGAGAGTTTCTCCGGCGGCTCGGGCGGCGACGCCACGGGCAAGAGCGGCGACAAGGGCATCCTCCCGATCATCTCGCGGCGGCTCTCCAAGCGCGGCAGCGTCGAAGTTGACGGCCGCAGCAACACGCTCATCGTCACGGACGTGCGCGAGAACATCGCGTCCATCCGCCAGCTCGTCGAGTTGCTCGACCAGCCCGAACCGCAAGTCGAAATCGAGACGCGCATCGTCGTCGCCAGCCGCAGCTTCAGCCGCGACCTCGGCGTCCAGTTACAGGCAGCCGTCTTCGGCTCGCGCGGGCAGGGCGGCGCGTTTGAAACCGCACCGGCCAACGGCGGCCTGCGTCCCGGCGGCCTCCCCGGCGGACTCGGCAACACGCCCCCCTCGACCGGCGCGCTCGGCGCGACCGCGCCTTCCACCGTCATCGGTCTCACAACCGGCATCTTCGGCACGGCTCAAATCGGCGCGCTCATCACCGCCGCCGAGAGTAAAGGTCAGGCTAAAGTCGTCGCCAACCCGCGCGTGACGGCTCTCAACAATCGCCCCGCGCAGATCGAAAGCGGCTCGCAGATTCCGGTCGTCACCCCGCAGGCGTCGGGCGCAGGCGGTGGCGGCGACAACCTCGGCGGCGCGACCGTGTTTACGACCACGTTCGTCTCCGTCCCCCTGCGTCTCTCCATCACGCCGCAGATCACGGACGCGGGCACGGTCGTGTTGCGCGTCACGGCGGAGAACAACAGCGTCAACCGCTCTCTGGTCAACTCGCTCGGCACGCCCGGCATCGACACTCAGCGCATGCAGACGGAAGTGCTCGTTCCCGATGGCGGCACGACAGTAGTCGGCGGCGTCCTGCTCGACAGCGAAGGCGAGACGCAGACGCGCACGCCCGGCATCTCCGGCATCCCCGTCCTCGGCAACCTCTTCAAGCGCAAGGCCACCACGCGCAACACCAACGAACTGCTCTTCTTCATCACGCCGCGCATCTATCGCCCCGACTACAACGGGCGACCGACGGCCGGGACCGTGACCGACCGCATCCGCTCGACCACCATCGCGCAGCCCGTGCCGCTCGGCAACCCGCAGAGCAACACCCCCGCGCCCGGCGAGGAGCAGAACGCGCAGCCGAACGCGCAGCCGCAAGCAGACACAGCCCCGACGGCCCGCCCCGCCGCCACACGCGGCGAGCGTCCATAATCGTAAGGAGAAAGCTCATGTTCAAAGACACACTCACACGCATGGTTGAAAGAACGGAGGGCGCGGTCGGCGCGCTTATCATGGGCATGGACGGCATCGCCGTCGAGAAGGTCTTGATGCCCGAGGGGCGCGAAGCCAATTTGGACGTGGCCGCCGCCGAATTCACCTCGCTCCTGCGCAACGCACAGCGCGCGGGCGGTGACATCGGCCTCGGTCAGGTGCGCGAAGTCGTCGTCGGCTTCGACGACATGAACGTCCTGATGCGCCTCTTCAACCGCGAATACTTCGTCCTGCTCGCACTCGCCGAGGACGGCAATATCGGCCGCGGCCGCTTCGAGTTACGCAAGGTCGAACTCGACCTCGCGCGCGAGTTCGCGGTCTAAACTGACGTAGAAAGTAGGGATTGGAAAGTAGAAAGGCGAAAGTTGAGACGGAAACTCCGTTCCAACTTTCGCCTTTCTACTTTCCAATCTCTACTTTCCAATCTCTACTTTCTAATTTTTAGTTCGGCAATTTCACGTAGGGCATCCCGCGCGCGATGATGCGCTGGCGTCGCGCGACGCGTTTGGGTTTGAGTTGCGGATTAAACTCTGTGCGCGGGTTGGGGATGATGGCCGAGAGGAAGGCCGCCTCCTGCGCGGTCAGGTTGGCGGCGGGCTTGCGAAAGTAAGTCTGCGCGGCGGCCTCCGCGCCGTAGATGCCGTCGCCCCACTCGATCACGTTGAGGTAGATTTCAAGAATGCGACGCTTCGATAGATTCTTCTCCATGAAATATGTGATCGCCGCCTCGCGCGCCTTGCGGACGAAAGAACGCTCCGTGGAAAGATAGAGGTTTTTGGCTAACTGCTGCGAGACGGTCGAAGCGCCGCGTTTGAAACTGGGCATCGCGGGAATCCAACTCGACTCGTCCTCGCCCTGCTGTTTCGCTTCTTTCGCGGCGTCGCGCTGCGCCTGATCCCAGGCCTTCTGGATGGCCTCGTAGTCGAAGCCGTCGTGCGTGGCGAAGTTGCTGTCCTCGCCCGCCAGCACGGCGCGCAGCAGGTGCACGGAAATGCGTTCGAGCGGAACCCACTGCTGCACGCGCTTCGGCTGCTCGCCGCGCTCGCGCGCCTCCCGCATCCGCGTCTCGATCATCGCCGTCGTCTCCGGGTTATTGTCGCGCAACTTCGCCACGCGCGGAAACGTGGCGAGTTCGTAGATCAGTGCGAAGACGATGAAGGCGACCACGCCGAGCGCGATCATTTGAATCAGTTTCCAAATCGTTCTGAACATCGCGAGCCGGATTATAACCGAACTGAATTCCGCCCGACACCGCGCGCAGCGCCCATCGCTCTGGCAACGCGGATCGTGTTGCAATGTATCTCCACCGTGTCGTTGATGTCGGCGGCGTAACCGCCGGACATAACGGTCGCCACCGGCACACCCCGCGCCAAGCATTCGCCGAGGACGAACTCGTCGCGCGCGCGCAAGCCCGCGATTGAGAGCGAGAGGCGACCGAGTTTATCGCCCGCGTAAGGGTCTGCGCCGCCGAGGTAAAAGACGATGTCGGGGCGCGCGGCGAAGACGCGCGGCAGGTGTCCGGCCAGAGTGCGCAGGTATTCGTCGTCGCCAGTCCCGTCGGGCAGTTCCACGTCGAGCGTCGAGCGCGCTTTGAAGACGGGGTAGTTTTTCGCGCCGTGCATAGAGAAAGTAAACACGCCCGCATCATTCTCGAAGATCGTCGCCGTGCCGTTGCCCTGATGCACGTCCAGGTCAACGACGGCCGCGCTCTCTATCGCGCGCTCGCGGCGCAGGATGCGAATAGCGACGGCCACGTCGTTCAGCACGCAAAAACCCTCGCCGCGCTCGGGAAAGGCGTGGTGCGTGCCGCCCGCGAGATTCGAGGCTAGCCCGTCGGCGAGCGCGGCGCGCGCCGCGCCGACCGTCCCGCCCGTCGCGAGAAATGAACGACGGACGAGCGACTTCGACCACGGCAGACCGAGCCTGCGCAACTCGCGCGGCGTCAAGGCTCCGGCGCGCAGACGCGTCACGTAGTCTTCGGTGTGAACGAGCAACACGTCGGCGACGGGCGCGGGCAGCGGTTCAATAATCTCGGAGGGCGCGAGCGTCCGCTCCGCGAGCAGGCGGTCGCGCACCAGTTCAAACTTGCGAATCGGGAAGACGTGCCCCTCGCCGATGTCCGCGTAATAACGCGGCGTGTAGAAAACTTTGTACATTGCGGAATTCGAATTCATCATTTGCGGAATGCGGAATGCGGAATGCGGATTGGAAGGCAACCCGTCTTCTAATCCGCATTCCGAAATCCGCAATCAATATTGTATCAGGCTGCCTTCGCGTTTGGCGCGGCGGACGGCGCGCGAGAAGACCCAGAAGGAGAAGGGCATGAGGACGACGAGAAACGCGAGCAGCGTAAAGAGCGGGGCGCGCACCTGTTCGAAACCCTGACCTTCGATGAGCACGCGGCGGATGCCGTCGAGTCCGTAGGTCGGCGGCAACAGTTGTGAAATCTTGCCGAAGCCGCTGCCGAGCAACTGTGTGGGGAAAAAGACGCCGGAAAAGATCGCCGAACCTGTGCCGAGCAGAATCCCGAAGGGGTCGCCGCGTTTGAAGACCATTGCGAAACTCGCCGAGAGGATGCCTATGGAAGCAAGCACGAGCGTCGTCAGCAGAAGAATAAAGAACGCCAGCAGGAAGTTGCCGCGGAAGTGGACGTTGAAGAAGAGCCAGCCGAAAAAGAAATAGAGGAAAGAGAAGAACGTCGCCTGCACGAAAGCCCACGCAGAACTCGAAGCCACGAGCGTCGGGATGCCGATGGGTGTCATCAACACGCCTTCGAGCGTTCCCTGCATCTGCTCAGACCTGATGGCATTCGCCAGGCTGGAGAAGCCGGTCATAAAGTAGTTCAGGACGGCCAGGCCGGTGAGCCACGCGGCGAGCGGGTCGCGCCACTGTGTAAAGGGCGATTCGGCGCAGGGGCAATCGTTCGTCGAGACGAAAGTTTGCGAAATGAAATAGAGCGTCGTCACCAGGCCGAGCACGCTCAACACGCGCAAAAAGAATGCGAAGCGATAACTCAGCTCCAACTGAAAATCACGCGCGATGAAAGCACGGATGCGACGCAGAAGTTTGCCCGCTCTCTTCACGTCTGTTTTTCCTCTCTCGACTCATCCTCGCGCTCATACTGTTCCAACACGTCGAGCAGCGTGGCGCGTTCCGAATCGCACGCGAGGATGCGCCCGCCCGCCGTTTGCAGGGCGCGCACGGCGCGGTCGAGCTTGTCGTCGTTAACCTCGCGCGTGAATTGCACGCCGATGGCATCCCCATCGGCCGAAAGTTCAAACTCGTCCAACTCCGGCGAGAGCGCGGCGCGCGCCTGTTCAGTGGCGAGGCCGCGCGCGGCTAGTCGCACGCGTTCCGCGTTTTTATGCACGACGCGAAGGCGTTCCGGTGTGTCGAGCGCGCGAATACGGCCGCGCGAAATGACGGCGACGCGGGCGCACAGTTCCTCGATCTCGGCAAGGTTGTGCGAGGTGAGCAGCACGGTCACGGGGCGGTCGGCATCGCGCGCGAGCGAGTTGATGAGCGCGCGCGTCACGGCGGCGGCGAGCGGGTCGAGCGAACGCGTCGGCTCATCGAGCAGGAGAACGCGGGGTGAACTGAGCATCGCGCGGGCGATGGCGACGCGTTGCTTGTTGCCCGTCGAGAGTTCGCCGAAGCGGCGGCGTGCAAGCGTTTCGAGTTCGAGGCGCGCGAGCAGTTCGGCGATGCGCGCGCGCGCCGCCGCGTCCGCGAGGCCGTGAAGGCGCGCGAAGAAAGTGAGATTTTGTTCGATGGTCAGACGCCAGTAGAAGCTGCGTTCCTCGGCGGTGGCGAGGCCAAGTTGGGCGCGCACGGCCATCTCATCCCGCATGCTGTCAAAGCCGCCGACGACGACCGCGCCGGAAGTGGGCTGCACGAGCGTCGCAATGATTTTGGTGAGCGTGGTCTTGCCCGCGCCGTTCTTGCCGATGAGGCCGAAGATTTCACCCTCGGGCACGTCGAAACTAACGTCGTGCAGGGCCTCGACCGGATGCGCAGTCTTGCGCCGGAAAAACTTCTTGAGGCGTGCGAGCGAGACGGGGTAAGTTTTCGACAGACGCCGGATCGAGATGGCGACCCCCTGCGCCGGAGGAGCAAGAACCTCCTCGGCCACGTCGCCGGAAACGGTTGGGGAAATAACGGCTGTCATTTTTGAGAGATAACCATTCAGATATTTGACCACGCGAGATGAGTTCAACCCTCCGCGCCGCCGGCGTTCAAGCAGTCGCGCGCCTTACAGTAGCTTTGCCTGCGGCGGCAGCGATCAATGCCTCTGCGCAAAATATTTCGCGATTCACAATTCTACTTTGCGCCGCCGCCAAACAAACAGTCCATGCTGGCGAATGCGCGGTGTTTTACAGGCTGTCGGGCGATATTTATTATTGACGCTGGTTAATTATCTGCGTATAAGCTGTTTTATCTCGCTCTAAGGATGTTACCTCATCTTGAAATTCTTCACCTCGAATTTGCGGAAACGGCTCGCCGTATTTTTTCTGCTTTCATTCTCCTTCATATTCGGCATCGCGCTTCCCGTAACGTCCGACGCCTCCGAGTGCCCCAGCGGTTCGATAGAGGATCGTACTTCTTTAGACATTCTTTACCAGACCTGTGTGCAGGGTTGTTGCGCTATGGAGACCGCGCCGTGTTGCTATTAACGTCGCCTACCAATGTTTCGCCCCCAGCGCAAAATAATGAACGTCAAAGCCTGCGACGGGATTTGCGACTGAACCGTTAGAGGGCGCAGAAGGAGGATACTCGTGCTAAGTAAAAAAACCTTGTTATTGGTACTGGTTGTAGCTCTAGCCGCGGTGGCAGGAATCGCCGCGAAATCAATCTCGACGGCGCGGGCTAAAGGCGCGCCCGCTTTCACGATTTTCGGCAACGAAATTTCCGTGCATCCCGACGGTAGCAAGACATCCTCGGAGCAGGTCAGGTATGTGTCCGCTAACGGCAATACCCGAAGCGTTGTCACCGATGCCGACGGACACGTGAGAGAATATTTTTTTGAAAACGGGCGTGGGAGTTTTGTCGTAAGCCATCAAAGGAAACTTTTGTTTCAAGATAAACATGTCCCCA
>DATCWB010000396.1:0-3265 GCA_036566625.1 Pyrinomonadaceae bacterium
GAATCCGGCCGGTTGTCCCAGAGCCGCAGCTTGAAATTCGAGGGGCCGATGAAGACGAAAAAATCCGCCTGATCGACGTGCTCGTGCGGCCCGCGCTGCACGGAGGGTTCGGTCGAGGAGATGTAGCACATGGCCGGAAAATACTCGGCCTCCAACTCGTCGTGTCGGAACAACTCCGCGAGCCAGCCGCGCTCGTCCACGAACTTGCGCACGTCGCGCACCACGACATCGCGTATCTGGCCGCGCTTAAACTGCGTGGCCGCCGCAGCACCGCCGGGCGGCGTGCGCTCAGGCATGGTTTGCATTGACGGTCTCCATTTTGTTTGCGCCCGTCTCGGAGACGAGCCGGGCGGCGTGCAGCAGGCTCTCGAACGTGCCCGCGTCAGTCCACCAGCCTTTGAGTTCGTTCCAGGTCATCTCGCCGCGGTCGATGTAGGCGTTGTTCACGTCGGTGATTTCGAGTTCGCCGCGCTCGGAGGGCTTGAGCGTCTTGATGATCTCGAAGACCTCCGCGTCGTACATGTAGACGCCGATGACGGCATAGTCAGACTTCGGCGCGCGCGGCTTCTCCTCGATACGCACGACGCGGTCGCCTTCGATTTCAGGCACGCCGAAACGCTGCGGGTCGGAAACTTGCTTGAGCAGTATCTTCGCGCCGCCGCCCTGATGCCGGTAGGCGCGCACGGCCTGGCAGATGTTGCCCTCGATGATGTTGTCGCCCAGCACGATGCAGACGGGCGCGCCGTCGGCGAAGTCTTCGCACAGCGAGAGCGCGGCCGCGATGCCGCCCTCGCCCTCCTGATACGTGTAGTTGAGATGTTTGAGGCCGAAGGCCTTCCCGTTCTTCAACAGCTTGAGAAAATCCCCGGCCGAATTTCCGCCCGTCACGATCATGATGTCCCTGATCCCGGCGTTGACCAGAGTCTGAATCGGGTAATAGACCATCGGCTGATTGTAGACCGGCAGCAAGTGCTTATTCGTCACCGCCGTCAGCGGCATCAGACGCGAACCGAGTCCACCGGCTAACACGATACCTTTCATTCATCCTCCAGTAACATTCGGCCGCCGGTCGTCAGTCGCCAGCTTAAAACAACTCTCGCTGCGCGCTGACGGCTGTCCGGCCGGTGGCTTAGTCAATAAATCTCTCGAACCATAACTCCAGCATCAGGAGCGTCCAGAGTTGATGCGCGTAGTCTCGCTCGCCGCGCGTGTGGAGTTCCACCATGCGCGCGACGGATTCGGGTTTGAAGAAGCCCCGCCCGAGGGCTTTCTCCGAGAGCAGCGTCTCGCGCAGGAAGGGCTGCATCTGGCCGCGCAGCCAGTGGTTGATGGGCACGCCGAAGCCCATCTTGCGCCGCTGCAAATTCTCTGCGGGGAGCAGTTTCGCCAGCACGCGCTTCAAGAGATATTTCGTCGTCAGGCCGCGCAGTTTCAAATTCTCCGGCAGGCTCGCGGCAAACTCTATGACGTGGTGGTCGAGAAACGGCGAACGCGCTTCGAGCGAGACGGCCATCGAGGCGATGTCAACCTTGACGAGCAGGTCGTTCGGCAGGTAAGTCATCGTGTCGGCCAGGAGCGACGCGTCAACCAGCCCCGACCCGTTGGCTTGTGCGAACCACGGCGCGACGAAGTTTGCGGCGTTGTGCCCGCGCATCTCGTGCTGGAAATCCGTCGTGTAGAGATCGTCTTTGGCCGCCGTGTCGAGCACGCTGATCCAGCGCATGTAGCGCTCGACGGTGGGGAGCGAGGCGGCGTCGAGAAAGCGTTTGAGGTCGCGCGCCCGGCTGCGGCGCGTCTCCGAGGTCGGCACGAGCGAGACGGCGTTTTTGATCAAACCCTCGCGCAGGAAGCCGGGCACGCCCCTGTACTTTCCGGCCATCTTCATCGCGGCGTAGCGTTCGTAACCGGCGAAGCACTCGTCGCCGCCGTCGCCGTTCAGAGCGACGGTGACGTGGCGGCGGGTCTCGCGCGAAACGTAATAAGTCGGGATCGCGCTCGAATCCGCGTAAGGCTCGCCGTAGTGCTCGACGAGCGTCGGCAAAACTTCCATCGCGTCGGGTCTGACGATGAACTCGTGGTGTTCCGCGCCGACGTGTTCGGCGACGCGGCGCGCGTGGTGGAGTTCGCTGAAATCCTGCTCCTCGAAGCCGATGGAGAAGGTTTTGACCGGTGTGCTGGACACCTCGCTCATCAGCGCGACGACGGCAGATGAATCCACACCGCCCGACAAAAACGCGCCGAGCGGCACTTCCGACATCAGGCGCACGCGCACCGCTTCGCGCAAAATCTCGATGGCGCGCTCGCCCGCCTCCTCCTCGCTGATTTTGAGCTTGTGGGAAAAGTCGGGTTGCCAGTAACGCTCGATACGCACCTCGCCGTCCTCGGGCCGGTAGCGCAGAGAGTGGCCGGGTTCGAGTTTGCGTATGTCTCGGTAGGCCGTCAGCGGCGCGGGCACGCACATGAAGGTGAGGTAATGATGGATGGCCTCGCGGTTGATCTCGCGGCTGATGTCCGGGTGTTTGAGCAGCGCGCCGAACTCCGAGCCGAAGACGAGTTTGTCGGCGAGCCGCGCGTAGAGCAGCGGCTTTTTGCCGACGCGGTCGCGCGCGAGAAACAGTTCCTGCCGCCCTTCGTCCCAGACGGCGAAGGCGAACATGCCGCGCAGGTGGCGCGGGCAGTCCGCGCCGTACTCTTCGTAGGCGTGGAGGACGACTTCGGTGTCGCAGTCAGTGTGAAAGGTGTGGCCGCGCCCGACGAGTTCGGCGCGCACCTCTTTGTAGTTGTAGATTTCGCCGTTGAAGACGATCCACGTCGTGCGCGCGTCGTTGTGCATCGGCTGCTGGCCGCTCTTGAGGTCGATGATGGCGAGACGGCGCATGGCGAGGCCGACCCGCTCATCGAGATACGCGCCCTCTTCGTCCGGCCCGCGATGCCGGATCGCCTCGTTCATACTCGCCAGCACCTCGCGCTCCACGGCCTGCCCGTGCCGGTTGACGATACCTACAATGCCGCACATATTTAAACCCTCTTCGCCATGTTCGCCGCCTGTTGCTGCTGCTGTTGGCGGCGACCGCCCATCAACATTCCGCGCGCCGTGATAGCCTGGCGTTGCCGCTCCTCTCGCCGCTCCTTGAGGAGGACGAAGCCGACGGCGACGAAGATGAAATAGAAGACCAGCAACTGCGAACGCTGCCGGTAGGCCGTCCCCACGTTCCCCTGAAAGATCGAATAGGCCAGCGTCAACATCGTCGTGAACAACAGAATA
>DATCWB010000397.1:0-3491 GCA_036566625.1 Pyrinomonadaceae bacterium
GACGAACTTCGTCCCGGCCGAGCGCATGATGCGATCCTGCACGGAGGCCAGTTCGAGTTCGAGAATCTGGCGCAGGTGATGCTCCTTGAGACTGCGGAACACGACCACCTTGTCGATACGATTCATGAACTCGGGCGAGAACTTGCGCCGCGCCGCCTCGACCGCCGTCCGGTAAATCTTCTGGTCAACTTCCGAGTCGTTCGGGTTCTTGTCGCCCTTCGTCGGCACAAAGCCCATGCCGCCGGAAATCAACTCGGACATCTCGCGCGCGCCGAGGTTAGAGGTCATGATGACCATCGTGTGCGAGAAATCCACGCGGCGGTTATCGCCGAGCGTCAGAGTGGCCTTGTCGAGAATGCCGAGCAGGAGTTGCCACAGGGAGTCGGACGCTTTCTCAATCTCGTCGAAGAGGACGAGCGAAAGTTTCGTCTCTTCCGTGTGATAACGGTCGAGATTTTCCTGCGTCAGCATGGGGCTGGTTTCGCGGTGGCCGAGATAGCCCGGAGGCGAGCCGATCAACTTCGCGATCTCGTGCGAATGTTGAAACTCCGCGCAGTCGATTTTGATGACCGCGCCGGGGTCGCCGAACAGAACTTCGGCCGCCGCCTCGACGACGCGCGTTTTGCCCGACCCCGTAGGGCCGAGAAAAAGCATCGTGCCGACGGGGCGGTTGAGCGGGTTCATACCGGCGAGAAAAATCTGGTAGAGGCCGCTCATGCGGCGCACGGCGCGCTCTTGGCCGACGATGCGCGTCGAAAGTTTCTCTTCAAACTCCTGCGCCCGCGGACTCTTTTGATCCGGGTCAAGAAAGACCGTCTCGGTTATTTTTTTCTGTGTTTCCATTGCTGCAATCATTGCGACCGTCCTCCTTGCCTGAGCGCTCTTGGGTACACCTGAAAGCCTTCTGCCTGACGACCGCCTGGCCGTCGCACCCATGTCCTCATGCAAAGAACGATCCGTAAATGTAATTGATGCGCCGGGCGTGGCGTCGGTTGGCTAAATTGGGTCGCGTTCACTCCGGCGTTCGAGTGTGAGCACACTATATAAACGACAACGCGCAATTTGTCACCACAAAATATGCTCCGCCCCGAATCCTTCGGGCTGCCCCGAGTGTTTTACACACTGACAATTAGCGGCAGGACTCGACTGACAAATTACCGTCTTCGTGCAAAATTTTGAATAAGCGCACCAACAGGTGCAACGGGAAACGAGAGGGCGCGGCCGAATTCGGCCGCGCCCTTCTTGCGTGTTATTCGGTGTGCCCGCCACTCGGCCCTTAGTCGTAATACTCCAGGCCGAGATGCGTGATGAGGTCTTCGCCGCGCAGGTGGCGCAGGGTGTTCTTGAGTTTCATCAACTGTATGAAGATGTCGTGTTCCGGGTAGAGACCGGGCGCGGTCATCGGCGATTTGAAGTAGAAGGAGAGCCATTCCTGCACGCCTTTCATCCCGACGCGCTGCGCGAGATCGAGGAAGAGGGCGAGGTCGAGCACGAGCGGCGCGGCCAGGATGGAATCGCGGCAGAGGAAATCCACTTTGATCTGCATTTTGTAGCCGAGCCATCCGAAGATGTCTATGTTGTCCCAACCCTCTTTATTGTCGCCGCGCGGCGGGTAATAGTTGATGCGGACGACGTGCGAGAAGTCCTTGTAGAGTTCGGGGTACACGTCCGGCTGGAGGATGTGTTCGAGCACGGAGAGCTTCGATTCCTCTTTGGTCTTGAAGGATTCGGGGTCGTCCAGGACTTCGCCGTCGCGGTTGCCGAGGATGTTGGTCGAGTACCAGCCGTGCAGACCGAGCATGCGCGATTTCAGACCGGGCGCGAGAATGGTCTTCATCAGGGTTTGGCCGGTCTTGAAATCCTTACCGCAGAGCGGCACGTTGTTCTGGTCGGCGAGTTCCATCAGCGCGGGGATGTCCACGGTCAGGTTGGGCGCGCCGTTGGCGAAGGGGATGCCGAGTTTGAGCGCGGCGTAGGCGTAGATCATCGAGGGCGCGATGGCCTTGTGATCGTCGCGCATGGCCTGCTCGAAGGATTTGAGGGTTTTGTAGACCGAGTGCTGCTTGAGGAAGATTTCCGTCGAGGCAGCCCAGACCATGACGAGCCGCGCGCACTTGTTCTTGCGCTTGAACTCCTCGATCTCGGCCATCAACTGCTCGGCGAGGTCGAGTTTGTTCTTGCCCTGTTTGACGTTCTCGCCGTTCAGACGCTTGACGTAATTTTGATCGAAGACGGCGCGCATCGGCTTGATCTTCTGCAAGGGCGTTTTGAGTTTGGCGAGCAGGTCTTTTTCGAGCACGCCCGCGTGCATCGCCGCGTCGTAGGCCGACTCGGGGAAGATGTCCCACGCGCCGAAGACGAGATCGTTTAACCCCGCGAGCGGCACGAAATCCTTGATCGCGGGCGTGCGATTATCGGTGCGCTTGCCGAGCCGGATCGTGCCCATCTGCGTCAGGCTGCCGATAGGCTCTGCCAGTCCGGCCTTGATCGCTTCCACACCCGCGATGAACGTCGTGCTCACCGCTCCGAGACCGACCAGCAGCACGCCGAGCTTGCCTTTCGCCGGAGCGATCTCCGTCCCTTTTTCGATTGCCATAATTTTGTCGCCGCCTTCCACGTTGAAAATATACGTCTGGAGGATACGCGACATGCCGCGCGCGCGTCTCGTCAAATCTTGCGCAATGTCGTCGCAAAATTGCTTAAAAGCAGCGATCAGAGGTCAGAAGTGAGAGGCCGGTTAAATCAGAGGCTGGTTATAAATGCGTTGCGGTGATGTGTGACAGCCGCGGAGGGGCTTAATTCAAACTGCTTCCGTTAACCGCTAATGGCTGGCCTCTGACGGCTAGCCTCTGACCTCTGCTTTAACGAGTGCGGCGCGGAAGTCGCGGGGCGTGAGGCCGGTGAACTGGCGGAAGGCTTTGCCGAAGTGGCTTGAGTTGGCGTAGCCGACGCGGGCGGCGATTTCGGTGATGGAATCGTCGGCGGTGGCGAGAAGCGTGCGCGCGCGTTCGATGCGCAGCGCGGCGAGATAGGCGTGGGGGGGAAGGCCGGTCAGTTTCTTGAAGAGGCGCGCGAAGTGAAAGGGCGAGAGGTAGGCGGCGGCGGCCAACTCTTCGAGGGGCAATTCCTCTGCGAGATGCGAGTGCATCAATTCGACGGCGCGGCGGATGCGGCGGTCGATCAGCCCGGCGCGTGAGAGTTCGAGTTCATCGGCGCGGCGGATGCTGGCGTAGCGGCGCAGCAGTTGAATCAGGATTTGTTCGATGAGGGCTGCGACGATGAGTTCGTGGCCGGTCTCGGCGGCACGCAGTTCGTCCGCTAGGTCGCGGGCGAGACGCGCGAGGCGCGGGTCGTGTTCGATGGCCTGCGCGGGAAAGGTGATGCGCGCGTCTTCGCGCGTGAGGCGGGCGCGCACGGCGCAGTCGAGCACGAAGGCGGGCGCGACAGAGAGCGCAAGCGTCTCGGCTCTGTCGCCGCGCGCCTTGACCGAC
>DATCWB010000398.1:0-15345 GCA_036566625.1 Pyrinomonadaceae bacterium
TGCTCGCACGCCGCGCGCCGACGATGAACGCGGCGCAGGCTCTCGTCCACACGCGCGCCCCCGATCTCTTTCGCACGTCGGAACTACTGGGCGCGCTCGCGCTCGTCCTGCTGCTCTTCGGCGCGTGGCGCGGTTGGCTCGCGTGGCGAAACCCGGCCGCCCTCCTCGTCGCCTCGTTCGCGCTCATGCCCTTCGCCGTCTTCAATCAACAACTCATCAGCGGGCGCGCGCTCCAACCTATCCACTACGAACAGTTCATCACCAACTACGTCTCGCTCGTCGCACTCGCGCTTTCGGTCGTGCTCGTGCTGAACGGTCGCGCGGCGCGGGAAGGAGGGGGACGCGCGGGCGTTTCGCGAAAAATCCTCGCGGCCGTCGCGCTCGTCTCGCTCGTCTGGGCGGCTGTCGAAGTTGTGGTCGCAACGCGGCGTGCATCGCACTACAATTTGTGGACTGATGATGTGCGCCCGGTCTACCTGCGCCTGTCGGAGATGGCGAGAGCGGACGGCGAATTCGACCCGGGTACGGGGGAGCGGCGGGTGGTTTTCTGCCCTGAAATCGCGCACGCTAACCGGCTGCCCAACGTCGCGCCGCAGGCCGTGCTCTGGGCTCCGCACATGTTCGTCTTCTCCGGCGTCACGCGCGCCGAAGAGAAAGAGCGGCTCTACCGTCAACTCTACTACTCGGACATCGACGCCGGGCGCTTCGCAGACTTCATCAGCCGCCCGCACCCCTATCGCACCGCCGTCTTCGGCTCGGCGCGCGTTCTCAACGGTCTCGACGCCACGCGCACGCCGCTCACCGCCGCAGACCTCGCCGCCGAAGCGCGTGCTTATGCCGATTACATCTCATCCTTCACCCGCGAGCGCGCCGCACAGACGCCGCTCTCCTACATCGTCAACGCCGCCGCCGCAGGGGGGCACACCGGGTTGGGGAATATTGATCGCTGGTACACGCGCGATGCGGGCGCGCGAGTCGGCAACTACCTGATCTATCGCGTGAAGCTGCGACCGGAGGAGACGATGAAGGCGGAACGATGAACTAAAGACGAGACGCCATTTATTCATCGTTCCGCCTTCATCGTTTCCGGTTTAACTTTTCTCCACCTCGGCCAGCCCTTTGATCGCGGGGCCGTTGACGACGTGGCCGTCGGTCTGGTAGCGCGAGCCGTGGCAGGGGCAGTCCCAGGTCTTTTCCGTCGAGTTCCAACGGACGACGCAGCCGAGGTGCGCGCAGATGGCGGAACGCTCGTGGAGCGCGCCCGAGTCGTCGCGGTGGCACGCCACCTTCGTCAAGCCCCGGCGAATGATCGCCCCGTCGCCTGCCTTGATCTCCGAGGCGTCCGACACCTCGCCCGGCGTCACGAGGTCTGTGTACTGCGCGGCGACGTTCAGGTTCTCCTCGGCGAAATCTTTCATCGCGCTCGTACTCAGGGGCTTGCGCGACGGGTCGTAGAGTTCGGCCCACTCGTTTGCGCGCCCCGCGATGAGATCGGTCAAGAGCATTCCGGCAATCGTGCCGTGCGTCATGCCGTTGCCCGAATCGCCCGTGGCGATATAGACGTTGTCTTTGTCGAGCGGGTTGCGCCCGATGAAGGCGAGGCCGTCCGCAGGCTCCATCACCTGCCCCGACCAGCGAAACTCGAAACTCTCCACCTGCGGGAAACGCTCGCGCGTCCACTCTTCGAGACACCGGAAACGCTCCTCCGCGTCGTCGGCCTGCCCCGTCTTGTGATCTTCGCCGCCGACGATCAAAACGTCGTAGTCGCCGCCCTCTTCCGCTTCGAAGCGCTGCGTGCGCACGTAATGATACGGGTCGGGCGTGTCCCACAGGAGTATCTGCGGCACGCTGCCGCGCGCGACGCGCCCGCCGACGACGAAGGTGCGATACGGCGCTTGCTTCGTGTGGATGGCGACGAGGTCGTTGACGGGCGAATTGGTCGCCACGACAACTGCGCCCGCCGTGACCGTTGCGCCGCCCGCCGTCTCGACGCGCGCCTCCGCGCCGCCCTCGATCTTCGTCGCGTGCGTCTGCGTGTAAATCTCGCCGCCGCCGCGCCGCACGGCTTCGGCCAGCCCGCGCAGGTATTTCAGGATGTGAAACTGCGCCTGTCGCGGGAAGCGCAGGGCAGGCCCCGTGTCGAACGATTCGACGGGCGCGCGTTCGACATGCTCCACCTCCACCAGCCCGGCGCGGTGCGCGGCGCGCAGTTCGTCGCCGAGTTGCGCGGGGTCGTCGCCGGGCGGGACGAAAAGGTAACCGTCGAGCCGCGTGAAGTCGCAATCAATTTTTTCCTCGCCGACGATTGATTCGATCTTATCAACCGCCGCCGTGTGGCTCTCGGCGGCGAGGTGCGCGCCGCGCTCGCCGTGCAGTCGTTCGAGTTCGTAATAACGGTCGTCGAGGGCGTTGACGAGGTGCGCGGTCGTGCGGCAGGTCTCGCCGCCGGCGACGGGGCCGTCGTCGAGCACTACGACGCGCTTGCCCTCTTTCGTCAGCAGGTACGCGGTCGTCAGACCCGCTATCCCTGCGCCGACTATAACCACGTCCGTCTGCACGTCTGATGTAAGCGGCGTCGGTTCCGGCATGTCCGCCGTCCGCATCCACACCGAAGTCGTGCGCCCGTTGTCGGTTTTCATCACTTCCCTCCCTTAAACAGAATTCCCCCGATTAAAATTTCAAACGTCTTCGCCTTTAACCTTCGCGTAGCAGAAACAATCGCGCGGCTCTGCGCCCATGTTCGGGTGCATCGCCCAACGCCTGAGGATTCCCTCGCGTCGCATCCCGGCTTTCTCCAGGACGCGTGCGGAAGCGGCGTTCTCCACGTCGCACACAGCCCACACGCGAAAGACCTCCGGCTCGGACAGCGTGTAATCAATCACGGCGCGCACCGTCTCGGTCATCAAGCCGCGCCCCCACCATCTGCGACCCAGCACGTAACCGAGTTCGACGCGCCACCCCTCCGGACGCATCGAGATCATGCCTGCCAACTCGCCGTCCTCCTTGACGGAGATGACCCACGAGAAATACTTGCCCGACTCCCACGCGGCCAGTTGTTGCGCCGAATGCTCTTCGCCATCGGCCACGGTGCGGTGCGGCCGCCAGGTCAGGTAGCGCGTCACCTCCGGGTCGCGTGCGTAAGCCTCGTAGATGTGCGGCACGTCGGCGGCGACGGGCTTGCGCAAAACGAGGCGCGCGGTCTCGATGTGCGTTGGCGGTTTCACTTCATTCGACCAGCGGCCTTCGCGTCTGCAACGCCTCTACTTCAAAGCTGTCCCGCATTTGGGACAACGCTCTTTATCGACGAACGGCTGGTTCGTTTGCACCGCCGCGCCGCACCACTCGCAAAATTTCGTGTACCTGATGATGATGAACGTCATGGCCGCTAACACGGGTATCACGAAAACCAGCAGTTCGATCTCCAGGCTGGTTAAAGGCATCACGACCAGCAAGGACAGTGAGGAGAGGATGATCGTCCGGCGAAAAACCTTTCTTTTAACCGTGGGCTTCCATTCGGCATTTGAAATGAAGACGAACGCCACCGCGAAGCCCACGAATGGGATGATGCCGAGGTATTCCATACTCCCACCCATCGTAAATGCTTAACCCTTTAATCCGCGACGATTTCGCCCTCCTCGCCCGCCACGCCTTCCGTCTTACCGACACGCTCGCGTTTGACGGCGTGCGGGTTGGTAGAGCGTTCGCCGCGCTTGCGCGTCGATTTGCGGCGGGGCTTGACCTCGCCGTTGTGATCTACCGAGCGAATCGGCTGCAAGTCTTCCGCGTCGCCTTCCGGGTCGTCGAGACGCGTCTCTACTTCGGGAGGCATCTCGTGCGCGCCGCCGTCGAGCGTTCCGGCGGTCGTATCGCCATCGGTCGAGGCGTCGGCGCGAGCGGCGGTCGCTTCCGCGTCCGCCGTGTCGGCCACTCCGGCGAGGGCGCGTTGGCGTGTGAAGTGCGCGGCGATCTCTTCGGCGGTCTGGCGGCCGACGAAAGGCGCGAGTTCGGCAGCAGTGGCCTGCGCGATGCGTGCGATGGAGCCGAAGTTTCGGAGCAGGCGATTCTTGCGCTTGTCGCCGACGCCGGGTATCTCCGTGAGTTCCGAGGTGAAGTCGCGTATCTCGCGCCGCTTGCGATGATAGGTGACGGCGGCGCGGTGCGTCTCGTCGCGGATCATCTGGATGAGACGCAAGACCGTCGAGTGTGAATCGAGATAGACGGGTTCGTGCTCGCGCCCTTTGACTAAGAGGTGCGACACTTCGTTGTGGCGGCGCGGCGGTTTCACCACGCCGATCATGGGGATGGCTTCGAGGTCGAGTTCGCGCATGGCGTCGGCGGCGGCGTTCAGTTGTCCCTTGCCGCCGTCGATCATCACGAGGTCGGGCAGCGGGTTGCCCTCTTCGAGTTGGCGGCGGTAGCGACGCGCGACGGCCTCGCGCATCGAGGCCACGTCGTTCGAGCCTTCCACGGTCTTGATGCGGAAGCGTCGGCCTTCGGCGCGGTTCATCTTGCCGTTCTCGCACACCACCATCGCGGCCACGTTCTCCGCGCCCGAAATGTTCGAGATGTCGAACGACTCGATGCGCGCCGGAAAACGCGGCAACTCCAGCGTCTCCTGCAACTCTTCGAGCACCCGCTCCATGTCGGGCTTGAGGACGCGGAAGCGTTGCTCGAAAGCGATCTGCGCGTTCTTCTCGACGAGCGCGATCATGTCGCGCTTCTCGCCGCGCTGCGGGTCGAAGATGCGTACGCGACGGCCGCGCCGCTCCGAGAGGGCGCGCTCCAGCAGTTCGCGATCCTCGAAGTCCACGGGCACATGAATCTCGCGCGGCACGTAATCGGTCGAATAGTATTGCGTCAGCACTTCGCTCAAAAACTCGGCCGGGTCAAACTCGTCGGGCGACAAATCCTCCCAGAAGAACTCGCGGCGGCCGACGATCTTGCCTTCGCGCATGGTGAAGAGTTGGAGGGCGAGCCGCTGCGCCTCGCGGTAGTAGCCGAAGATGTCCACGTCACGGTCGGGCGAGGTCGCCATCTTCTGCGTCTCGGAGACGGCGAGCACGACCTTGCGCAAATCTCGATACTTGGCGGCGAGTTCATAGCGCATCTCGCCGGAGGCGCGCTCCATGCGCCCCGCATACTCGTCGGCCAACTCCTTGTTTTTGCCTTCCAGAAACAGCCGCACGTCGCGCACCGACTCCGTGTATTCATCGGGCGTACACAGGCCGCGCACGCAGGGGCCGAGACAGCGTTTGATATGGTATTCGAGACAGGGGCGCGGCAGTTTGCCGTCGATCTCTATGTCGCAGGTGCGCAGTTGAAACGTGCGGTTGATGAGATCGATGGTGCGGCGCGCGAGCGAGGCGGGGAGAAACGGCCCGAAGTAGAGCGCGCCGTCGCGCTGGATGCGGCGCGTGATCATGACACGCGGGAACGGCTCGTTGATCGTCAGTTTCAGATGCGGGTATTGCTTGTCGTCCTTGAGCGCGACGTTGTAGCGCGGCTTGTGTTTCTTGATGAGATTCGATTCGAGGACGAGCGCTTCGACCTCGGTGTCGGTGACGATGAATTCGAGATCGACGATGCGGCGGACGAGTTCGCGCGTCTTGCGGTCGTGGCCGCGCCCCGACTGGAAGTAAGAGCGCACGCGGTTGCGCAAATTCTTCGCCTTGCCGATGTAGATGATCTTGCCCGCCTCGTCCTTGTGTATGTAGACGCCGGGCGAGAGGGGCAGATTCTTGAGTTTCTCTTCGAGGGTCAACGCTCGCTCCTCAAGTGACAAGAGATAATACTTGTCTTAACTTGTCACTCGTCACTCGTCACTTGTCACTGTTTTCACGGTTAGTTTAACGCATCGAGAGTCGGAGAGGAAAACCCGAGTTGCGCTTCCCTTTCACATTGCCGGAGGAGAGAGAGTTTGACGCGGTCGGCTTCGGCCTGAACGCCGTGGATCACCTGATCGTCGTGCCCGCTTACCCGGCCTTCGACACGAAGACGCGTTTAGACATGCACGTGCAGGCGGCGGGCGGGCAGACGGCCTCGGCGATGGTCGCACTCCGCCGTCTCGGCCTGCGCACGGCTTACGCCGGACGCTTCGGCTCGGACGCCGAAGGGCAATTCGGCCTCGGGACGCTCCGAGCGGAGGGCGTGGATGTCGAGTTTGCGGAGATGGTCGAGGGCGCGCGCAACCAGATCGCCTTCATCATCATAGACGCGCGCACCGGCGAGCGCACGATTCTCTGGGAGCGCGACGCGCGGCTGGCTTACGCGGCCGAAGACGCGCCCGACGAATTTGCCCCGCGCGGACGCGTGCTGCACCTCGACGCGCACGACCCGCCGGCCTGCGCCCGACTCGCGCGCGAGGCCCGCGCCGCCGGCACAATCGTCTCCGCCGACATCGACAACATCTACGAAGGCTTGCCCGAACTCCTGCCGCTCATAGACGTGCTCATCTCATCCGCCGAGTTCCCGCATCGCCTGACCGGCATCAACGACGAGCGCGCCGCGCTCAGGGAACTGAAAACGCGCCTGCACGAGCGCGCCGTCGTCGGCATGACGCTCGGCGCACGCGGCGCGGTTCTCTACCACGAAGACGCGTTCATAGAGTCGGCGGCCTTCCCCGTCCCCGGCGGCTGCCGCGACACGACCGGCGCGGGCGACGCCTTCCACGGGGGCTTTCTCTACGGGCTGTTGCAGGGCGAAGAGATCGAAACGTGTCTCACCCTCGGCTGCGCCGTCGCCGCGCTCAAGTGCCGCGACCTCGGCGCGCGCGCCGCATTGCCCGGCGCGCATGAGTTGAATCAATTCCTCTCGTCCGAAGGCGAGACCTCGTAAAACAAGTTGCGTGCGGAAGCGTCGAGACGGGTGGGAAGGCTGGATGAGTTGGAAGCGGCGAAACGCGCGTGTCTCGCCGGGGTTGAAAATTACGCCGCGCGCCGTCGCTCGATGACGGGTAGCGAACATCGGGACGTGAGTTTCTTACCCGTCGGTGCGCTGCAGGAGTTTTTGGTATTTCTCTAAATTGAAGTTGGCAGCCCGGTAGTTTTTGAGCTTCTTCCGTTCGATGAAACCCTCGTAGATGGCTTTGGGCGAAAATTCCTGTAGCGTGGCGGCGAAGTAGACGTAAGCGGCGAGCGGGGGGACGATGCCCAGGAAGAAAGTTAAAGGTTCGACCACATTCCAGCCGAGGTAGTAAGTCAGCACGGCCAAAGCCATCTCCAACAAGACGAGCAACCCGACACACAGCCAGAGGCGACGCTTCACGTAGCCCTCGCTGCTCGCATCCAACCCGGTTTTAATTCCGGTTAATTCTGCCACCGCATCCGCGTCCTTTGGTTCGAGAGCTACGTCTGCGTGGGGCGCATGCAGGAGCGCGTGCGGCGGAGGCTCTGGCTTTTCCTCCCGGCCGCGTTGCTCCTGTCGCCCGCGCCGCGACTCTTCCGTCTCGATGCCGTCGAGCAGACGCTTGACGTTCTCCGGCTCGACCAAGCCCTCCGGTATCCATTCAGCGATGCCCTTCTCTTCCAGCCGCAGCAGGTGCTTGTAATCAACCGCTATCTTCGGGTGCGAGGGTAGCGGCACTTTCTCGTCGGCGGCGAGGCCGGGGATGGTTTTGTGGATCGAGTCGAAGTGCAAGCGGATGACTTCAAGGAATCTGCGGCGCGAGTGTTCGGGGCCGCCGACCCAGATGAAAATCTTTCTGTCCTCGATGTCGGCCTTGACCAGCGCGCGGTTGCCCGCTTCGTTCCTGAGCACTACGCCCGTCCGCCAGAGCGTGTTCTGATTGACGTACTGCTGCATACGCACGATGAAGCGCGAGATGATGCTCGTCGGCAGCACGCTGTAGTGATACTGGAAGGCGAGCGCGCCGCTCCAGCCGCCCGTGTCCGGCTCTTCCTTGGTCAGCAGGTCGGGGATGAGGAATCTCTGGTCGGGGAAGCCGTCGAAATCGAAACAGAGTTCAAACTTGCGCATCATGTCCAGGATGAACAGGTGCTTATCCTTCGGATACTTTCGCTTGTCCAGAATTTGGCCGAGCCACTGTCGCTCCAGCGTTCCCTTGCTCTGAAACAGCACGTTGGAGTTCAGGATTTTATAGACGCCGTTCGTGACCCATTCCGGGTTCAGAATGTTCGTCTCTTCCAGGCGCGGGTCGTCGCGGAAGTTCAAGACCAGCCCGAGGTCGTGTAGAAAGCCGATGAGCGTGTTCTGGCTCACTTCATCGTCAATCTTTTCCTCCCGGCACAGGCGCACGTAGTCCTGAAAGGGAATGTAGTCCTCTTCCATCCCTTCCAGGCGTTCCTTGACGGCGAACCAGTTCGCCAGCAGTTGGTCGTGGATGTGTTCGAGCGCGCCGACCTCCCGCGTAATGACGGCCTTCAATTCCTCCACGCCCTGCGCCGTGGGGCAGGAGGTTTCGACGAAGGCTTTGATGTTCGGGTACTTGACCTGCAAGCCGCGCCGGTCGAGGTCTAATCCCTGCTGGTCAACTTTATTGCCGACGACGATGACGGGCGAGTCTTTCCCGAAGCTCTGAATGATCTTGAGCCAGTATTCGAGCCGGTTCTCCTCTTCGCCGAGCCGCGCGTCCACTACCAGCACGTACAGGCTGCGCTTCGTCAGAAAGAACTGGTGCGTGGCGTGCATGATCTCCTGCCCGCCGAAGTCCCACACGTTCAGACGCACGTTTTGATTATTGACTTCGATCTCCCATGGCCTGATGTCGATCCCCTCCGTTTTATTCTCGCTTGGATCAAACTTGCCCTCCGTCAAAAGCCTCACCAGCGAAGTCTTCCCCACGCTGCCCTGCCCCACCACCAGCATCTTCGCCTCGTTCAAAGGCTTTTTCCGGCCTGTTCGGTGTTGAAAATAATAGTTAATTATCGCAGCAGGGTCGTCTGTCTTCTCTAAAATTTCAGGAGGAATAGACAGTTGATTATCCCGAAGATCAAGCGAAGATAATTTAGTTAACTGGCCGATCTCCGGCGGCAACTTCGTCAACTGATTACTCCGAAGGTCAAGCGAAGATAATTTAGTTAACTGGCCGATCTCCGGCGGCAACTCCGTTAATTTATTGTAGATGAGATAGAGCCCTTTGAGATGGGGCAGCCGCCAAATCTCCGGCGGCAACTTTGTTAAGGTGGCATTACCCAGGAAAAGCGTTCTGAGGTTAGTTAACCGTCCAATTTCCGGCGGCAACTCCCTTAGTTGATTGTTGTGGAGGTAAAGGCTTTGGAGGTCGGTCAGTTGGCCGATCTCGGGCGGCACCTCTGTCAGTTGGTTGTCGCTAAGGTCGAGCAAACTTTGTCTGCTCTCGGCAGCTTCTTTGATTACTTTGAGAAGTTCGTCTTTCGTCATTGGCGAAGCTCGTTTCCTGCTGTGGATGTACGCCCCGTCAGCTTCGGAAGTTGGCGGGCGTGGCGACCCGCTCTGTGGCGGGCGGCGCGGTGCGTGAGAAGCGTGATTATACAGGAGGCGGGAGCGATTGTTGCGTTGATCTTGAAATGCATCAACGTCGCCCGGTGCGGGCGCGCTGCGGGGCGAACGGGTGAGCGTGGGCAGTATGATGGAGAGGTTGGAGGCGGGTAGACGCTGCCCCTCAAGGCTGAACACGAATCGTTGGTGCGGGGATTTACTTGATGCTATTCCGCGTATCCGTTCGGGTGCGCCTGCATCCATGCCCACGCCGATTCGATGATGAGGCGTAGGTCCTGGAATTTAGGCGTCCAGTCGAGTTCTTGTTTGATGCGAGCGGAACTGGCGACGAGGAAGGCCGGGTCGCCGGGGCGGCGCGCGGCGACGCGCACTTCGATGTCGCGGCCGGTGACGGCGCGCGCCACGTCGATGACTTCTTTGACCGTGTAGCCGTCGCCGCCGCAGCCGAGGTTGTAGACGGCGCTGCGCGTGTCGAGGATGGAGAGGGCGAGTATGTGCGCGCGTGCGAGATCGACGACGTGGATGTAGTCGCGCACGCAAGTCCCGTCGCGCGTCGGGTAATCTTCGCCATAGATTTCGACCCGTTCGCGTTTGCCCGCGGCCGCTTGCAGGATGATGGGGATGAGGTGCGTTTCGGGGTCGTGCATCTCGCCGCAGCGCGCGGTCGCGCCTGCCGCGTTGAAGTAGCGCAGGGAGGCGGAGCGGATGCCGTAGGCGCGTTCGTACCACGGAAGCGCGTGCTCGAAAGCGAGTTTGGTCTGGCCGTAGGTGTTCGTCGGGTTCGTGGGGTCTGACTCTTCGATGGGCTGCTTCTCCGGTTCGCCGTAGGTGGCGGCGGTCGAGGAGAAGACGATGCGCCGGACATCGGATTCGTTCATCGCGTCGAGCAGCGCGAGACCGGCGACAACGTTGTTGCGGTAATACTTCGAAGGGTTCGTGACCGACTCGCCGACGAGCGAATCCGCCGCCATGTGAATCACGGCCTCCGTGCGTTGCTCGCGGAAAGCGCGGCGCAACCTCGCGCCGTCAAGCAAATCCGCTTCGACCAGTTGTGCGCCTTCGACCACCGCGCCGCGATGGCCTTTGTAGAGGCTGTCATAGACGACGACCTCGTGGCCGTCGCGCACCAACTCCTCCGTCACGACGCTGCCGATGTAGCCCGCGCCGCCCGTCACAAGTACGCGCATGATGTGAATGTCGAACGGATGCCAGCGACCGTCAGGCGAAGCCGTCCTTCCCCTTAGATTATCGAAATGCGAAAACTACGATTGATGATAGCACGCGCGCCGTCACCGATTAACTTCGGCGCGTTTCCGATCCCCTCTGATCCCCAACGGCCCGTGCGCCGTCGATGCCGGGCGTGAGGCTGCTCCATACTTCGTCCATCGAACATTTGACATCCGGAGGGAGCATTAATATTGTGCTGCGGTTCCACCCGCCGATCTCTTTTTAATCTATCGGTAAGGAGTCCTGCGATGAGCAACGAACACGAGAGCATGATGGGCATTCTTAAATTGTATGAATTGCGGTCTGAGGAGACTATGCGTAAAGCGCGCGATTGGTTTGCCACAGGCTTTTACCCTGAAAGCACGCAGGATATTCTGAGCGCCCTTGTCGGCGAGCACAGTGCGGAGTTTCGGATGGTCGCTTCGTACTGGGATATGGCGGCGGCATTCGTCATTTTGAGAGCTATTGATGAAGAGATGTTCAATGCCATAAATACGGAACACGTCCTCGTCTATGCGAAGCTTGAGCCTTTCCTGGCGGAGCTTCGCGCGATGCCGGGCGTGCCGCCATACTTATATCTCAAGCATCTGGAGCCGTTGGTGCTGCGGATGCATGATGCCCACGAGCGAGTGGCGGCGATGCGGCGGTACATAAAAAGCCGCAGGGAAGCGCAGGCGGCCGCAAAAGTTTGAAAGCAAAAGTTTGAAAGCAAAAGTTTGAAAGCAACTTTCATCCGAAACGCGGTGGTCGCGCCGGTTGTGTGCGCGATAGGCGATGCCGGGCGTCAGGCGCTTGCCCCATGCTGAGAAATCACTGTCGAACCTGGCATCATTCCATATCGTAGTAGCCCTCAGGAGGTGACTCAGGATGTATTGTTCTTCTTGCGGCGTTGGTGTCGCGCAGGGCTTGAGCTACTGTAATTATTGCGGCGCGAAGTTGAGCGGGGCGAGCGGCGATAACGTTATCGCATCGTCAGGAGTTAAACCCGACCTCCTCGTATCCGCGATGGCCGGGACCTTCATTCTCGGCCCCGTGGCTATTGCCATTTTGATCGGCGTGTTGAAAGCGGTAGCCGGCTTCGACCTCCCCTTTCTGCTCGCTGCCACTATGTTCAGTTTCGCGATGATGCTTCTGGTCGAAGGCGTGTTCATCGGGCTGTTATTGAAGGGCAGGAAGGGGGCTAAGAAAACGCGTGGCGGCGGGCAGCTGCAAGAGCAAACGACTAAGGAGCTTGGAGAGGCGCAGGCGCACGTGCTTGCGGAGCCTGTGCCGAGCGTGACCGAACACACTACCCGCGCATTCGACCCGATCCACACCGACCGAAAATCAAAATGAAGAGTTGCTATCTAAAGGTGCGCCACGTCAACTGCGCCTTCAGCCGTGGCAACTATGTCTGTGCCGAGTCGAATTGATACGCGAGACTTAATCACCCTGATGTTATCGCGTGCGCGGCGGGTGCGTACCGCGCATTGCGTGTCTTGAGACACCGGAGGCAAATGCCATGCGGCTACTGGTCTTCGCGGGATTCCTCGGGCTGGGCGTTTTATCTCTGCGCGGCGTGCGCTGGGCGTATGTCACCTTTGCCATACTGGGATTGCTCTATTTCCCCGCAAGCGTCGGCTTCCGTTTTGACCCCCGCCCGTGCGAACTCACGTTCGGCATACCGCTGGCAATTCATTCGCTGACCAACTACGCCCACATCGTGCTGTTCACGTTGTTTTTCCTGATGACGAGCGCGCAACTCCGTATGCCCGGCTGGCCGGCGTTCGCCTGGGCGGCTCTGGCATCGTTTGCCATGGGCGCGCTGGTAGAACTCGCGCAGGGTCTCACGGGCAAAGGACACTGCCGTTCGCGAGACCTGATTCCCGACGCCGTCGGTATCCTGCTCGGCTCCGTCATCACCCTGCTCCTGCATAGAATACGCAGGGAGACGCGCCCCGGCTCGCCTTCCGCAGCGACACCGGGCGGACGGGAACGGCATGCACCCGACGGCGAATAGCGCGGCTCTCAGGTGCTAAGACCCGGCGATGGCGGTCGTTCCCGCGCGGCGGGTGATACCATTCACGAACACAACGAGCGGCGTGGAGGTTAAGCGATGAGCGTGATACAGATTCTAGGGTTGGCGCTGGGCACGGCCTGGACTTCCGGTATTAACCTATATGCCACCGTGGCGGTGCTGGGGTTGCTGGAACACTACAAATTCGCACGCCTGCCCGGCGGTCTTCAGGTGCTGGATAACTGGTTGATCATCGGCGTGGCGATCTTCCTTTACGTGCTTGAGTTCTTCGCCGATAAAATTCCTTACGTGGATACCGTCTGGGATGCCGTGCACACATTCATACGCGTCCCGGCCGGGGCGGTGCTCGCGGCGGCCGCCACGTCCGACATCAGCCCTTCGGTGCAAGTCATCGCGCTGTTACTGGGTGGAGGTTTGGCGCTCTCGACTCACGGGACGAAAGCGACCGTTCGCGCCGGGGCTAACCTGAGTCCCGAGCCGGTGACGAACTGGTCGCTCTCCGTCCTGGAAGACGTACTCGCTGTCGGCGCGGTGGCGTTGGCCGTCAGCTACCCGTTGGCGATGCTCGCGGTCATACTGATATTTCTCCTGCTCCTGATCTGGATTTTGCCGAAGGTGGTGCGGCGCATCCGCCGTATGTTGAAGGCCGCCGCAGACTTCTTCCGTGGCCGGACGCTGGAGGCGCACTAGCCCTCACAGGGATTCTATTGCGCGACGCATGTTTAGTGATATAACACCCTGCGCTCGAACCCATTCACGTACATCCGAATCGCCCATATGAAACTACTTCGCGTCTCTCTCGCCTTCTCGCTCGTCGCCCTGCTGCTCGTCGTCTCCAACCGCTCGCGCGCCGTTGCGCCCGCCGCGCAACGGCGCGTCGCTCTCGTCCTGACGAACGGCAAGATTTTTACGGCCGACGGGCGCGGCACAATCGCAGAGGCCGTGGCGGTCGAAGGCGAACGCATTGTCGCCGTCGGCACGTCGGCCGACATCGCGCGCGCTTACACGGGCGCGCGCACCGTAGACCTCGGCGGCCGTCTGGTCACGCCCGGCTTCAACGACGCGCACATCCATTTCATCGGCGGTGGTCTCTCGCTCCTGCGCGTCGAACTCGTCGGCGCGAAGACGCTCGCGGAGGCCAAAGCGCGCATCGCCGCGAAGGTGCGCGAACTGCCGCCGGGCGCGTGGATTCTCGGTCGCGGCTGGGATCACACGCTGTGGGGCGGCCAGTGGCCGACGCGCGCAGACCTCGACGCGGTCGCGCCCGACAACCCGGTCTTCGTGCAGCGTGTGGACGGCCACGTGAGTTGGGTGAACACGCTCGCGCTCACGAAGGCGGGCGTGACGCGCGAGACGCGCGCGCCCGAAGGCGGAGAGATTTTGCACGACCGGGACGGGCAGCCGACAGGGATTTTGAAAGAGACGGCCGCCACGCTCGTCGCCCGCGTCGTGCCCGAGCCTTCGCGCGCCGAGCGCATGCAGGCCGCCGAACGCGCGCTGGCCGCAGCGCGGCGTAACGGCATCACCTCGATTAACGACAACTCCGGCTACGAGGCCACCGAGCTTTATCGCGAACTGCTGCAAGCGGGAAAACTGACGGTGCGCGTCGCCGAGTGGCAGAACTTCGAGGACCCGGTTGAGAAGTTGAAGGGGCAGCGCGCCGAGTTCGCCTCGTTCAAAATCGATCCTCTGCGCATACGCCTGACCGCGCTCAAGGGCTACGTTGACGGCACGCTCGGATCGCGCACCGCCGCCATGCTCGCGCCTTTCGCCGACGACCCGCACAACAGCGGCATCCCGCGCCGCCCGCCCGCAGAACTCATGGGCATGATCATGCAGCGCGACCGGGAAGGATTTCAAATTGCGCTTCATGCGATTGGAGATAAGGCAAATCGAATGGCGCTCGACGGCTTTGCCGAAGGACTCAAAACGCCTCGCGGTGCGATGCACGGCAGCGTGCAATATCCACCGGGCGGGCCGCGTCACCGCATCGAGCACTCGCAGGTCGTCGCGCCCACGGACTTCGCGCGCTTCCGCGACCTCGGCGTTGTCGCTTCGATGCAACCGTCGCACGCCATCTCGGACAAGCGCTGGGCGCAGGATCGCCTCGGCGAGTATCGCGTGCAGGGCGCGTACGCGTGGCACATGATGCGCTCGTTCGGCGTCCGCGTGGCCTTCGGCACGGACTGGCCGGTTGAACCCATCAACCCTTATCTCGGCCTCTACGCCGCCGTCACGCGCCAGAGCACGGAGGGCGACCCGGCCGGCGGCTGGTGGCCGCAGGAACGCCTCTCAATCGCCGACGCCATCCGCTGCTACACGGCCGAATCCGCCTATGCCTCCTTTGAAGAGACGCAGAAAGGCCAACTCGTGCCCGGCATGCTCGCCGACATGACCGTCCACTCGCGCGACCTGTTGACGATCAAACCCGAAGAGATTTTGCAGACCGAAGCCGTGATGACCATCCTCGGCGGGAGCGTCGTCTACGAAAAATAGACGCCCGACAACCCCGCGCGATTCGCCTGCCGACCACGCACGGCCGACCCGAAGACCATGATCCTTAACGTTCAAAATCTCACCCCGCGACGACGGCTCCGCGCGGTCGCCTTCGTCCTGCTGTGCGCCTTTACCATTGCGGCCGGCGAGGCGCGTGCGGCGTGGCGAGC
>DATCWB010000399.1:0-9764 GCA_036566625.1 Pyrinomonadaceae bacterium
CTTGGTGCGCTCTCTCCCACGGAGACGGCTGAAATGATAGCTTTTCGCTGCAAAGAGGCTCGCGTTCCTAATCCTTTCACACCTGATGCTGTTGAACTTATCTACACCCTGACAGGCGGCGTGCCGCGCGAGATTCTTAAAGTAGCTGCGGTCGCGTGGCGATTCGCAGAAAACGGCAAAGTACCCGCTGAACTCATCGAAGAGGCGGCGGGTGAAGCCTTATTGACTACGGAGAAAGATAATGCCTAGTGATCGGTGGCTTAAGAAAGTCGAACCGCCTAAGAACGTCAGTCAGTCCGATGTGCGCCGCATCCAGCAGGAGAAGCAGGCGCGTATTGCGGCCGTACCTGCTCTACCCGAAGAACCGGTTAACCAGTTAACCAGTGTGGTTGACCAGTCAACCAGTTTGGATAACCAGTTAACCACTGACAACTCACAAATTGAGGCGCCCGTACTGGTTAACCAGTTAACCAGTACGGGCGCCTCCCAACCAGAGGAGAAGTTTTACCCCTCACGCACCCGGCGCACGCTTAAAGGTATCCGCTTTCAATCTCACAAGTTAGAGCAATATGAAGAATGGCATTTCAAAAACCGGAAGCGGTTTCCTTCTTTTCAAGATGCGGTGGAATATGCTCTTGACTGGTTAACCAGTCAACCAGTTAACCAGTTAACCAGTGGACTGGTTAACCAGTCAACCACATTAATTAATAATGATCTTAATAACTTGATTATTAATGACGCGAAGGCTCAAAAAGCGTTGGGAAAATACTCGCAGGTAACAGGGAAGCACGCCACGGCGAACGATCATGCTGCATACCTCGAAGTGTCAACCCTGCCCGTTGAAGCCATTGAGCGCGGATTGGAAGAAACGAAACGCCGGGCAGACAAGGCAGGGAAGCAGATGAACTCTTTCAAGTACGCCCTGAATGTAATCCGCGAAGAGGCAGCTAAGTTCCCACCAGTTGCGCAGAACACCCCACAGGCTGACTTTACCGGCTGCCCTGACTGTTCGGGCACGGGCTTCTGGTATCCAGAGGGAATAGAGAAGGGAGTCCAACGCTGCAAGCATGAAAAACTAACACCATAAGAGAAATTAAACTCACCTTGAGTCAGGATAAAAACGACGCTCTCCAACGGTCGGGGATGAAGCGTAACGGACAAGTCTCGAAAAAGAAATCTTTTACCTGCTGCAAGGTCGCCCCAGAGAAGCGCAGGCCAGGTGCCTAGTCTGTCTCATCCGCGCCGATCATCCAGTCGCTAGAGCCAGGGCGGGCGAGTTACGCCAGTTGCCGACAGGTGAGCATCTTGCAAGCTACGCGGGCGTTTCGGAAGAAAAAGGGTGGTTGGCGTGTTATGTATAGCTCAATGGAAGTCCTGCCTAAGAGTAAGCGATTGCCGCACGATGCAGCCGTCCTTAAAGGATTTCACTACGTCAGGCCAGATGAAGAGACCGCATTTGAGAGAGCATTCAGAAACATACGCCTCCATCATTCCAAAATTAAAAGGGAGCAGACGAATTTCAATTAGCCGTTCGATCTGAGTTTGAACGGCGCAGCGAGTGTAGGCCTTCATCTTATCACTTATTACTTGTCATCCGTCCCGCACCACTTCGTCGTTTCGAGACAAGATATTTCGTATCGAAGGATTAACCGCCAAATATGAGCACTTCCATATGTTTCACGCCGTTCACGATTAAAATTCCGATAATGCTAATTTTACGAAACCTTTATGGAATCAGGTGCCTTCATGGTTAGTATCGGTGTGTGAGTGCATGAGGGTAACGCCATGGTCAGGAAGCCGCAATCCGGGGCTCGATAAACTAGGAACATGGCGTAGCACCACGTTTGGGTTCTGCTGGACGCCCAAACCTGGAGTTGTGGGAAAGGATTGGGCGACGCTGCCGACGTGGAGGAAGAAGTTCTACCGGAGGAGCCCGGCGCGTGGAACCGGGGTTGTTGTTGATAGGCGATGAGGAGGCGTTCAGTATCTACGGAAGCTCTCAAACGATTTCGACAAAGATTTGTCCGGGTTTCGATGGAGCAGCGGTTGAATTTGAGCGTCGCCGGGGCAAAGGAAACTCTGCGCCTGCTGGCTTCGCCTTACGTCGCGCCGTCGGATCGCGTGCTCATTCTAGGAGCGGACTCGGTAGATGCTTTGCAAGATGTAGCCAGGCAGGTCGGGTCGGACGGAAGAGTCCTGTGCCTCAACGATGATCTGAACTTAGTTCTTGGGTTGCGCGAGCAGTTCGGGCAGAGGGACGCGCGCGAGGACGAGGCCGAGATCAAAGTTGTATGCGCCGAGATGACCGACTTTCGCGCCGATTCAGAGTGGCTTGAGCGCGCACTGCGCGAAGTGCCGTTGGACAATCTCCAGAGCTTCCATCAACTCAAAGAGCGCATTGCGCGGCGCGCAGCCGAGACCCCGCTCGTGCTAGAGGCGAGCATGAACGTCGTCGTCATACTCGATGCCACGTCGAACCTTCTCTCGGCGGAGGTGGGAGTCGCAATCCTGCGCGAGGCTTTTAACGTGCTGGAAAGGGGCAGGCGCTTGATCGTCAACTGTCTCGTGTCGGATGAGCCGCTCTCGCCATCCGACATCACAGGGCTGAGACAGGTGTGCGCAACGACGCATCACGACCGAGGAAGAACTCGTGTCAGAGATAGTGCAGGCCGGTTTTTACGGCGTCGAAATACTGAGTTGGGGCGACGCCCCGCTACACCTGTTCGAGGGCATCGAGATCAGAAACTTCACCGTGCTCGCCTTTAAGGGCAAAGAGGGAGCATGCTACGACTGTCATCATGCCGTCATCTATCGCGGCCCGCGGAAGCGCGTCCACGACGATGACGGGCACGCCTACCGGCGCGGCGAGCGCACCGCCGTCTGTGAAAAGACCTACCGCATCCTGACGAGCCATCCTTACAAAGATAACTTTATCCCTGTGCCTCCATACATCAATGTGCCTCTCGAAGAGGCACAGCCATTCTCCTGCCTGGGTGAAGCGCGACCCGGGCGTGAGCAAGGGTTTGAGGACGCAAGACTCCGCGCGCAAAGATCAGGGGGCTTCGGAGTGTGGTTGCTGACGGATGGATAAATTATCCACAGAGGCGAGACCATAGAAATCATTTGCATTATCTTCGCGGTAGCGTTGGCCGCGGCGAATGGCGCGAACGATAACGGTAAAGGCATCGCCACGCTGGCGGGCGCGGGCGTGACTAGTCACAGAAAGGCTCTCTGGTGGGCTCAAGGCTCGACGCTGGTGGGCGCGCTGCTATCCGGCATCGTCGCCTCGCGGATGCTGAAGCTCTTTTCGAGCGGCATCGTCTCGGCCGAGCCGACGCCGGCCTTTACGGTCGCAGTCCTGATCGGCGCTGCCAGCTGGGCCGCCGTCGCCACCTCGACCAATTTAAATTATCTTCTGGGCACTGCGCCCGAGTGCATATGCCTCCGGGCGACAACGCTCGCGGCCGGCGCTGTGGAGATTCCACAACTAACAGTCGTGCAGGCCAGCATCGGTGAATGTCGTGCTCACAACAACTTTTCCACTCTCAACGTAAATTACATCCACTGGTTATCGAGCGGTCTGGTCGGCGTCGCGCGCGGTCTCAACGACGCGCCGAAGATCGTAGCCATCGCTCTAGCCGCTGGCGGTGCGACAGGTATCTCTCAGGGCGTCTTCCAGCGCCCGCTCCTCTCACTGGCGATGTTCGCGGGGGGACTGGCGGGGCGCGCGTGGCAAAGCGCATGGGCGATGACATCGTTAAGATGAGCCATCGAGAGGGGACTTTCGCCAATCTGGTCAGCAGTTCGCTGGTCATCCTCGGCGCCAATTTGGGCTGGCCGATGTCAACGACTCACGTCTCCACAGGGGTTATCATGGGCATCGCACGGGCGAATGTCGGCAGGTTAAACCGGAAGACGATTCGGGACTTTCTCCTGGCCTGGATGGTCATGCCCCTGACAGCCGCGCTGATCAGCGCAACCATTTATTATGTCATCAAGGGATAAAGTTTGGCGTCTTACTGATTTCGTAAGGCTTGTCGAAGTCCGTAAATGGAGTTCAAGCCTGAACGCAGGTGCGTGATAAATTGGGCAGGAATAATCTCAGCATCGAACTACTCTTTAACTCGCTCGCCGACCGAACACGCCTGCGTGTGCTCAACCTCCTGAGGGATAATGAACTGTGTGTTTGCTACTTTGTCGAGGGCTTGAATATAAGCCAACCGAAAATCTCCCGTCACTTAAGTTACCTTCGCCGGGCGGGAATAGTTAAAGCGAGACGGGAAGGGAAGTGGATACACTATAGCCTGAAGCGACCGCCCGACCTGGAGCTTGCGCGCATTACGGACGGAGTGATGGCATGGCTCGCCAATGACCCTGAGATGCGTCATGATCGCCGGCGATTATTGAATGTCTGTTGTTCGCCAAACCCGCCGATTACAATTAAAAATGCGCCTCGCCCCGTGATTCTCTCCAGTGAAGCGGATACACCTACTGAACCAAAATATGCTTCAGACAAAGATCACTACATTAGATATAAAGAGATCGTAAAGGCCGAGTCCGATAACCACCGATACCCTTGGCGCGCAAACGGCGGCGTCGCGAACCGGCTCGCGGCCGGATGGGTCATCCCGTGGGTGTCTACAATTCACTATCTTTCAAAAGACCCTCGAACCGTTGGACGACTTCACGAAAGTCAGGCTCTCCCGGCATTTGTTGTGACAGCTTGCGACATGTCTCTCCGACCGCCCGCGACTCAAGGAGAGACTTCAGGGCACACACGGGGTCGCGCTGGTAGAGGTCATGCGAGATCGAGAGACCGACGCCCAGGCTTTGTACGGTCTTGCCGTTGAATGGCTGATCGCCCACACATGGCACGATGAGCTGGGGCGTTCCCTGCGCCAGCGCGCGGGCGACCGTACCGATGCCGCCATGGTGGATCAACGCCTTCGCACGGGGCAGGAGCAGTTTCAGCGAAGCGTAGGGCAGACTAATGGTTGCTGAGTCGCCGTCCTCATCGGACGCCGGCGCGTATTCCGAAAGGAAGACGCCGCGCAGACCCATCGTGCGGCAGGCGTCGCCGGAAGCGCCGAAGTATCCTTCGACATTAGTGAGCCATGATGCGTAGGTGAAGACGAGCGGCGGCGCGCCCCGGCTCAGGAACGAATCAAGTTTCTCCGGTAAGCCTTCGGCGTCGGCCGTTTCGTAAAGCGGAAAGTTAGTGAAGATCGTATTCGGCAACTGCCCGCAAAACCATGGCGCGAACCAGGCCGGGAACAACGCCACGCTGAGTTGCTCGGAGTGCCAGTACGCTTCCAGCAGGTTCCTGTGCGGCTTCAACCCGAGTTCGGCTCGCAAATGCTGGTATCGCAACTTGTTTTCGCGCATGGGCCAGTGGCGTCCGAGTGCCAGATTCCTGAACCACATTTCGACGGCGTGTCCAGCGCGAGGCAGACGTGGCAGCAGGCTGTGCATCACTCCGGCGTTGTGGCGAACCGCCACGTAGGGAATGCCCAGCTTCTCCCATGCCAGCCTGCCCGCGCCATTCAAGTACATGTCCGACGCCGCGAGAATCGTCTTCCCCGGAACATGATTCGCTTCGATGAGCCGATAGACGCCCTCCGGGGTCATTGAAAGAAAGGCGCGCGCAGCCTCCCACTGCATCGGCGTCATCTCGCTGCTGCGGGCGGGCATGTGTTCGAGCAAATCTCGAACTGCTTCATACGTGGCCGTATCGCAAAGCTCGATGTATCGCAATCCCGCTTTGGTGACGGCGGTTTGGTAGTTGCCGGAGGTGATGAAGTGGACTGAGCACCCTAACGCCTGCAACGCCCGTCCCAGTCCGATGAAGGGGAAGATGTCGCCGCGAGAGCCAATCGCCACCACAATAACGTGCATGCTCGTGTCTCCGGCAACAGACCGGGGGAGTTGGACGCGTCGTGCTCGCGGCACTGAGTCAGGTGAGCGCGGGGAGCAGCCATTCGGCGTTCGAGACGAAGAACTTCTCGGCAGTAGTCTGGCCGAGTCTGGAAATCTCCCTGTTGAATGCCTCGATTGGCGCAAAGCCACCTTCGGGGTGGGGGAAGTCGCTTGAGTAGCAATAGCACTCCTCCAGGCCGTGGCGTTCGATGTAGAGCGCCACGGGCTCAAAGAAGAAGGGGCTGACGCGGATGTTCCGACGGATGTACTCGGAGGGCTTCATCGAGAGCACGGGAGCGAATCGCCGCGCGTAAAGGGAGACGATGAGGTCGAGGCGCTCGGCAAGCGGACCCAACCAGCCCGCTCCGACCTCGATGGCTCCGAACCGGAGGTTCGGGAAACGCTCGAAGACTCCGCCGAGCACGAGCATGGAGATGAAGTGCTGGGGAGCGAAGTGGAAGGTGGAGAAGGCGTACGCGTTGATCCCTTCCGAGAACGGTTGCGGCTCGAACTCCAGCGCGGGGACGCCTCGCGGCCAGGCGTCGGAGGCCAGAAAGCCACGCTCGCCGCCGATGTGGAGCAGGGCCGGAACGTTCGCTTCAGACAGCATGGCCCAGATAGGGTCCATGCCGGGGTCGGCCGGCGACTTATCGCCGGGAGCGACGGAGCTGGCTAGCACGAAGGCCTGCGCGCCCGCGTCGAGTACCCGCTTCACCTCTGCGGCGGCGATGTCGGTGTCCCACGTGCTGAGGATCGCCGCCACGCGCAGGCGGTCGCGGTCGCGGTCGTTGTAATTCAACGCGAAATCGTTCCAGTGGCGCATGGTCGAGATGCCGAGCTCGGTTGGCATCAGGCCGTGCATCAGGATCGACGGGTCGGCGAAGATCAGGGCGCGGCGGACACCCATGATGTCCAGCGTCTTGAGCCGCCCCTCGGGCGAGTATGCACCGGGGGCTGTGGCGCCCTTGATGTTCCAGACCGTCTCGTAGGTGAACTCGGAACTCTCTTTTCCCAGTATGTGATTTAGTTTGATCTCGGCCTCTGGGGGGTGCTGTCCGTACCTCTGTCGGAGACCGTCGGCAAATTGGCGTCCGGCCTCGCCGCCAACCTCCTCGTAATCGTCGACCGCCGGTTGGAGGTGGTGGTCAACATCATTGAGACGGCCATGAAACTGTTCCATGTCGAGCATCGCTATTCTCCCAAGTTGAAATCAATGCTAACGGTTAGAGACAAAGGCTAGAGACATCGGCGTGAGTGTCGAACAGCGTGAAATTTAGCATGGCCGAGCGAGGCCGTCCACACACTTCATCTGCTGTCGGTCGCGCCGAATCTCGACGCACCAGAGAGCGCATTCGGATGCCCGCCCCCGGGTTACTTGCCTCTGCACAGGTAGATTTTTCGCCCCTCTTCTTCACGCCGGTTGAGATCGAAAAGGACACCAAAGTCGGGGGACGTTTCGAGGAACTCCTCGACGGCGAGTGAGACTCCGGGAAAGTTGCAATGCTGGTAATCGTCCACGACCACGATTCCGCCATCCGTCAAGTGGCGCGCGGCCAGGCGGATGTCGTGCAAGGCGACAGACTGCTCGTGAGCCCCATCCACGTGAACGAAGCGAAATTTGTCGCTTTCTGTGAGTTCAAGCTGGTCGCTCCGGCACTCGCGAAAATCGAGCTGCTCGGGCGCGAGCGCGGGCACGAAGGAGAGGACGGAGCGACGCACGGAATCCGCCGTCGCCGGATCACTGTACTGTTCCCCCGAATCCCCCTCGAAGATGTCGCAGATCACGAGCCGCTCGCCTTTGCGCAGGTGTCTGGCAAGGACGCAGGTGGAGCGTCCGTGGTAGCAACCTATTTCGAGGATGTCACCGACAAGCCCCATGCGGCTTTGAAGTTCCAGACTCATGGTGAAGTGGACGGCGTCGTCAAACGTGAACCAGCCCTTGATCTGTTGAATCAGGGAGAACTCGGTCGCAAGCGGGCCCGGCAGGGCGAGCGGATGGAGACCCAGCGCATTGGGGTCTTTGTCGATGCCTGCGAGTCTTGTCCCGCAGAGCACACCCTGAACCCTTCGCTCCAGGCGTAACTCGTCGCGGTCATGTTCCCTCGTGACGAGCCAGCTTTCGACCATTCTTCGTTCGAGGCCGGCGCGACTCCAATTCCAGGGGGTGTACTCCACGTAAAGGTTCTGAACCGTCCGGTCAGGTTCGATCTGACGCTCACGATACTCAACAACTGTCTCTCTCCCATGCAGGACTTGCGCAATGCACTCCTTGGTAGCTTCCAGCGCGGCGGGGTTCTGCGCCATGAGTCCGGGAAGAATGGTCTCGATGTCCGGCATTGGTAGTAGCTTACTAATGAATGTTATTTAACGATCAGGCGCGTAGTTTATCATCGCCTCTCTCCAAATTAGTAGAGCCTCTTCAGATGCGGAATGATGGAGGCATGCCGAGTCGCGTTGGCACGAACTTCGGTGCAAATGCAAAATAAACATGTCACGGGTCAGGCCGAAGCCAGCTCGAAGACAGCGATGGGGCGCGGGGTCGCCTCCTCTCCAACGCTCCACTTGCTAAGCGTGACCGACCAACCACCGTCTTCCATCGCCTCCAGCAGCCCGAGACTCACGGCACGGAAAGGGTCGGAGAGCAGCACCCGCCCATCCGGCGCGAGGTTGGACTCGAATATGCGGCGCAGGTGCGAATGCAACTCCACGCCGTAAAGGATGTCCGAGCCGATGATCAAGTCGTACTGCCCTGCATCTTCCCAACACGTCCAATCCGCCAGACGATGCTCGACCGTCTCGACCCTGTTCCGCTCGCAGTTACGCTTGCATACGGACATCGCCATCTCGTCGCGGTCTGTCTGCACCACCTGTGCCCCGTGCGTAGCGGCGATGATGCCCGGCAGCCCTGTCCCCGCGCCCAACTCCAGCACCCGACTGCCGCGCAACTCGCCCGCGCGCGAGCCCAACTCATGTGCAAGGGCAATTGCCGAAGGCCAGAGGGCGACGCCGTAAGGCAAGCGACCCTTCAGTTCGCCGAGGAAGTGGTTCTCGTCCTCGCGTGTGAGGACAGAGTCAACGTGCAGTATCGACCACTCCCGGCCGCCCAGCCGGAGGCGGTACTCGTTGAGCGCGAACTCGCCGGCCGGGGCGTGTAACACCCTTTGATCGTCTACAGGCGACTGCGTTCCCTTCGTGCTTTGAGTCATGCTGTCGGGTCGTCGCGACGACAATTTTCATTTCGTAATTTCCTGATGCAGCCAGGCCTTTGCCATGTTCCAATCGCGCCTGACGGTTACATTTGAAACATTCAAAACTTCGGCGGTTTCATCAATTGATAAGCCGCTGAAATAACGCAGCTCGACAACTTTCGCCTGCCTTTCATCATATGTTGCCAGCTTGTTTAAGGCTTCGTCGAGCGCGACCAAATCAACGTTTTTTTCCCGTGAGACAATGGTAAAGGCTTCGTCGAGCGGCAAATTTTCCGCCGTGCCACCGCGTTTTTCCCTGTTTCGCTCACGTGCGTAATCAACTAATATACGCCGCATTGCCTGCGCCGCAATCGCAAAAAAATGGGCGCGGTTTTGCCATTTCACATCGCGCTGGTCAATTAATTTCAGATACGCTTCGTTGATTAAAGCTGTCGGTTGCAGCGTGTGATTAGAGCGTTCGCGTCGCAGGTATCCGGAAGCCTGTCGGCGCAATTCCATATAAACCAACGGCATCAGATCGTCTAAAACTTCCGCCGCGCCGTTGCTCCATTGTTCGAGCAATTGTGTAATTTGCTTTGAATTTTCTTCCATTTCAAAATCTGAAAAAGGATAATTTCCCCCCTCTTTTTAGTCAAAAAA
>DATCWB010000400.1:0-7907 GCA_036566625.1 Pyrinomonadaceae bacterium
ATCACCCGCCGTAGTTTTTCGTCTCTTAATCTCCACCCGACCCGGTTATCCTCAAACTATTTTGCTGCATAATTCCGCAGACATCTTTATATTCAACTCTAAGTTCGGAATCATCCGGTCGCTATCACTCAGGCGTAGATAAACGCCACGTACCTTTTGCAATCTCACCACTCTCGCGGTCATTTGACAGAGCGAGACTAAGGATCGGAGACGACCATGTCGAAGAAGAAACGAGACGGGCAACGCGATGGGCAGCAGGAGCAAGACCTACCGCCGGGTGTCAAGCTGTTGCATACGCTCGAAGGACACACAAAGATTGTCTTTGGCGTCGCATTCGACCCGTCGGGCAGGATGTTAGCCAGTGGTAGCGAAGACGGTACGGTGAAGTTGTGGAATGCGGTTGGCGGCAAACTGCTCCGCACTCTTGAAGGGCATGATGACGTTGTCTTTGACGTCGCGTTCGACCCGTCGGGCAGGACGTTAGCCAGTGGGAGGGGAGATGGTACAGTGAAGTTGTGGGATGTGGCTGGCGGCAAACTGCTTCGCACTCTCAAAGGGCATGTGCACATTGTTAATAGGTTAGAGTTCGACCCATCGGGCAGAACGTTGGCGAGTGGGAGCGATGACCAAACGGTAAAGTTGTGGGATGTAGCGAGCGGCAAACTGCTCCGCACTCTCAAAGGGCATGATAGCGTTGTCTATAGCGTCGCGTTCGACCCATCGGGCAGGACGTTAGCCAGTAGTAGCGAAGACGGTACGGTGAAGTTGTGGAATGCGGCTGGCGGCAAACTGCTCCGCACTCTTGAAGGGCACACAGATCGCGTGGATAGCGTCGCCTTCTCTGTTGATGGCCGACTGATTGCCTCCAAGAGTACTGATGGAATCGTGCGCCTTTGGAATTGCATGACTTGGGAGCCTGTAGTGGTCATCCCGGAGGTGACAGATAGTCAATGGGCTTCCAACCTCGCGTTTCATCCCACATTGGAGCTTCTAGCCACAGTTGGGTCAAACCTAAATGTTGATGAGGACGATGACGAACAGTCTAGGTTGATTCACCTCTGGGAACTAGACTTTGACGTGCTGCTTGGCGAAGCGGTGAAAGCCAGGCGGGCGACGGAGGCGGTGTATCACACGACGGCGAAGATCGTGTTGGTGGGTGATTCGGGGGTGGGTAAGACGGGGCTGGGGTGGCGTTTGGCGCATGGTGAGTATAAGGAACATTCTTCGACGCATGGGCAGCAGTTCTGGGTGATTGGCGAACTCGGCAAGCGGCGCGAGGATGGGACGGAGTGTGAAGCCATCCTTTGGGATTTGGCGGGGCAGCCGGATTACCGTTTGACTCATGCGTTGTTTCTGGATGATGCAGACCTCGCGCTCGTCGTGTTCGACCCGACGGACAGCCGCGACCCGTTGCACGGAGTGGAGTTCTGGTTGAAGCAACTTAAGTCGGGGCTGTCCTCAAATTCGCCCGGACAAGAGGCGGAGGGGGGAGAGGCGCGGAAACTCTGTCCGACGATATTGATCGGCGGGCGTGCCGACCGGGGCGAGGCGCGTTTGACGCGGGAGGAGTTGGACGAGTTCTGTCGTGAGCGCGGCATCTGCGGCGGGTATCTGGCGACGAGCGCGAAGGAAAAGACGGGGCTGGAGGATTTGCTGCGGCGGATGAGGGAGCAGATTCCGTGGGAGCAGAAGGCCGCGACGGTGACGACGGTTACTTTCAAGCGCATCAAGGACTACGTGCTGGGGATGAAGGAGAACCGGCGCATCAGGAAGGTGATCGTCAGCCCGGAGGATTTGCGCAAACGTCTGGAGAAAACCGACAAGCGTTGGCGGTTCACCGATGCCGAGATGATGACGGCCGTCAAACACCTGTCGAACTACGGCTACGTGCGCGTGCTGAGGACTTCCAAAGGCGAGGAGCGCGTGCTGCTCGTGCCGGAGTTGCTGAACAATCTGGCGGCGTCGTTCGTGCTGGAGGCGCGGCGCAATCAGAAGGGGTTGGGGTCGCTCGAAGAGAAGAGATTGCTGGCGGGCGGGTACGAGTTTCGTGAGTTGGAGAAGTTGACGGAAGAGGAGCGTAGCATCCTGCTCGACTCGGCCGCGCTCCTGTTCCTAGAGCACAACGTCTGCTTCCGCGAAACCGACCTCGGCGCGCAGTCGTATCTGGTCTTCCCCGAACTGATCAACCTGAAGAAGCCTGTGCTCGCGGGCGACGAGACGGAAGAGAGCGTGGCCTATACGGTGAGCGGCGCAATCGAGAACGTGTATGCGTCGCTGGTGGTGCTGCTCGGCTACACGCAGACTTTCACGCGCACGAACCAGTGGCGCAGTCAGGCGCGTTACGAGGTGGGCGACGGCTTGATCTGCGGCTTTCGTCAGGACGACGAAAGCGAAGGCGAGTTGAACCTCGTGCTGTATTTCGGCACGAACGTGGGCAAGCCGGTGCGGACGCTGTTTCAAGGGTTGTTCGAGAGTTTTCTCGCCCGCCGCAACCTGAGCGTGTTCCGCTACGAGCCTGCGATCTGTGCCAACGGTCACGCGCTCAACCGTTCGGTCGTGCGCGAAGAGTTGCGTGATGGAAGCGACTCTGCCTTTTGCCCGAAATGTGGTGACAAGATCGTGTTGCCGAAAGCGCACGAACCGATCCAGTTGACGCAGAAGGAGCGTCGCAAGGTGGACGAACAGCGTTGGCTCGCCGACCAGCGGACGCGCTTCGAGCAGGCGGTCTTCCGGCTATCGTCCTACGTGGATGATCAAAAACTCACGCGGCCGGAGTGCTTCATCAGTTACGCGTGGGGCAACAGGGAGCAGGAACGTTGGGTAGAGCGCAACCTCGCCACAGACTTGCAGAAGGCGGGCATCGGCGTCGTGCTCGACCGCTGGGAGAACGACCGCGCGGGCAGGAGCGTGTCGCGCTTCGTGAGCCGGATCGCGGAGTGCGGCGTCGTGATCCCCGTTGGCACGCCGCTCTATTTCGCAAAGTTCAAGAACAAGGTGTCGAGCACCGGCAGCGTGGTTGCCGCTGAGATAGAGTTGATTAGCCAGCGGTTGATGGGCACGGATGCGGAGAAGGAGACGGTGATGCCCGTCCTGCTGGCGGGCGAAAAAAAGAGTTCGCTGCCACCGCTGATGTGGGATCGCGTGCACCGGGATTTCCGTCATGAGCGCGCCTACTTCGTCACGGCCTTCGATTTGATCCTCGACCTCTACGGAATCGCACATCAAGATACGGCCGTCGCCGACCTGCGCGAGTCGCTCCGCGAGTTCGAGATGCGGGGAGGGCGTTAAGGGCGCGGCCGACAACTCATCGTTCCTGTTTCGTCGTTGGTTTTTATGTCTTACCTGGTTGACGGCAATAATGTGATGGGGCAGCGCGTCGGGTGGCACAGGGACAAGCCGAAGGCGCGGCGCGAGTTGCTTGACGAGTTGGCGCGGTTCGCGTTGCGGAAGAAGGTGCGCGTGAGCGTGGTGTTCGACGGCGCGCCGGACAAGCATTTCGCGGACGGTTCGAGCTACAGGGGCGTGCGCGTCTATTACGCGGCGCGCGGGTCGGACGCCGACGAGCGGATCAAAACTCTGGTCGAGCAGTCGCGCGAGCGGCGGACGCTTCGGGTGGTGACTTCGGATCGGGCGTTGGCCGAATACGTCCGACGCTGCGGCGCGCAGGTTTTGCGCGCCGGCGAGTTCAGGCGGCGCATGGAAGCGGCGGAAGCGGAGGGCGCGGCGCAGGCCGACCGAGATGCGCCGCCGATTGAAGAGAGCACCGAGCGTTGGATGCGCTACTTCGGCGTCGCGCCGGAAGATGATGAGTGAGCGCGTCGAGACGGAGAATTACTGTTGCCCGGTGTTAGCGGCTGCTTCGTCGATCAACTGCTTTGCTAAATCGTGGTGCTTGCCCCACGCATCCCAAACGGACTGCGCCCACTGCCGAACCCGCCGCGTATGTTCTTCCGCATCGGCCGCGCTATGTATGTACATAATCGTTAACGCGCCGCGGTCTGCCGGAAGCCGAGCGGGCTTGTTAATCAACGGATTTCCACTGAGCCATTTCTGCACCGTTTGATTAATATCCGAAGCGTCTTCATATTCGAGCGCAGCACAGACGCCCGTCAGGTGGGCGGCGAATGATTTCCCCGAGCGCATATATGGTTCGGGGTGTTGCAAACAATAAGCGTCAACTGTCAGACGGTGGATTCTGCCATAACGGTAGTCGCCGAACTCTCTGGCGATCACCTCTTCAAACGTTTTCCGGCAGCCGATCTTTCCTGCGGAGACGGCCGCCCCGCAGTCATCACAAATATCATGTGCCCCGTCTTTGATTTCAGAGTCGGTCATCGTCGTGCTTCAAAGTTTCAGGGAAAGAATTTGACACACGGTCTTAAGGCGCGCCATCAACCTGTGCGACGAGGGCGAGGCGGTCGGCTTTGGGGCTGAGGGCGAGGCGCGTGATCTTTTTGAGTCCGGCGGCGGAGAAGTCTGCGACGAGTTGCCAGCCGGGGGAGGGCGCGGCGGGGTCGAGTTGGTAGAGTTTGGAATCCTGCGCCATGAGGATTGTGCCGCCGGGCGTCCACGCGAGGTCTTCGCTCGCGGGCAGGGTGCGGGCGAGCGTTGTGCTGCGCTTGGTCTTTAAGTCGAAGGCTTTGATGAGCCATTCGTCCGGTGAGATTTTGTGGACGAAGCTGAAGGCCGTTCGGCGCGGGATAAGGTGTAAGGCGCGGCCGATGTTGACGTGGATGGTGTCGAGAAAAGAGTTGTCGGTGGGCGCGAGTTGAAGCGTGTTGGGTCGCCCTTCCGTGCCGAGAATGAAGAGGGCGAGCGTGCGCGCGTCGAGCCAGAGGTGATAGCCGACGGGTTTGAGGTTGGGGAGCAGGAGAGCGGGCGCGCCGCCCGCGAGCGGAAACTTCCAGAGGCGTTGCGTCTTGTCGGCCTCGACGCGGATGACGGAGAAGAATTTGCCGCCGGGCATGATGCTGGGCGAGTATTCGCCTTCGGGCGTATTGGTGAGGCGTGTGGCCTGCCCGGTTTTGAAGTCGTGACGGTAGATGTCCGTCTGGTCGCCTTCGCGCATGGAGGTGTAGAGCAGGCTCTGGCCGTCGGGCAGGAAAGACGGCTGGTTGTCGTAGCCCGCGCGTTTGGTGATGTTGGCGGGCGCGCCGAATTCGAGTTTGCCTTTGGAGGCGGTAACGTCAACGACGAAAATGTCTTCCGTCGCGGGCGGCTGCGTCTGCGCCATGGCCGAGAGCGAGACGACGACGATGAGGAGCGCGGCGCAAAGGAAACTGTTGAAGGTAAATTTCATGGGCGGCGTTGGAAGAATTGATGCATTGATGCATTGATTCATTGATCCATTAGTTCATTGAACTATTTCTTCACCGAGCTATTTCTTCATTGAATCAATGAACCGATGGATCAATGAATCAATTCCTGTTTCATTTGATCTCGACGAGTTCGATCTCGAAGATTAGTTTCTCGCCGGCGAGCGGGTGGTTGGCGTCGAGCGTGACGTGCGTATCGGTAACTTCGGTGATCGTCACGGGGATTTGCTGGTCTGGCGCGATCTGCATGGCGAGCGCCATGCCGACCTCCGGTTCCTGCCCGAGGCTTTGTGTGATGATGGCGCGATCAATGGCCTGCACGCGCTCAGGGATGTGCTGCCCGTAGGCGTCGTCGGCCGCGATCTCGACCCTCTTGCGGTCGCCGACGCCCATGCCGCGCACGCCCTCGTCGAATCCCGCGATGGTGTCGCCCGCGCCGACGGTGAACTCGAAGGGGTCGCCGCCCTCGGATGAGTCGAAAGTCTCGCCGGTCTCCAAACGCCCGGTGTAATGCACGCGCACAGTATCGCCGTTTTTCGCTTGCTCTGGCATAATGCTCTCCATTCCGTTGATGTGTTGTCGCGGAAGAGCATCGCACACTCACCTGCGGAAATCCAGCGGTGCAACTTGCCTGTCGCCACGCGGAAAATATTCTATCAACGTCGCCGGACGAGGACTTCCACACATGAAAAAACTGACCTCGCTTGCCATCACGCACGCGCTTCTGCTCTCACTGCTCGCGCCGCACGCCGGGGCGCAACAGACGCAAAACGCGCCGCCGCTAACCACGCCGCAACAAGGCGCATCGCCGCCCGCGCCGACGCAACAGCCCGCGTCCGAAGGCGACGACGACGTGGTGCGCATCACGACCAACCTCGTGCAGATCGATGCGGTCGTCCTCGACAAGAAGGGCAAGCAGGTGACAGACCTGACGGCCGATGATTTTGAAATCTTCGAGGATAAACGCCCGCAGAAACTGACCAACTTCTCTTACGTCTTGAATGAGACCGCGCCGCCCGCCCCGGAGGCCGCCTCGTCGCGCAAGGCAGCGGATAAAAAGGGCGCGCCGCCGCCCGCGCCGCCACGCCGCCTGCGCCCCGAACAGGTGCGCCGCACGATGGCGCTCGTCGTGGACGACCTGGGGCTGTCGTTCGAGAGCACGGCCAACGTGCGCGATACGCTGAGGAAGTTCGTCAACGAACAGATGCAGCCGAATGATCTGGTCGCCATCATCCGCACGAGCGCGGGCATGGGCGCGTTGCAGCAGTTCACCTCCGACAAGCGACAACTTCACGCCGCCATCGACCGCGTGAAGTGGTATTTGAGCGGGCGCACCGGCGTCTCCTCCTTCGGCCCCATCGAGCCGGCCATGGATTCCGCGAGGCCGGGCGGCGGACTCGCAGGCAGGGGCGAAAATGCAGCGGCGCGCGACATCGAAGCCGAACTCGGCGATTACCGCGAAGAGATATTTTCCGTCGGCACGCTCGGCGCGCTCAATTTCGTCGTGCGCGGGATGCGCGAGTTGCCGGGGCGCAAGTCCGTGCTGCTGGTCTCGGAAGGCTTCGCGCTCTTTACCCCGGATCGCGGCCGCGGCCGCAGCGACCGCGTCTACCAATCCATGCTCCGCCTGACCGATCTGGCGAATCGCGCTTCGGTGGTCGTCTATGCGATTGACCCGCGCGGACTCGTCAGCACGGCGCTCACGGCTGAGGACAACACGGGCGGCATGTCGCAGGAGGAGGTTGATCGGAAATTGCGCGAACGCAGCGACGTGTTGTTCGAGACGCAGAGCGGGCTGGCCTATCTCTCACAGCAGACGGGCGGCTTTCTCATCAAGAACAACAACGATCTGGCGGGCGGCATCCGGCGCGTGGTCGAAGATCAGAAAGGCTACTACCTGCTCGGCTACCGTCCAGAGGGCGCGACCTTCGACCGTCGCTTTCATCGCATCGTCGTGCGTGTGAAGCGTCCCGGCTTGAAAGTGAGAACGCGCACGGGCTTTTACGGCGTGAGGGATGACGAGACGCGCCCCGTGCGCCGCACGCGCGAGCAACAACTCCTCGCCGCGCTCACCTCGCCCTTCGCCTCGCCCGACGTGCGCCTGCGCCTCACGACCTTCTTCGGCAACACGGCCGAGGAAGGCTCGTTCATGCGTTCGATGTTGTACCTCGACGGCAACGACCTGCGGTTCAACAAAGAGCCGGACGGGAAATACAAGGCGGAGCTTGACGTGGTGGGCGTCACCTACGGCGACAACGGCAGCGTCGTCGAAACACTCAACCGCGTCCACACCCTGACGCTCGTCGAGAGCTACTACCGGCGCGTGCTGCGCGAGGGTCTCGTCTACTCCATGAACGTGCCGGTCAAAAAGGCCGGGGCGTATCAACTGCGCATGGCCGTGCGCGACACGACGACGGAGCGGACGGGTTCGGCCAGCCAGTTCATCGAAGTGCCCGACTTGAAGAAGAACCGCCTCGCATTGTCGGGGCTGGTCGTGTCCGGCGCGAGCCAGGCGACGGCGGCTGCCGCCACGCCCCCCGCGCCCGCCGCGCAGGGGAACAGCCAAACGGCTCCGGGTGCGGCGACGGAGGC
>DATCWB010000401.1:0-18638 GCA_036566625.1 Pyrinomonadaceae bacterium
CGAGCGCGGCGACCGTCGAAATAAATAAACGCATTTCTTTCGCTCCCCTCAAAATAATTTCCCCCACCCCGGAAACGGCGCGAGCTATGCCGACAGCATCGCACAAAATTCCCTCAAAGTGAATGCGCGGGCAACGCGCGCAACCGACGCCGCGAGATTGTTAAAACTCTCCCGCCTCGCTCGCCCGCTCGTCGCGCGCGTGAGCGAGAAGAGGGAGGGCGCGTAAGAGCGCGTGCGCGCGGCGCGAACGACTGCGGCGATAGCTGCCTTGAGCGTGTCGGTCCGCGTCCGAATACGGTCTGTATGCGTCCGCACGTTTACTTCCGCGCGTTTCTCAATGACGAACGCGCGGCCGTCTTCGCCCGTACCGTTTGCGCGCGACCTGTGAGCGTGAGCGCCACGCCTCCGAGAATCACCGACGCCGCGAGCAGCAGGCGCAGCGACACGTTCTCCGACATGAAGATGACGCCGCCGACGGCCGCCAGCACTGGCACGGATAACTGCACGGTCGCCGCGCGCGTCGCCGTCAAGCCCCTCAGCGCGGCGTACCACACGACGTAGCCCACGCCCGAAGCCAGCGCGCCCGACAGGACGGCGAGGGCGACGCCCTTCGCGGAGATGTGCGTGCCCCTGCTTAACGTGATCAAGTTGATAGCGAAAGCCAGCGGCAGGGAGAGCACAAAATTATTGGTCGTGTCGGCGAGCGGGTCTGTCGCGCCGCGCCCGCCGAGCGAGTACAGTCCCCACGAGACGCCCGCCACGGCCATGAAAGCCGAACTCACGGGCGGCGGCGCGGCCAGACCCGGCAACACCAGATACACCAGACCGGCGAGCGCGAGCGCGAGTCCCACCCATTCCCATGGGTGCGGGCGTTCGCCGGAGCGCAGCGCGGCCAGGAGCATCGTCGCCTGCACCGAGCCGAACAGGATCAGCGCACCCGTCCCTGTAGTCAGCCCCGTGTAAGCGAAGGAAAACGCCGCCGCGTAGAGGAACAGCAACAACGCCGGGATGAATCTGATCCCGCGCCGCCGTAGCGACGGCAAACTTTTGTTGACCGACGCCGTGATGATTAACAACATCAACGCGCCGGAAGCCAGACGCGCGGTCGTGAAACTCGCCGCGTCAATCGTCGCCCCGCCCAGAGCCAAACGGCACAGGACGGAGTTCGCAGCGAAAGCCGAGAGCGCGATCATCGTCAACACGGGCGTCTTCATTCGGACGCGGATTATAATGCCCAACCGCCGCGACGGGTGACATATTTCCCCCGGCCGCGACGCCCGCGCGGCCTCGCCTCACGTTTTACAAGTCAATAATAATTATTGACTTTCGCGCCGACCTGCTTCATGATGAGCGCGAAGTGCTGAAACGGGGTGAATAACTTTCGGTGGCGGCGAAGAAAAAAATAAACGAGCGCGAAGCGTTGCGGCAGGCACTCCATGAACGGGGCGTGCAACTCACGTCGCAGCGCACGGCCGTCTACGAGTATCTGAGCGGCGTCGAGCACCATCCGACGGCCGAAGAGATTTATCTCGCCGTGAAGCCACGGCTGCCCCGCATCAGTCTGGCGACCGTCTACAAAAATCTGGAGGCGCTCATCAAGTGCGAGGTCGTTTCCAAACTCACCTACGGCGACGCCGCCGCCCGCTACGACATACGCACAGACCATCATTACCACACGCGTTGTCTGGCGTGCGGGAAGGTTTGGGACCTGGACGCCGTCGAAGGTTCGGCGTGGCTCAAGCATGTCAAGCCGCAGGCGGGATTCGAGGTGAAAGATTACCGGCTGGAAATCTTAGGCCATTGCCGCGATTGCCGCCGGTAAATTTTTTTGGCATCAGGACGATAATAATTATTGTTCTTAATTAATGAAGGGAGAAAAGTTGTTACATGAGCGATGAGAAGAAGAACGGCCAGCCCGCGGAAGAGCCGGCCGCCGGCACGACCGCCGGTGAGCAGCCCGTCCTGACGAACCGGCAAGGCCATCCCGTCTACGACAACCAGAACACGCGCACGGTGGGCGAGCGCGGCCCGACCGTGCTGGAGAACTACCAGTTCCTTGAGAAGATCACGCACTTCGACCGCGAGCGCATCCCGGAACGCGTCGTCCACGCGCGCGGCGCGGGCGCGCACGGCTATTTCGAGGCTTACGGGCGCATCGGCGACGATCCGGCGTCGAAGTACACGCGCGCCAAACTGTTTCAGGAGAAGGGCAAGCGCACGCCCGTCTTCGTGCGCTTCTCGACCGTCATCCACGGCGGCCACTCGCCCGAAAATTTGCGCGACCCGCGCGGCTTCGCCGTCAAGTTCTACACCGAAGACGGTAACTGGGATTTGGTCGGCAACAACCTCAAAGTGTTCTTCATCCGCGATCCGCTCAAGTTTCCCGACGTGGTCCACGCCTTCAAGCCCGACCCCGTAACGAACCGGCAAGACCCGAATCGCATCTTCGACTTCATCAGCCTGACGCCCGAGTCGATGCACATGATCTCGTGGCTGTTCAGCCCGCGCGGCATCCCCGCCAACTACCGCGAGCAGGAAGGCGCTGGCGTCAACACCTACAAGATGGTGAACGCGGAAGGCGTGGGCATGCTCGTCAAGTATCACTGGATTCCGAAGCAGGGCGTGCGCTCTTTGACGCAAGCCGAGGCCGATGCGATCACAAATTTCAACCACGCGACCCAGGATTTGTTCGACGCCATCGAGCGTGGCGACTTCCCCGAGTGGGAACTGCGCGTGCAGATCATGTCCGACGATTATCACGAAGAACTCGACTTCGATCCGCTCGACGACACGAAAATCTGGCCGGAGGAGCAGTTCCCGATGCTCGCCGTCGGGCGCATGGTGCTCGACCGCAATCCCGCGAACTACTTCGCCGAAGTGGAACAGGCGGCCTTCGGCACGGGCGTGCTCGTCGATGGCCTCGACTTCTCCGACGACAAGATGCTGCAAGGCCGCACCTTCTCTTACTCCGACACGCAGCGTTACCGCGTCGGCACAAACTACCTGCAACTGCCGATCAACCGACCGCAGAAGCACGTCGCCACGAACCAGCGCGACGGGCAGATGGCCTACCGCGTTGACGGCGTCGAGGCGGGCGAGAACCCGCACGTCAACTACGAGCCGAGCAGCCGCGGCGGGTTGCAGGAAGCCCCGCGCGCCGGGCGCGAGCACACGCCCTACGTCGAGGGCGCGGTCGTGCGCCAGAAGATCAGCCGGACGAACGACTTCAAACAGGCAGGCGAGCGTTACCGCACGATGGAAGATTGGGAACGCGACGATCTGGTCAACAATCTCGCGGGCGCGCTCAGGCAGTGCAATCCAGACATACAGGAGCGCATGATCACGCTGCTCTCGAAATGCGATGAGGACTACGGGCGACGCGTCGCCGAAGGCATCGGACGCCCCCTCGCATCTCCGGCCGCAGAGGCCACCGCGGCCGATTAATCAACTCCGGCGCAAAAACAGGAGACGGGGACTCTCTGACCTAGCGGAGTCCCCGTCTCCTGTTTTCATCACTTGAAATTCAAATCCGCGCGGCGAGCGAACGCCGGGTGCGGCTTATGCCGTCTGCGCTTTTCTCCCTCCCGGCATGAACATGATGCCCAGCAGGAACAACCCGTAGCCCGCCCCGACGAGCAACACCAGTATCCCCACATTCCGGTGCGGCGGGCACGCCGCGTACACGTGAAACACGATTGACAGCACGGCCGCGACGATGGCGAGCGTGCGCGCATCTGGACGACGACGCAACAGCCAGACGCCGGAGAGCGCGAGCAGGACGCTCACGAACGCTCCCATCAGCCCGACGACGAGCGGCTGCATCTCCCCGCCACGCACGCCCCTGACCCAAAACTCTTCAACCGCGCCGTAGCCGAGAAACAACGCCACCAGAATGTTAAGAATCGCGAGTATCATCCGCGCCTCCGTGAACCGTGAAGTAGACGAGCAACTATCTAGACACCACGCGGCCGACTTTGTTCCATCTGAGGCCCGCGGGCGGGCGTCGCCGTCAGCCTCTCCGAAATAAAAGTATCGAGCGACTATTTTTCCGGCTCGGAAAATCTACGCAATGCGATCAGGTCGTCCGTCACCTCAAGGAGCATTTCAGGGTACGACGCTTCGACGCTCTCCTTCATCAAGGCCGGGGCTTGCGTGTCGGTAATCGCGACCTGCCGCGCCGCCTCCCAATCCCGCCTGTCCGGCCACTGTGCGTAAGCCACCCACGTCCCGTCGTCAGCCCGGTGCAGGCGCGAGCCGAGGCTGCCGCACTTCCGGTAAATCTCTTCGGTGCGCCTGCGCCAGCCTTCCCGAAACTTCTCTTCCTGTCCTTCTTTCAATTTCCAGCGGTACACGGCAATAAACATTTTTCTCCTTCCGCGGGGCAGCGGCCGGGCGAAGCCTTACCCGCCTCATGCCGGCGCGAACTAAAGCATCAAACTTCCCCGAATTCGGGGCGGTATTTCACCCGGCCTTGTGCAGACAGCCCGCCGGGCGTCAACTCCGCCACCATGAACGCCTCGTCAGGCACGGGATACTCGCAGGACAGTCCGTTCCGGCTGGCCGGAACGAACCCGAACCGCGGGTAGTATTCGGGATGCCCCAGCACGACGACCGCGTCGCAGCCCGCACGGCGACACTCGCTCAAGCCTTCTCGAACCAGACGAGAACCAATGCCCTGATTCTGATACTCAGGCAACACCGACATCGGGGCGAGACCCAGAAGCGTGTGCGGGCGTTCTTCCGTCTCAAGCGTGACGGGGCTGAAGAAGATGTGCCCGACCACTCGCCCTCCGACCTCGGCCACGAGCGAGATGTACGGGCGAGCGGCCGCCCGCAGCGCATCAACCAAAGCCGCTTCCTCCACACGCCCGAACGCCGCCTCGTTAACCTGATGCACCGCGACAACATCTTCCGGTGTTTCGGCGCGAACAATAATCATTCATCACCTCCTCTGGCCGGACGGCCGCAAACATCCGGCTATGATCGCTGGCTATGATCCATGCCCGGGCGTGCAGACACGCTCCGGCCGGGATTATATCGCAGGCCGGACAAGGTGGCGGGTAGCAATTATGTTGACACGGTTTCGCGCGCCCGCCTATGCTTTGCTGCAAGATTGAGATTCAACAGGTTGAATTTTCAACGCACCGGCTGACCGGGCCGGAGCGTCTCCCCCATCACAGGCGTTCGAGCGTTCGCCTTCCCTTCGTTAAAGTTTCGTCCGGCCGCAAAGGTAGCGTTTGAGGTGCGCGCGTTGTATGTCGCAGCCAACCTATCTCACGTCAGGCAGTCGCATCGCGGTCGTGGGGGCAGGCCCCGCGGGGTCGTTCTTCGCCATCGAACTGTTGCGCCGCACGCGTTCGCTCGGCCTGCGCGTCGAGGTCGAAATCTACGACGGCAAGAACTTCGCGAAGAAGGGCGCGCCCGGCTGCAACATGTGCGCCGGAGCTATCGGCCACAACCTCATCGAAGAGATCGAGCACACGACGACGAACATCCCCCCGGAAGTTATCCACTACGAACTCGAAGGCTACGCCGTGCATTATCAGGATGCCTCGGCCCGTCTGGAAAATGAACCGGGGCGGCGTATCTACGGCGTCTATCGAGGGGCGGGGCCTGTCAGCACGCAGACGCCCGACGGCGCACGCAGCTTCGATCAATTCTTACTGGATCAGGCCGTGAAACTCGGCGCACGCCACATCGCGCAGAACGTCCACGACATAGACGTGCCCGACACGCTCGAAGGGCGACCCGCCATTCGCACGCACGAGGGCGGGCGCACCGAATACGACCTCGTCGTCGGCGCGTTCGGCGTCAACTCGCAACTCGGCGCGCGGCTCGTCTACGGCTATCAACCGCCGCCGACGTGGAAGACCTGCGTCATCGAGGCGCGCGTGCCCGAAGAGTTTCAGCGCGAGCGGTTAGGCCGGCTAATCCACTTCTTCGTCCTCAAGCAAGCGGACGTGCGTTACGTGGCGTTGATCCCGAAGGGCGAGCACGTCACGGTGACGGCCATCGGCGAGAACGTGGATGTCGTCTCGACCGAACGCCTCCTGCGCGAATCCTACATGCGCGATTACCTGCCGGCCGATTGGAAGCTCGATTGCCATTGCCACCCGCGCGTCGCCGTCGGCGCGGCGCGCCTGCCCTACAGCGACCGCTTCTGTATCGTCGGCGACGCGTCCGACTCGCGCTACCTGAAGAACGGCGTCGAGAGCGCGCTCGTCACGGCGCGACTGGCCGCCGATTGCGTCGTCAACCACGGCGTCAACGCGAGCGATTTCGAAACGCACTTCTGGCGTCGCTCACAGCAGGTCTTCGGGCGCGACAATTTGTACGGGCGCGCGCTCTTTGAAATCTACGACCGCATCTTTCCGCACCCGCTCATCGCGCCCGTCTACTTCGCAGTGCTGCAAGCCGAACGCAAAGATCGCGCTTCGGCGAACGGGCGGCACGGCGCGCTCCTCTCGGACGCGCTTCTAGCCGCCTTCACGGGCGACCAACCCTACAAGCGCATCCTGTTGCGCGCCCTCCACCCGCGGCTCGCCGCGCGCATGGCGAGCCACGCCGGTTTTCTCTTCTTCGACCGAGTGCGCACGAAGGTGACGCGGAGCGAGCCGGTCAGGCGCGTGCGCGGCCTGAGCTTGCGCGACGAATCGCGCGTCGTCATTATCGGCGGCGGCCCCGGCGGCGCGTCGTGCGCGCTGCGCCTGTTGCAGGAGTCGAAGGCGCGCGGCCTCTCTTTGCGCGTCCTTGTCTACGAGCCGAAGCGTTTTCCCCGCCAGCACAACCCCTGCATGGGCGTGCTCGTGCCGCCCACCGCCGAACTTCTGCGCGAGCACCTTCGACTCGAACTCCCCGCCACGCTCGTCAAACGCACCATCAAAGGCTTTCGCCTTCACGGCGATCACAACGACATCGAACTGCGCGCGCCGCGAGCGGAAGAACCCGCGCTCATGGTCTCGCGCTCCGAGTTCGACCAACTCCTGCTGGAGCGCGCCGAAGCGGCGGGCGCAGAGGTGGTGCGCGACCGCGTCACCGGCCTCGAATTTTACCCGGACAATCTCGAACACCCCGTGCGCGTCTATTCCGAAGGCGCGTCGCGCTCGGCCGACATGGTCGTCGCCGCCTGCGGCCTGGACGACGGCCTGCTCTCCGTCCTCGAACAGTCCAGCCCGCGCGCGTGTCTCTACCGGCGGCCGCGCGAGACGATGCACTCGATCATCGTGCGCCTGCCCTGCGACGAACGCCACATCGAGCGTCGTCTCGGCGGCGAGATACACGCCTTCCTCCTGCGCGCGCTTCCGCGCATCGAGTTCGGCGCGATCACGCCGAAGCAGACGCACGTCCTCGTCAACATCGTCGGCCGCCGCGTCACTTCGATTGATATGGAAGATTTTCTCCTGCACCCGAAAGTGCGGACGCTCCTGCCGCGCTTCGACTTGCAGAAACTCGACTTCTACGAAGGCCACGCCCCCGTGCGCCACGCGCGCAACGTCTCCTGGGATCGCTTCGTCGCCGTCGGCGACGCGACGGGCTGGCTGCGCCCCTTCAAAGGCGCGGGCATCACCACCGCCATCCAGACGGCCGTCGCCGCCGCCGACGTGATGTTGGAGCGCGGCATAGACTCGCGCGCCCTCGCCTCTTACGCCCTGCGCAGCATCGCGCTCACCGCTGACCACCGACACGGCCGCGCGCTGCGCCGCCTCTCTCGTCTGGGATTGAGCTTCGGAATGATTGACGGCATCATCGAACTCGCCAAAACCGACCCCGGCCTCTACGCACTGCTCTACGACATCATCGCCGGACGCCGCGACTACCGACGCCTCACACGCGAACTCTTCCACCTCCCGCTCCTGCGGAAGATGAGCGCGCTCGCCCTGCGCCGCGCGCTTCGTCCCGCCGCCTGAAGCGACCGGGTCGCGCCGGGTCAGTAGTAGGTCTCGATCAACTCCAGGTAATTCCAATCCGGCTTGTAGGGGATGTCCGTGCCGACGATCACCTGCCGGGTCGGGTCAATCGAATAGTAGGTGCTGCCGCTTTGCACTTTGTAGGCCTGGTTGGTCGTCGGGTCTACGACGCGCGTGTGGCCGCGCAGAATGTCGCCGCGCTGTTCGGCGATGCGATCCCACGAAGCCCAGCGTTCAGCCTGTGTCTGTTGCCAGAGTCGGTTGGAATGTTCTCTGTAGAGGCGATTTTGCTCGGCCACCTGATGATTTATGCCCGCCTGTCGCATCATCCACTGGGGGTTGGTCTGGAAGGTGGAGAGGGAGCGGAAGAGTACGGCGTCGGCGAGCCACACGTTTTCGGGCGTGGCGAGGAAACCGAAGAGGGCTTGCGGATTCCACAGCGTCGCCACGTACGAGTGGTGCGTGATGGCCGTCTCCGCGTACTGGTAGCCGAGGAAGGTCGGCCCGCCGAAGTCGCACGCAAAAATCACCTCGCCCCCCGTGTGCATCGTGAAGCCGAGCATCTGCATGTACCAGCCGAGAGCCTGTATACGGTCGTGGCGATCCCTGCTGCCCAGCCATTGTAGATTGCGGCAGTTGCGCGCCAGCTTGCTCTGGAGGTAATGGACGGCGAAGTCCACCCCCGTCTTGTGATTCAAGATCAGCGTGCCGTCCGAGGTGAACTGACCTTCCCACATGCCGAGCGACATGAGATTCATGTCGGGCACTATGTATTTCGAGGGGAAGTTAACGTCGCCGTTGCGCACGATGACCTGACCGTCCGGCGACTGCAAGACGATCTCGCTCATCGAGACGGCATTGGGTCTGAACAGTCCGCCCGAGACGTGCCAGCCCACCGGAACTTCGACGCTGAAGGCGTCCTCCATCGGGTCAGTCCACCTCTGGAATTGCATTCCCGCCAGAGGGTCGGCGCTCGCGCCGGGCTGTCCGCCGCCGCCGGTCACGCTGAAACTGCTCAGAATCCGTGCGAAGTCTGCTTGCAGAGATTGGAAGCGTGCGGGCGGGGCGGCCAGCGCATAGAAAAAGCCCGTCGCGCCATCGGGCGTGTTCGCCCACCACAACGCGGCCACCTCTTTGAGCCTGCTTTCGTCCGCCCCGATTGCGCCCACCCCGTTCGGTTTAAACTGCCAGCCGCCGCGCGGCATCTCCCAACGCTGGTGCGTCCAGAACTGGCGCAGGATGGCGAGCAGGAGGTCGCGCGCGCCGCCGGCGTCGAGGCGTGCTTCGTGCTTGAACGGCAGGATCGTCACGCGCTCCAAATTCGGCCCCAGCGCGTTGACCAGTCCGACCTTGCCCGTCGCCACTTTCCAGTTCGCGGGAACGTCCAGGCTGAATCCTTCCGGGTATTCCCTGGCCGTCCAATTTTGTTCCATCGGTATCGTCCTCCCTCACGCCGTCGTCGCCGCGCGGCTGCGGATGTGTTTCGAGCGCGTCAGGCAAATCGGAAGCGTCAAGAATAGTAAACGAGCCGCCCGCGCGTGCGGGGTGAAGAGTCGGGCGGTCTTGACGGCGGGTGATTATACGCCCGCGCCGCGACAAGCGGGAAGACTTTAAGCGGACTCGCCGGGCACAGAGGGGGCATGGAGGAAAGCTGAAAGCAAGGCACCACTCTAATTGTTTATTGACTTTCCGTGGAAGCTGGATTATAGGAACGTTCCGCCTCGCCGACCCCTTGGCCGCATTTCAATCGAGAGGAACATGACCATGAGAAAAACTTTTGCCTGCCTGACCCTCGCAGTGATTTTCTGCGCGCTCGCGCTGCTGCTCTCCACGCCCTACGCCGGGCGGACGGCGCACGCCGCACAACAAACCGATCCATGTGTGGATTGCCAGGCTGCCGTGCAGCAGCGGCTTGAGAGGTGCGAAGCCAAACACGGCGGGCCTGCTCAAAAATGCTACGACCAATTCAACAAGGGCATCATCGAATGTTACGCCACCGTCTGCGAGCAGTAGCGCGTTCTTTGGCGTCCGCACCCGCGCGGCAAAGTTGGAAGTAACAGGCGGCGCGGCGCGACGACCCGCGAAAGGCAGAGACCCCGGGCGCGGCGGCATCAATCGAGCCGCCGCGCCCGGGGTCTCTGCCGCGCTCGGCCGCGAAAACTCGCGCGGCCGATTCCGGCTTTCACTGCGCGCCTTCGCGCATGCCCGCCCCGCCGCGTGGAAATGAGTCTTACGCGATGCGCGCCTCTTGTTACCTTCTTAGTCGGCCTGAATGATGCGGACATCGAAATGCTTGCCCGCGCGCAGGTCGAGTCCGCCGCCGACGGCGAAGGATGTCGCGTCGTCGATAGAGAAAGTGTTATCCACCCCCGTCCGGAACATTTGAACACAGCTTTTCGGATCGCCAAGTAAGCGCGTCAACAGTCCCGGCGCAACGGGTGCCGGGCGACCGGGAGAGCGTGGCGGTGAACGTTGTTTTTCTCTTGCATTTTCCACTTTCATCTTCCGAAAAACTCTCCGCCTGTGTTATAGAAAGCGAACATTTTCAAACAGACAATCGGTAAGGCAACGAGCGGTAGCGTTGAAGCGGAGGCGTATGGCAGACGTGAAGCGGAGTGGTTTCCTCGGCGGTCGGTCGAAGTGGCGAGCGGCGGCGTTCATGCTCCCGCTCGCGCTGCTCGTCCTCAGCAGTTGTTTGCCGAAAGCCCCGACGCAGGCGGGCGGCGCGCAGATCACGCTCTACGGCTTCTCGATCATGAAGGAGTCGCTGGAGAAGGCCATCTACCCCGCGTTCGCGGCGAAGTGGAAACAGGAGCGCGGGCAGGACGTGCGCTTCACCTCTTCGTTCGCCGGTTCGGAGACGATCACGAACCAAATCCTGCAAGGCGTCGGCGCGGACATCGCCGTCCTCTCCATCGAACGCGACGCAGACCGCCTCAAACAGGGCGGATTCGTCGCGTCCGACTGGCACAGTCTTCCGCAGCGGGGCATCGTCAACAAGACGCCGTTCGTCATCCTCGTGCGCGCGGGCAATCCGAAAGGCATACGCGACTTCGCAGACCTCGCCAAGCCCGGCGTGAAATTGATTCATCCAGACCCGGTGAGTTCGGGCGGCGCGCAGTGGTCGATCCTCGCCATCTACGGCTCGGAGTTGACCAAGTCGGAGAAGGAGGCGGGCGCGCGCGACGAAGCCCGCGCCCTGCGCACGCTGCAAGCCGTCTGGCGCAACGTCATCTCGACGCCCGGTTCGGCGCGCGAGGCGCGCACGCAATTCGAGACCGGCTTCGGCGACGCGCTCATCACCTATGAACTCGAAGGGCTGTTGATGCGAGGGGCGAAGGCGGCGGTCGAAGTCGTCGTGCCCGAGGCGACGATCTTCAGCGAACACCCGGCGGTCGTCATTGACCGCAACGTCACGCCCGAGGAGCGTCCCGTGGTCGAAGCCTTCATGCAATACCTGTGGAGCGACGAAGCGCAGCGCGCCTTCGTCGAATACCATTTCCGCTCGTCAACCACGGAAGCATTCAACGACGCCAACGCCCAGTTCGCCAAAATCGCCTCGCCGTTCACCGTCGAGTATTTCGGGGGCTGGGCACGCGCCTACCCCGAGGTGATCGAAAAAATCTTTCGCGATCAGGTGCAGAACAGGAAGTGATGAGTGATGGGTGATGAGTGATGAGCGCAAAACAAACGCTCTTCACTCATCACCCATCACTCATCACTCATCACTTTCTATGAGTACGGCCATCTCTCCCATGCGACACGTGCGCGGCTTCGATGTGGTGCGGCCTTTGAGCATCGCGACGATGATCGCCATCATGCTGCCGCTCGTGCTGCTACCGCTGGCCTCGATCTTTATTTTCGGGACGAGCAAAGGCTTAGGCAGTTTCTGGGCTGCGCTGACCGCGCCGGATGCCCTCTTCGCGCTCCAACTCTCGCTCGTGACGAGTTTCTGGGCGACCGTCTTCAACGTCTTCTTTGGCCTCTTCGCCGCCTACGTCCTCTCGCGCTACAACTTCTGGGGGCGCAACGCGCTCATCGTCACCATCTCGCTGCCGACCGCCATCCCGACGGCCGTCGCCGGCTTCGCGCTGCTGCTTTTGTGGGGGCCTTACGGCACGCTCGGCCGCCTGCTCGCGCCGCACGGCGTGCAGTTGATGTTCACGGCGACGGCCATCATCCTCGCCAACATTTTCGTCACGTTCCCGCTCGCCTTCGGCGTCATCAAGCCGGTGTTCGATACGATGTCGCGCTCGCTCGAAGAGGCTTCGGCGACCATCGGCGCGACGCGCTGGCAGACGTTCCGGCACGTGACGCTGCCTTCTTTGCGCGGCGCAATCGTGACGGGCGCGCTCCTGACTTTCGCGCGCGCCGTCGGCGAATTCGGCTCGACCATCCTCGTCTCCGGCAACCTCGCCGGGCGCACGCAGACCGCGCCGCTCTACATCTTCGCGAAGTTCAACGAGGGGCAGGTCGAGGCGGCCAACGCCGTCGCCATCGTGCTCGCGCTCTTCTCGTTCGTCATCTTCAGTATCCTCTTTTTCGCGCGCGACTGGCTCGACACCGAGTGAGGTAGACGAGAACGATGAAACCCGAAAAGGCATTCCCGGACCGACGCGAGGCAGGCGACCACACGCAGGTGACCCCGGCGCGCACAGACTCGCGCGGCGCGGCGATAACGGCGGCGGCGAGCGTGCGTTCTCTGAGCAAGAGTTTCAAGGGGACGAAGGTGCTCGAAGACATCAACTTCGACGTGGCGGAGGGCGAGTCCATCGTGCTGCTCGGCGCGTCGGGCAGCGGCAAGACCACGATCCTGCGCATCATCGCCGGGCTTGAAGAACCTGACACCGGCAGCGTCCATCTACACGGCCGCGACGTGTCCGAACTGCCCGCGCGCGAGCGCGGCGTCGGCGTCATCTTTCAATCCTACGCGCTCTTCCCGCGCATGACGGTCGAGCAGAACATCGGCTACGGCCTGCGCATACGCAAACGCCCGAAGGCGGAGATCAAAGAGACCGTGGAACGCCTGCTCGCGCTCGTCAAACTCGAAGAGCACCGGCAAAAGTTCCCTTCACAACTCTCGGGCGGGCAGCAGCAGCGCGTGGCGATTGCGCGCACGCTCGCCTACAACCCGCAAGTCCTGCTCTTCGACGAACCCTTCGGCGCGCTCGACGCGCAGACGCGCGTCCGCCTCCGGCGCGAAATCCGCACGCTCCTGCGCGAGATCAAAGTGCCGGCCGTCTTCATCACGCACGATCAGGAGGAGGCGCTCGAACTCGGCGACCGCATCGCCGTCTTAAACGCCGGCCGCCTCGAACAGATCGGCACGCCCGACGAGGTTTACAACAAACCCGAGACCGAGTACGTCGCCACGTTCCTCGGCGCGGCCAATCTGCTGCTCGGTGTGGCGGGCGCGGGCGCGGTCGAGATCGGCACGGCCACGATCCCGGCAGAGGAGGAGACCGCGCGCTTCCGCGAAGGGCAGGCCGTCAAACTCGTCTTCCGCCCCGAAGACGTGCGGCTGAGCGAGACGAGCGCGCTGCCCGAAGGCTGCCGCCGTCTCACCAACGGCATCATCGAAGAGATGGATTTCGTGGGCGCCTACGAGCGGCTCACCGTGCGTCTCGATCTGGTCGCGCGCTCATACGCCGAAGGCAAGCCGCAACTCTATAACGTCACGATCAACACTTCCGAGAGACTGACGGGCGTGCCCATCATGGTCACGCGCCCCAAGCCTGACAGCGAAGCGGCGCGTTTCAAAGTCGGCGACCGCGTCGCCGTCGGCCTGATGTCCTTCCGCGTCCTGCCCAATTTCGCCCTCGCCTCCGAACGCGGCGGCAAAATCTACGACGCAGGGAAATGAGGGGACGCAGGAAGAGCGGGAAGCAGAAGAGAGAATTCGAGAAGACAGAAGACAGAATTCAGGAGTCAGGAGAAAGACCGGGGCGCGTTTTATTCTGGCTCCCGAATTCTGTCTTCTGAATTCTCGTCCATTGTTCCGCGTTCATCATTTCTATAATTGACGCCGTTCTCTCTATCCGTTTAGCATCCACAGGCAGACGCCCCAGACTTTCGCAGCGCGCGGCCGGGAGGATTTTCGCCATCACCCGTCAGCAGATTCTAGAACTGTTGTTCCTCGTCATCTTCGCCACCGTCCACGGCTACGGCGCGGCGTGGCTGGCCGTGCGCATGCTGTTCCGGCCGCATCGCGCCGTCAAACTTTTCGGCCTCACCATCTGGCCGCAGGGCATGATCCCGCGTCACCGCGAACGGCTCGCCGAGACTATCGGCAACGCCGTCGGCAACGAACTCGTCTCGCACGACACCATCACCGACGCCCTGTTCGAGACCGATTTCTTCCGCCGCAAAGTCGCCGACCTCGTCTCGACGCACACGCGCGACCTGCTTGATACGCCGCGCGGCTCTTTCATCGAAACTCTGCCACAGCCTTTGCGCGCGCCCATCCTCGACGCCATCAGCGCGCTGCAACTGCGCGTCGCCGATTACGTGGCCAGCATACTGCGCAGCGAGGAGACCGCCGCGGCCGTCAACTCCTTCATCGACCGGCGCGTTGACGAACTGCTCGCGCGCCGCCTGAGCGACGCCATCGACGACGAGACTTACGAACAGATCGTCGGGTTCGTCGAACAACGCTTTCACAACATCGTCTACGAGCGCGGCTTCGAGGGGAAGGTGCGGGATTTCGTCAGCGCGCGCGTCGACGAACTCGCCCACAGCCGCGCCACGCTCGCCGAAGTTTTCACGCCCGACGCCGTCGCCATCATCAAAGAGCGCATCGACGCCCAGCTCGCCCCCATCGCCGAACATCTCGCCGAGATCGCGTCCAACAAAAAGACGCGCACGCAGATCGGCGCGCTCATCAAGCGCGAGGTTGACGAGTATTACGGCCAACTCAACTTCTTCAAAAAAATCTTCGTCTCGCGCGAACGCATCCACGGCGAAGTTGACGAGATGGTCAATAAGACTCTGCCGCGCCGCGTGCAGGAATTTCTGCGCGGCGAGGCGTTCGCCGAAGAGGCCGAGGCGTTTCTCGATTCCATGATCGACAACCTGCTCGCGCGCCCCATCAACGAACTCGTCGGCACGATTGCGCCCGATAAGTTGGAACTGATCAAAGATCACGTCGCCGCGCGCATCCTCGTCATCGCGCGCGGCGCGGAACTGTCCACGACCGTCTCGGCCTATACCTCGGATGCCCTCGCGCGCGTCCGCCCGCACACCATCCGCGCCCTGCTCGAACACGCCAGCCCCGACTCGGCCGCGCGCCTCAAAAACTTTCTCTCCAAAGCTCTGCTCGGCGTGCTTGCGCGCGAAGACACGGCGCGCACCATCAACGCCATCCTGAGCGTGCAGATCGAACGCCTCCTCATCGCCCCGATCGGGCGCATCGGCGATCACCTGCCCGAACAGACCGTGGCCCGCGCCACCGACGCGCTCACCGAACGCATCAACGCGGCGGCGCGTGAACGCCTGCCGGTCGCCATCAAAGAGTTCGACATCGGCCGGATCGTCCGCACCAAAGTCTCAAACTACCCGGTCGAAAAACTGGAGACGCTCGTTCTCTCCGTCGCCCAGCAACACCTGCGCAAGATCGAAATCTTCGGCGCGGTCATCGGCCTCTTCCTCGGCCTTTCGCAGGCCATCTATTTCGGCATCAAATACTACCGCGCCGGGCCTTGAGGCGATTTGACAGGCAACCATTCGGGCGGGCAGACACACAAACTATAACTGCCCGTCCAGCGCGCGCATGGTGCGTGAAGGCGTTCGGCGGATGCCCGGGGGCTAAGTTCTAAAGGGGCGGAGAAAAGATTTGACGATGAGCTTTCTACCAAAAAAAATTATTACACTGGCGGCATTAGTCGCCGCCGTATCGTTCGGCGCAACTTCGACGCGGGCGCAGAAACTCGCGTCGCCGTATCGCTCGAACGAGTCTGTGCGCTCCGATAAGTTTACGGGCGGCCGCATTGAGCGCGCCGCGCTCGTCGCGGGCGAGCCGGACATCGAGATCACGGTTGACGTTCCCGCCTTTCGCCTGACGCTCTGGCAGAACGGCAAAGAGGTGAAGACCTACGCGGTCGGCGTCGGGAAGAAAGATTTCCCGATCTCGATTGGCGAGAAGCAGGCTTCGGAGATCATCTGGAATCCCGATTGGATACCGCCCAACAGCGAATGGGTGACGGGGCGCAAGGGCATCAAGGCGGGCGAGGTCATCAAGGCGAGCGACCCGAGAAACCCGCTCGGCAAACTGAAAATTCCGCTCGGCTACGGCTACCTGATCCATCAGGCAGCGGCCGTGACAGACCTCGGCAATCTCGTCTCGCATGGCTGCATCCGCATGCTCCGCACAGACCTCTACGATCTGGCCGAAAAGATCGTCGCGGCGCGCGGCGTGCCCGTCGAGCCGAAAAAGATCGCAAATGCCAAGGTGACGAAGAACACCGTCATCGCCAAATTAGACAAGCCGCTCATTGTTGACATCAACTACGACACGCAGGTGGTTGAAGGCGGCAACCTGCACCTCTACCCGGACGTGTACGAGCGCGGGACGAACACCGTCGCCGCGCTTCGCGCCGAACTCGAATCGAGCGGGGTGGATGCGTCCGCCGTTGACGACGCGACGCTCAAACGCATGCTCGCGCGCGTGAGCGCGAAGCAGAAATACGTCGTCAGCGTGGAGAGCATCGCCGCCGGGCGCGCGCTCGCAGATGGCCGCGTTCTGCCCATAGTCGGCTCGACGGCGGCGAAGAAGAAGGTCGCGGCGAAGCGGCGCGCGGCGTAATAGGGCGAGGGTCGGAAGGCGAAGGAATCTTTTAACGCACGGGGCGCGAAGTTAAGACGCAGAGAGGGCGCGGAGAGTAAATTCTCTCCGCGCCCTCTCTGCGTTCGATGATTCCCCTGCTTGTCACGGCGCGCAGTATTCCCAGTGCCACGGTTCATAGAAGTAGGGGCAGAAGCCGAAGCGTCGGGCGTTGCGGACGAGCCAGCGATAGGCGCGCGTCTGCGTCTGGAGGGCGCGGTTCGGGTCTTTCGTAATCGTCGGTTCGCCGCCGACGTAGAGGTCGAGCGCGCGTCCCGTGAAGTGCGGGCTGTTGACGGCGAGCGCGGCGCGACCCGCGCCCGGCTCCAGCTTGCGCAGGCGATCCTGGTACTCGCGCGAACGAAACGCCGAGATGATCTTTAAATACTTTTCCGACGCGTCGAGTTCGCCGCCGCGACTCGCCAGTTGCAAAGAGGAGTCGCTCATGGCGGCGGCCAGCATGCGTCTGTAAGCCGCGTAAGTTTGGCGTTCGACTTTGCGCAGGTCGTCCGCGCGCGACGAGTCCCAGAACTCCGTGGCGGGGACGGTCAGGAGTTGATCGGGCTGCGGGTAGGTGCTGCTTCTGACGCGCTGCCCCTGCCACGTCGAGATCATACGCATCAGCGTGGCCTCGTCGAGCACGCCGCTCGCGCCGAGTCCCGCACGCTTTTGCCAGCGCGCGAGACTCTCGGCGAAGCCCGCGCTCGCCGCGTCTTCGTCCGTGCCGATCAGTTGTTGGATCAACGGGACGTAGATCGCCCAACCGCGCTGCTGCTTGCCGCCGAACGTCCAGCGCAGGCTGTCTTTCAGCGTGCGGTTTTGTTCTTCGGCGGGCGAGGCTAAAGCCGGCGCGCTCTCCGGCGTCTCCGCCACCGAGGCGACTTCCGCGAGACGCCCCTCGTTAGCCGTTGACGAAGACGACAGCAACGCGGGCACGGGTTGTCGCTGCTGCTGCGGCGGGCGCGCTTCCGATAAGTCGCGGCTCGCGCCCGTCTCCGGCCGGAGCGGGACGATTGCCACGACGGAGGCCAGCGTCGCGAGCGTCACGGCTGAGAGCAGAACTATTTTTCCCTTGTCGAACTTCATAAGGTGGCAATCAACTCCGGCGGGGAGAAAGGCGTCAGACGCGTCAAACCTCAAAGTGAGATTCACTTTCGCGGAACACGGTTTGCCGCCCGCACGCTTTTCACTTCCGGAAGGGGAGAGATAATTTTAGTTTGCCGCGCTCAATCTGCCAACCCGGAGGCGTCGCGCGCCGGGGCGGCGGGGAAGACGCGTGGCATCGAGGCCAGCTTGTGCAGGTTAAGTATGCGCGCGACGAAAGCGGTGCGCGCGTAGAAGGCGCGCGAGACGCTGCCGTGGCCGCGCCCCTTCGTGCGCGCCTGAATCAACGCGCCGAGGTCGCCCGTCAGCGCGGCGAAACCTCGGTCGCGAATCGTCGCGCGGATCAGTTCGTAGTCTTCTCTGACGGCGCGGAAGACCGCCGAGTCGTCGAGATCAAACTTCGCGGCCGCGTGCAGGATGGAGCGCGCGTCCTCCTCCGTCTCGAAGATGCGGCTGACGACGACGAGCCGCCGCAACTTGTCGTAGAGGTGGCTGTCCTCGAAACGATTCGAGACGACTTCCGTCGGCTCAAGCATCGTGATCGCCATCGTCTCTTTGACGCGGAGCAGGCCGCCCGCGCCCACGCGCCTGAGTGAGACGAGTTTCAAATCCCACTCGCCGAAGTCCGGGGCCTGCCGCGAGTTCTGCGCTAGGCCGAGGTAGCGTTCGAGCGTGTGCCCGGCCCAACCCTTGTTCTTGCGTCCCGCTTTCCAGACCGTTACGCCGAGTTCGTCGGCGAGCGCGCGCAGGTCGCGGCCCGCGAGCAGGTTGATGCGCCGCACGGCCTCGTCGCGTGTCAGCGCGGGCCG
>DATCWB010000402.1:0-5498 GCA_036566625.1 Pyrinomonadaceae bacterium
CGGCCACCGCGCGCCCCGGCGACACGCGCGAGTTGCAGCAGCAGCGGCGTCGCCTGGTGGACGACCTCGCCGGGGTGCTGGCCGACGCCCTCCGCTACGACGAAGCCATCGCCGCCTACGAAGATCAACTCAAGGCGCGCGGCATCAACACCGACGCGCCGCTCACCGCCGACAGCGACAAAGATGTCGCGCGCACGCTCCTCGAACGCATCGTCAACTTGCAGCGGCAGGCCGGTCGTCTCGACGACGCCTTCTCGACCACCGGGCGCATGCGCCGCCTGCTCGGCGCAAACGATCAGCGCGCCGATTTTTATTCCATCGCCGTGCTGCGCGAACAGGGCAAACGGCGTGAGGCTCTGGAAGCCGTGCGCGCCGCGCGTCTTAAACATCCGCGCGCGTCCGAGTTTTTGGCTCTGGAAGCGGAGACGCTGGCCGAACTCGGTCAGGTGGAAGAGGGCGCGACGCTCCTGCGCGCGCGCATCACGGGCGACGCCGAAGACGATTTTCTGGCCTACCTTTCCATCGCGAACCTTTATTTGCAGGCCGGACGCGGCAAAGAAGCGGTCGAGGCCGCGCGCAAACTGCTCGAACTCGCCCCGCCCGATCAGCCGCAACTCGTCACGCAGGCTCTCATCATGCTCGCTTCCGCGCAGGAGCGCGCCGGCGACCCGAAGGGCGCGGAGGAGTCTCTGCGACGCATCCTCTCGAAAGCGCCGAACGACGCCACCGCGCTCAACAACCTCGGCTACTTTTTCATCGAGCGGGGCGAACGTCTCCCCGAAGCGCTCGACATGATCAAGCGCGCCGTGAAAACCGAGCCGACCAACCCCAACTACCTCGACAGTCTCGGCTGGGCCTACTTCAAACTCGGCCAACTCGATGAAGCCGAACGCCACCTCAACGACGCCGCGCGCCGCAACACGCGCTCTTCCACCATTCAGGAGCATCTCGGCGACCTCTACCAGAAACGCGGCCAACTCGAACAGGCACGCGCCGCCTGGCGCAAAGCCCTCGGACTCACCACCGACGCCGCCGATATCACCCGCCTCAAGGCCAAAATCAACGCCGAGCCGGGCAAGTAAACTACACGATTCGGAGTGTAAATTTGACATATTGACGGTCTATAGGCCGCGCGCTACACTGCCATTAGTCTGAGCGTTTGCCCCAAGTTTCGCTCAGACCGCAAGCAAGAACCCTCCTCATCAGTTAAAAAGTCTAAGTAAAAGAAGAGAGTTCTACCCCCAATGACGCGCAACAATTTGTTCCCCTGTGTTGGCCTGCGTGTGCGCCGACACGCACGTTTCGCTTTCTCCGCCGTCGCCTGTCTTTTCGTCTCCGGCCTGTTCGCCGCGAGCGTAGAAGCGCAAGCCATGCGTCCCGTCGCCCGGCTCGTCGGAGTCTCGAACAGTGGCGCCGCGCGCGTCACTTCCAGCGCCGACTCGTGCGAGGCGCAGGCGCGCATATTGAATGCCTCGATGACGAATGCGCGACCGCGCACGGCTCGCGTCAGCGCGACCGGCGACGAGCGGCGCGCCTTCGATCTGATCAACGAGGCGCGACGCTCACGCGGCGAGTCTTCGCTTGTCTGGGACGCGGAACTGACGCGCATGGCGCGGCTGCACTCGGAGAACATGGCGCGCCAGAACTTCTTCGATCACATAGACCCGCAGGGCCAGAACATGACGATGCGCGCACGCGCCTGCGGCGTCTGCGGTTGGAGCGCGATTGCCGAGAACATCGCGTATAATTCGGGCTACGACGATCCGGCGGGCTTCGCCGTCGAGCGTTGGATGACTTCGTCCAAGCACCGCGCCAACCTGTTGCGCCAGGGCTTCACGCATTCCGGCGTCGGTGTGGCGCGCGCCGCCGACGGTCGTGTCTTTTTCACGCAGGTGTTCGTCACGCGCTAGAGCCGCCGGCGAGTTCTAAAATTTAAAGCGGCCGGCGCTCGATTTTATGAGAGGCCGGCCGCTCTGCTTTTGCCCGTTGAAATTTTGCCCATTTTGCCAGACGCACGATTCACCCTCCCATCCTTCGCCAAGATCAATCTTACCTTGCGCGTCCACGGACGCCGCGCGGACGGCTATCATGAGATCGAAACCGTCTTCCAGACCATCACGCTGCACGACCGGCTCGCGTTTGCAGCGCGCGGCGACGGACAGTTTGAACTCACCTGCGACGCGCCCGACATCCCCTGCGACGAGTCGAATCTCGTGCATCGCGCAGCCGTAGCCCTCCGCGAACGTTACGGCGCGAATCGCGGCGCGCGCATCCGTCTGGAGAAAAAGATTCCGGCGGGCGGCGGTCTCGGCGGCGGCTCATCGAACGCCGCCGTCGCCCTCGTCGGTCTCGCGCGCCTGTGGGAACTGGAGGCCGACCGGGACGCGCTCGCTGGTATCGGCGCGTCGCTCGGCGCGGACGTGCCCTTCTTTTTGACGGGCGGCACGGCGCTCGGCACGGGGCGGGGAACAGACATTCACCCGCTCCGGGACGCGTCGCCGCAGCAGCTTTTACTCGTCACGCCGCGCGTCCGAGTCTCGACGGCGGCGGCCTACAAGTCGTTGAACGCGTGCGCCTTGACAAAGGCAGTTTCGCCCGTTAATCTCGCTGTTTCGCGCGCGCAGGCCGAAATTTCAGGTTCATTGCATGCGGCACTGAGAAACGATTTCGAGCCGGTCGTCTATCGCCTTCATCCTGAAATCGAGCGGGCACGCGACGCGCTCGCGGCGGCGGGCGCGAGCGGCGCGTTGCTTTCGGGCAGCGGGGCCAGTGTCTTCGGCCTCTTTGAAAATGTGCGAGAGCGCGACCGCGCGCAGGCGAGTTTGAGAGTCGAGGCGGGCTGGCAGGTTTTCGCCTGTGCGACGCTCGCGCGCAGTGCATACGCGGCGGAGTTCGGCGCGATTGGGTTTTGAATGAGCGTGGCTGTCGAGGGCAACGCGCGCAAGAGCAACATTGGGGCGTCGCCAAGTGGTAAGGCACCGGTCTTTGGATCCGGCATTCGTAGGTTCGAATCCTTCCGCCCCAGCCATCCGTCAGTGACAAGTGACGAGTGACAAGTGACAAGTCAAGAGGCTTGGTCTGACTTGTCACTTGTCACTCGTCACTTGTCACTTGAGCTTATGAGTACGACCGGCGGCATCAAAGTTTTTTCCGGCAACGCGAACCGCGAGTTGACGCTGGAGATTTGCAACTACCTGAGTTGCGATCCGGGCAGCGCGACCATCGGGCGGTTTTCGGACGGCGAGTTCAACTTTCAGATCACCGAGAACGTGCGCGGCGGCGACATCTTTATCGTGCAGCCGACCTGCCCGCCCACGGACGCGAACCTGATGGAACTGCTCGTCATGCTCGACGCCTTTCGACGTTCGTCGGCCGAGCGCGTGACGGCGGTCATCCCGTATTACGGTTACGCGCGTTCGGACAAGAAGGATCGGCCGCGCGTCTCGATAGCCGCCAAACTCGTCTCAAACCTGATCGCGACGGCCGGTGCGCATCGCGTCCTGACGATGGATTTGCACGCCGCGCAGATTCAGGGCTTCTTTGACATCCCGGTGGATCACTTGTACGCCGCGCCCGTCTTCATCGGCCACTACCAGCAGAACCCGATGCCGAACCTGACGGTGGTCGCGCCGGACACGGGCGGGGCTGAACGCGCGCGCGCTTACGCCAAGCGTCTGGACGCCGAACTCGCGCTCTGCGACAAGCGGCGCGAGAAGGCGAACGTGGCCGAAGTGATGAACGTCGTCGGCGACGTGCGCGGGCGCAACTGCCTCGTCGTCGATGACATGTGCGACACGGGCGGCTCGCTGACGAAGGTCGCGAAGGCTCTCAAGAGCGCGGGCGCGGCCAGCATTCACGCCTGTTTCACCCATGCCGTCTTGTCGGGTCACGCCTGCGAGCAGTTGGCGAAGTCGGACATCGAGCAGGTGGTCACGACGAACACGATCCCGTTCAACGGGAGCAAGAGTGAGATGGATAATCTTAAAGTTCTGAGCATCGCGCCGCTGCTGGCGAAAGCGATCAAGTCGATCCACGAGGAGACCAGCGTCTCTTCGCTCTTCGTGTGAAGGGCAAACACTGAGCGTACATAACGCTAGAAAGAGCGAGTTAGAAATTATGGCAGAGAAGAAAGAATTTACGATCAAGGCCGCGCGCCGCGAGGGGCGCGGCAAAAACGATGCGCGCCGCGTGCGCGCCGCCGGTCGCGTGCCGCTCACGATTTACGGAGGCGAAGGCGACTCGGTTTCGGCCTCCGCGTCGCTGGCCGAACTGGCCGCCATCCTGCGCACGGAATCAGGCCACAACACTATCTTCACTCTCGACATCGACGGCGAAGGCGGGCACGACGTGATGTTTCTCGACCGGCAGATCGATCCGGTGCGCGGTCGTCTCATCCACGCGGATTTGCGTCGCCTCGTGCGCGGCCAGAAGATCGAAGTTGCGGTGCCCCTGCACCTGACGGGCGAGCCTGTCGGAGTGACCGAAGGCGGCGGCGTGCTGGAACAGATGGTGCGCGAAATTCAAATCCGCGTCAGGCCGCGCGACATTCCCGATGCCATCAACCTCGATGTCTCCAACCTCGGCGTCCACGACGTGCTGCACGTCACAGACTTACAGGTGGCGGAAAACATCGAAATCCTGAACGAGCCTGACACCGTGCTTGCCACCGTCGGCATCATCGCGGAAGAGCCGGTCGAAGCTCCTGCGGCGACAGATGAGGACGCCGACGCCGAGCCGGAAGTTATCGGCAAGGGCAAGAAGGACGACGAGGGCGACGAAGCCTAACGGAGTTTGGGGAAAGGATAAAGGTGAAGGGGAAAAGGCGCAGCACGCCCCAATCCCGGCGATACGGGTTGCACCCCTTTATCCCTTACCCTTCGTCCCTCCCCCTGTTTTCTGATGCTTATCGTCGGGCTGGGCAATCCGGGCGCGCAGTATGAGTTGACGCGCCACAACCTCGGCTTCATGGTCGTGGACTTGTTGGCGCGCGAGGCGGGGCGCGAAGTGCGACGCGAGGAATGCCGCGCCCTCGTCGGCCGCGCCGAGATCGAAGGCAGGAAAGTCGAACTCGTCAAGCCGCAGACTTACATGAATCTGAGCGGCGAGTCGGTTCAATGTCTGCTGCGCAAACGCGAGTTGAAAACGGCGACGGGTCTGGTCGTCATCAGCGACGATCTCGCGTTGCCTTTCGGCACGCTACGCATCCGGCCACGCGGTTCGAGCGGCGGCCACAACGGTTTGAAAAGTATCATCGCGCAGACGGGCACGGATGAATTTATACGGCTGCGCATCGGGATTCAACCCGAACACCCGCTCGCCGATACCGCGCGATACGTCCTCGAACGTTTCCCGCCGGGCGCGCGCACCGAGTTGGAGAAAGTTTTAGAGCGGAGCGCCGAAGCGATCCGCGCCGTCCTCCGCGACGGCATTGACAAAGCGATGGCAACTTACAACGGTGACAAGTGACGGGTGACAAGTGACAAGATAAAACGCTTCTT
>DATCWB010000403.1:0-7501 GCA_036566625.1 Pyrinomonadaceae bacterium
GAAGACGGGCGGGAACTCCGCCGCGCCGCTCGTGCGCGAATATTCCTCCTGAAAACGGTTCAGCACTTTCAACGCTGCGGGGATGTTCCCCTCGTAGATATGTGTGTAAGCCAGACCGTAGTTCGGCCCGAAGGGGGCTGTGCCTTTCACCGTCCGCTTCAAAGCGTGCCCGTACATCTCGCGCGCCTTCGCGTAGTCGCCCCGGAGCAGGTGGTAGTTGCCGAGGAAGTTGTAAGCGCGGGGCGTGCTGTTGTCGAGGGCGACGGCGCGCTCGAAGTGCGTGCGCGCCTCTTCCGTCTCGCCGCGATTGAACAAGACCTGACCGGCCATCATTCGCACCATCCGCTCTTGAGGGTAATCCTCGGCGAGTTTGCGGAGCAGGGGCGCGGCCTCGGCGGGCTTCTGCGCGCGCACGAGCGCGACGGCTTCCAGATAGCGACGCTCGCCGTCCGAGGCGCGCTTCGAGAGTTCGAGCGCTTTATCCATGTGCGCCTTCGGGGTGTTGCCGGCCTGCGGCGTCGCGCCCGGTTGCGGCGGCGGCGTGAAGGTCGCGACGAGGTAATGCGCGAAAGCGAATTCGGGGTCGGCGGCGACAGCCCTCTGCGCGATGGGCAGAATGTCGGAGGGAGGTCGGAAAGATTCGATCATCCTGACGGCCTGTTCGGCAGCCTCTCGGGCTTCCTTCGATTTGGTCGTGAAGACAAACGTTTTGCTCCCCGTCTGCTGCTGCGCATAAACGTGCAGGCCGGTGAGGAGCAGGACGGCGGCGAAAATTTTCAAGCTGCGCATGGCTGCAAGTCTCATCTCTTTACTCCTTGAGAATTTAATCGTCTGAAAGTTACCTGATTTTTGCCGGAAGATGAAGTGACCCGTTAGTCTGGAAGATTTAACGTAACCGGATGCCGGATCGTTTCAAACGGCGCGCCGGGGGCGAGATTATTTTATCGCACCCGACGCGCCGGCCTCCGAAGTCCGCGCTTGAAGCGGCCGGGGCGCGGAGTATATTCTAAAGCGGATTCCGGCCAGCGCAATTATCCGCCAGCGTGATTATTTGCCAGCGCGATTATTTTGAACTGGCGATCTCTCAACCGGGCGAAAGAATGTGAGGCTAGAGACCAATGGCTCCGACACGGCGCGACTTTTTGAAAACAGCGGGACTCGCAACGGGCGCGGCTCTCGCGCTCCCCGTCTGCACCTACGAACTCGAAGCGGCGGAAGCCGCGGCGGCGGCGATTGATCAAAACAAACTCGCCGACGTTGCGCTCTCGACGGCCAGACGGCTCGGCGCGTCCTACGCCGACATACGCATCATGCGCACGCGCACGGAAGCCGTCGCGGCGCGCGAGCGGCAGGTGCAGAACGTCTCGCGCAACCAGAGCTCCGGCTTCGGCGTGCGCGTCCTCGTGCGCGGCACATGGGGATTTGCGGCCAGCCCCGTCGCGACCGAGGCCGAGGTGCGGCGCGTCACGCAGGAGGCGGTCGAGATCGCGCGCGCCAACTCGGCCTTCCAACGCAAGCCCGTGCGGCTCGCGCCCGCGCCGAAGGCCACGGCGAAGTGGAAAAGCTCGTTCACGCGCGACCCGTTCGACGTGCCTGTTGACGACAAGATTCAGTTTCTCATCAAGTTGAACGAAGAGGCGTTGAAGGTGAAAGGCGTGAGCTTCGTCAACTCTTCGATGACGTGGGTGAACGAACAGAAGTTTCTCGCCACCTCCGACGGCTCGCGCATCGAGCAATACATCATTCGTGGTTTCCCGGATTTCAACGTCACGGCCGTTGACCGCGCGAGCGGCGACTTCCAGACGCGCAACTCCATCGCCGGGCCGCAGGGCATGGGCTACGAGTACATCGAAAAATATCCCTGGCTCGCGGAAGCGGCGCAGGCGGGCGAGGAAGCGGTCGGGAAGCTCAAGGCGCGATCGGTCGAACCCGGCCAGTACGACCTCGTGCTCCACCCCTCGCACCTGTTCCTCACGATCCACGAATCGGTCGGCCATTCGACCGAACTCGACCGCGCGCTCCTGTGGGAAGCCAACTACGCGGGCACGAGTTTCCTGACGCCGGACAAGACGGGCAAGCTCCAATTCGGTTCAAAGATCGTCAACTTCTTCGCCGACCGCACGCAGCCCGGCGCGCTCGCCACCGTCGCTTACGACGACGAAGGCGTGGCGGCGCAGAAGTGGCATCTGGTCAAGGACGGCGTCTTCGTTGACTGGCAGACGACGCGCGATCTCGCGCCGCTCATCGGCAGGGATAAATCTTACGGCTGCCTGCACGCGCAAGGCTGGGGCGACGTGCCCTTCCCGCGCATGCCGAACGTCTCGCTCGAACCGGCGAAAGAGCCGGTGTCGCTCGACGATCTCGTGGGCGGCGTGGACAAAGGCATCGTCATCTACGGTCGCGGCAGCTACTCGATTGACCAGCAGCGTTACAACTTCCAGTTCGGCGGGCAGACCTTCTGGGAGATTAAGAACGGCCGTGTTGTGGGGATGCTGCGCGACGTGGCTTATCAATCGCGGACGACCGATTTCTGGGGCGCGTGCGACGCGCTGGGCGGAACGAATACGTATCAACTCGGCGGTACGTTCTCGGACGGCAAGGGCGAACCCAGCCAATCGAGTTCGGTCTCGCATGGCTGCCCCGTCACGCGATTCCGCCGCATCAACGTTCTCAACACCGCCGCCGCTGCCCGCTAACGCACGAGGGAGGGACACCAAACGCCATGCTCTTGACCGAGAAGGAAGCACGCGCCATCGCCGACCGGATGCTTTCGTTTGTGAAAGCCGACGACGCGACGTTGAACATCAACAGCGAGCGGGTGGCGCATCTCAGGTTCGCCGTCAACAATTTTCTGACGAGCGGCGTGCGCGATAATCGCAGCGCGAGCGTCACGGTCTGGATCGGAGGCAAGCGCGGCGCAGCCTCGACCAACGACACGGACGACGCATCGCTGCGCGAAGCCGTCGAGCAGGCCGAGCGGATCGCGCGCATCGCCCCGGTTGACCGCGAGTACCTGCCCACGCTCGGGCGGCAGACTTACAAACCCGTCAACGGCTATACGGAAGCGACGGCGAACATCTCTGCGTCGGCGCGCGCCCGCGCGGTCGGCGCGATTCTCGCCGGAAGCGAGCGCGCCGGGGTCGTCAGCGCGGGCTTTCATCAGGCGCGCACACAGGCCGGCGCGTTTGCCACGAAGAACGGGAATTTCGCTTTCGAGCGGCGCACCGCGGTCGGCCTCTCCGTGACTTCGCGCACAACGGACGGCGCGAGTTCCGGCTTCTTCCAGCGCAGCCACTTCGATGTCGGCAGACTCGACACGGAGCGCATCGCGCGCGAAGCGATCCGCAAGGCGTTGGAGGGGCGGGGTGCGCGTGCGCTCGAACCCGGCGCGTATACCGTCATCCTTGAACCGCAGGCCGTCGCAGACCTCCTCGGCTCGATGACCTTCGACGCGCGCAGCGCGGAAGAGGGGCGCAGTCCCTACTCGGTGCCCGGCGGCAAGACGCGTCTCGGCGAGCGGATTTTCGACGAGCGCATCGACATCTACAGCGACCCGTGGAACGCGGAACTGCCCGGCACGCAGGCGGCGCAGGCCGGCCTGCCCGCCGAGCGCATCCATCTCGTCAAAAACGGCGCGCTCGAAAATTTGACCTACACGCGTTTCTGGGCGAAGCAACGGATGAAAGAGCCGACGCCCGGCCCGGTCAATTTCATCCTTGAGACTACGTCCGCGCGCTCTTCAATCGAAGAGATGATCCGCTCGACGCGTCGCGGCCTGCTCATCAGCCGTTTCTGGTACATCCGCTCGACCGACCCGCGCACGGCCTCCCTTACGGGACTCACCCGTGACGGCCTCTGGTACATCGAAGGCGGAGAGATTCGCTACCCCGTCAGGAATTTTCGTTTCAACCAATCCATCATCGGCATGCTCGCGCCCGGCAACGTCGAGATGATCGGCGCGTCCGAGCGCGTTGGCGACTCGGACGGAGCATCGCTTCTGCCCGCGCTCAAACTCAAGGCGTTCAACTTCACCTCGCAGTCCGAAGCAGTTTGAAATGAAACGATGAAGTAGGAACACGGAACGATGAATGAAAGCACTCAAGTGAGTCGGATGCTTTCATTCATCGTTCCGTGTTCCTACTTCATCGTTCCTACTTATCTTCCCGGCGTTTCCCTCTGCATTGGCGTGTAGCTGATGCGGCGTGTCTCGCGTATGCGATTCTCCGCGAACGCGCCCTCGACGATCTCGTAGCCGAGCAGTGCGAAGACGCGCCCGCGCAGGAAGAGAGGCCGCGCGTTGCCGTACCAGTCAACGCACGAAGCGCGGCACGCGTCCTGCACATTGCCTTCCGCCCGCGACGCGAGTTCTCCGAGTTCGTTCAAGCGCAGCGACTCGTTGCGCAAAAACAGGATCGAGGCCGAGCCTTCCGACAGGTGCTCGTAGCCCGGTCTCCCCGCGCCGCGCACGGGCAGCCCGAGTAAACCCGAATCCGCGCCGTCGGGCTTGTAGAAAAAGCCGTGGCTGCGCAGTTCGCCCTGCGCCGCCTCTTTGCGCGTGTAGCGGTCGGCGAGCGCGGGTTGTTCGCCGCCGAGCCTGATGCCCGTGAAATGCAAATCCTTCCCGTCGGTTCCCACGACGAGCGCGTCCGCGCCCAACGCCTCGATGCGATCCACGCCGTGCGCGAGCGGCAACTCCGCGAGCGCGCCGCCGCCATCCCAGCGCACCGCGTACAGGCGCGGATGCTTCGCGCTCTCCGGCCTGCCCCAACCGCTGCCCGTACCGTAGAGCAGGTGTTGGCCGACGAAGCGGTTTTGGAACGTGTACCCTTCGGGCTTCGCGAGTTTGCGATAGCTCGAAGGCGGGGCAGCGTCGCCGCCGTCCGAGAAACTAGCGAGCGGCACGCGCAGCAGGCCCACGTCGCCCATCGACACTTCCGCCGCCCACATCCGGTCGCCCGCCCCGTCCGAACGCACGACCACGTTGAGGTGGGCGTCCTCGCTCTCAAGGAACGAGAATTGATCGACGGGGCTGCCTCCCACCCTGAGCGCGCTCGGGCCTGAGCCGTCGAGCGGCATCCGGTAGAGCATCGACTGACTCCGCATCCGCTCGCCGTCGCGCTCCCAATCGTTGACCCACACGTAGACCGAACCCGACGAGACGTAGAACACGCGGCCTGGGGCTCCGATGACGGCGGTCGCCTCACACTCCATCTCGCCCCGCGCCAGATCACAGATCGTCACCGTGTGCAGCGTGTTGTCGTATGGCTCGCTCTCGCGCTGCTGCTGCACCGGCCGGTAGACGCGCGTCGCCGGAACGATGCGCTTGAACCCGGCCTCGTTCGCCCCCTTGCCCCATTTGCGAATCGCCGGGAATGAAGCGAACGGGTCTTCGGCTTCGAGCGACAGGGAGTGCGGCGTGTAGAAGATGAGTTTCGAGCCGATCAGGCGGCTGGAGTAATTGCGCGACGAGTAGTAATCGTTCGAGCGCAGGTGATAGGTGGAGCGGTAGCTCAGCTCGCCGTCGCGCCCGATGTCGAACAGGCCGACCTCCGTGCCGCCGCGCTCGTAGCTGTAACCGATGACGACGACCGTGTTGCCGGAGATGAGCATTTCGTCATACCACGTGCCGGCCGGGTTGATGTCGGGCGCGAACGCATCGACGGCGGAAACCGGCCTGAGCGCGCCGTCGCCGATGGCGACCGTGAACAGACGCCCGCGCCGCAAGACCACCAGATGATCGCCGTGCACCTTGACGATGCCGCCCTCGTCAACGCCCGCGTGTTGCACGTTCGTCACAGCGTCTTTGTTCTCCGCCGCGCCGACGGACACGATCTCGGACATGGAGAAAGCGTTTGCAGTGTCGCTTGCCTCCGCCGTCGCCCCCAGAGACGGTGCAGCAGGAGTCGTCGGAGCATTGACCGCCACTGCCGCCTGCCTCCTGGCCCGCCTCCTGACCAGCCTCCGCTGCCGTTCCTGCTCGCGCTTTATCTCGGCGGCCTGTTTGCGGAAATATTTCGCTAGCTCCTGCTCCGAGCCGAAAGCGCGCAGAGTTTTGCGCGGCGTTTTCAGCCCGCGCGCGCCGGAGCGCGGTGTTTGCCCGGCGCGCGACTGTGCATCGCAGCCTGTGTTCATGGAAATGACGAACCCGACGGCGATCAATAACAAAGTTGACCGTCTCGCAGCTTTCATCAGCATCGTCTTCATCGGCGTGCCCTCGCTTCGCAAAGAATCAAGTTTCGCTTCCTGAACGCCGCACCCCGCGCTAACTTGCGCTTCTCGTTCACGGCTGAGAAGTTTAGACACCCCGGCCGCCGGATTGTTCCGGCTCAGACGACGCCGGCCTCTTTGATGTCGAGCGTTCCGGCCGACGTGTCGAGCGTGGCCGTCACGCCGAGCGGCAGCGTCAGTTGATCGTTCGTGTGGCCGATGGTGAGACCTGAGAGCACCGGAATTTGCAGCCCGCCGAGCAGGTTGTCCACGACCTCTCCGACCGTGAAAGGCAGGACGGTCGAAGGCTTGTAATCGCGCGGCCCGCAGCCGTCGCACTCGCCCCAGATGACGCCCGCCGCGTCCTTGAGTTTGCCCGCCAAGCGAAGTTGCGTCAGCATCCGGTCGATGCTGTAAGCCTGTTCCTCCACGTCTTCGAGGAAAAGAATCTTGCCGCGCGTGTCGATCTCGTAGGGCGTGCCGAGCGTCGAGACGATGAGCGACAAATTGCCGCCGACGAGCGCGCCGATGGCCGTGCCGGGGCGCACCGTTCTGAGCGTGTGCGCGGGGCGCAGCGCGTTCGGCTCCGGCGGGTTCGTGACGGTGCCGAGCGGCGTGGTCTCGAAGAGCGCTTTGCGAAAGTGCTGCTGCGTGTAGTCGGTGAAGCGCGAGAGCACGATGGGGCCGTGGAAGGTGACGAGGCGCGCGTGCCGGTTGATGGCGAGGTGCATCGCCGTGATGTCCGAGTAGCCGACGAAGACTTTCGGATTGCGGCGGATGAGATCGTAGTCGATGCGGTCGAGCAGGTGTGCCGAGCCGTAGCCGCCGCGGATGGCGAAGACGCCGCGCACTTCCGGGTCGCGAAACATCGCGTGCAGATCATCGAGTCGCGCCGCGACCGATTCGCGGTATGTGCCGAACCTGCGGCCGACGTTGCGGCCGCGCCGCAGGCGCAGGCCGAGATACTTGATCGTGTGCTCGGCGAGCGCGAGCCGGTCTGGGTCGGGCACTTCGGTGGCGGGCGTCACCAGCCCCACCACGTCGCCCGTACGCAGAGAGCGCGGCCGCACGAGGCCGCCCTGTGCCTGAGTTCCGCCGCCGAACGTCGCCGCCAGCGGGAGCGACCCTACAGCCACGCCCGCGCCCGTCAAAAAATTTCTCCGCCTCATCTTCAAGCTCCTTTGGTAGCCGCGAAATGTTATTGAATATGGAATGCGCGCGTCTCTACGTTTAGCCACGGCTAATAACGCTCGATTCGACGCACCGGCCGTCGCGGCAGATGATTCTATAAACC
>DATCWB010000404.1:0-3629 GCA_036566625.1 Pyrinomonadaceae bacterium
GTGGGGACAGAGGCGCACCCCGCGCCCGTTGCGATTCATACATGCAGCGGGCGCGGGGTGCGCCTTTGCCCTCACCATGAGCTCTACTTACTCATGGGAAAACACCGAAACCCCGCCTCAAAAAAGATCAAATTGTAGTAGGGCGCGACCGGGAAATTAATAGAGGGGCTCCGAGCGTAGCGGAAAAGAAGTCGGCTTCAAGGGCTTGTTAGATAGCCCTGCTATCCTGCCATTCACGCCGGAGCAGGCCGTAAAAGAGCGCATCCTGAATCCCTCCGCCAACCAGCCAACGCTCGCGCAGATAGCCTTCTCTCTGGAAGCCCAGCCGCTCCAGTGTTTTTATGGACGAGGCGTTTCCCGGATCAACGTCAGCCTCAATCCGGTGCATATTCAACTTGTCGAAAGAGAAACCGAGCAACGCTGCTAGAGCCTCTTGCATATAGCCCTTCTTCCAGTGCTCGCGGCCGAGGGCATAACCCAGTTCGGCGCGACGGTTGTCTATATCCAGGTGGAAGAGCGTGCATGTTCCGATGACGCGGTCATCCGTGCGTCGCGCAATGCCCCACTGGAAAAGAGTCCGTTGCCGGAAGCCGTCGTGGATGTGTGCGAGCAGTTTGCGCGCGCCTTCTATATCGGCGAGCGGCGGCGAACTCCAATACCGCATTACGTCCGGGTCGGAGAAAATAGAGAACAGGGCGGAGGCGTCATCGTCGGCCAGCCAGCGTAAGGATAGCCGTTTCGCGGGGATGGTAGGGAGGGTTTCAGAGTTAATCATCATCGGACTTGCCTCATTGCCGGGCTTTCCAGTGCCCGGCATCACCCGCCCGCTGTAGCCTCTGATGATTTAGAGTCGCACTTTTCGCGGGTCGGTTGCGCACGGATGTCGGGCGGCAAACGTGGCAGCTACCACGTTACCCCTTGCAGGATTATACTGCGAAAATGGGCTGTAAATGCGGCCTATTACTTGAAAGGTATGAAAATGTGCGGAGATTTCAGAGGTGAGACGCTTGGTAGTGGGTCAGTTTGAAAGCTGAAAAATCATAATTGCCTGGCTCGGCTGCGGACTGTGAACACGAGCACGGCAAGCGATGCTGCGCCTACCAAAAGCAACCAAAGCCAATGCAGACCCATAGCCGATAGAAACAGGAGTAACAGCCCGTCAAGTATCACTAAGATAATGTCAGACATTTTCATGGCCGGGCTATTTTATGCTCTTATCCAGAAGCGGTCTATGTAATAGCACCTCAACAAAATCCTATGCAGTCCAAGTGAACGAATCCGAGATAGGTCTCAACAGGAAAGCCGAAGCGCATCGCGATCCGGGGAAGTTCCGCAGCCAGGCATACAGCCGCTCGATCTTCCACCATCGCTGATAGTTACTCAAGGGTCTAGCGTCCTGCGTCTATGCTTTCTGAGGGGCGACCAGTTACGACTCGTCGCCCCTCTTGCTCTTTTCACTCCAGAATCTTTTGCGCCCAACGTGGCTGTCCTGCTAATAATTTCATCGACCCGCCTCGAGTTCGACTACCAACACTTGGCGGCACAACCGAGCAGAACCCCCGCTTTGTAGCCGGTCTCGAAGGGCGATGTCACGGAGGTCGCTACTTTGAGCCAGGAGGGTCCGAACTCTTTTGTGCCCTCCTGGCAATCATGCACGCAGTCCCAGTAACCCGCCGTCTTGCCGGGCATAGAAGTGATACTCAGGTTGCCGTTCTGAAGTTTGTGTCCCACGATGGCCTTTCCGTCTGCGGTCGAGAAGGTGAGCTCAACGGAATCCAAGCCCGGGCCGCTCGTCTCCATCACGGCGACCTTGAAGCCCGGTTGTTTGGCGCGATAGTAAGCGACAACGGTCTTGTTGGCACTAATGGGTAGAAGTATCGCGCCAACGTCAGTCCCCTGATAGACCACACGCTTGGCATCGTCCCAGGTCAGGTTTTTCAGCAGGCCAATTTCCTGATTACTCTTCAGCGCCACGATGAGCGGGTCGGACTGTGCTATCGGCTTGACCGAGACAACCTTGATCTCTTTTGGCGCGGCCGCGATCTTCGTCTTCGCCTGCGGCCTTACCTGACCGTGGACGGGATAGCTGGCCGCCGCGAGCGCCTGTAACCCGATAAGCACTACTGAAAGAGTGATTAAAGTCCCCCAGAAGTTCTTCAAGCGTTTAACGTGTGTATCGTATCCCATTATCGTATCTCCTCTATTAATTGAATTAAGGTCTTACCGGAGACGACCCTGGAGGTGACCGACCTCTTAGGCTACCTCCACCTCAACCATTAATGCGCAGGAGAACAACGAAAAGTATCATTCGCGCAGAACAAATCTTTTTCATCAACGGGGCAAGGATGGCGCGGGCGACGCCGTCTTCTGGTCGGCACTACGTTTTTCGTTCGTGATGCCTGAAAGAAGTACGACAAGGTATTTATGAGACGGCTTTTAGTAATGCCACAATATATGAAGATTTCACTTCTTTTCAACCTGACCCACTACCAGACGGTTGCTTGACATGGGCGCGGGGCGTTTGTTACTTTACAAGTCCGTTTTCAGAGTGTTTGAAGCGTTTGTTGTTGGTATTTGTAGGCTCGTAGCTCAGGGGTAGAGCACTACCTTGACACGGTAGGGGTCTGCGGTTCAAATCCGCACGAGCCTACCATTTTCTTTTTTCGACAGCGAGCTCCGGAAGACCTTTGCTTTTTATGTTGATGCGAACTCGAACTACGTTTCGATTCTAATCACGAGCGACCCGCCACCAAACCGGGCGGCGTCGCGCGGCAAAGGCGCTTCTGTCGAATCCGATCTAAAATTCGTTCGTTAACTAAAGACGAACGCGAAATTCAGAATCAGGTTGACGCTTTTGCTTCCGCGAAGGCCGCCGCTCGTGTCCGACGGGTTTTTCTTCCGACCCCTCTGTGGCCGATGGGGCGCGTTGCGCGCTTGTCGCTTTTCACGCGCGACGCGCGGCGGGCGGTCTCGTAAATCTTTCGCGTGAGACGAGCGGGCGATGAGTGAAGTAAAAGTAGAACTGAAAGAAGGCGCGCAGGCGGCTGCAACTGGCCGCGGGCGCGAGATGAGGCAAGGGGAAGGCGGCCATCTGTGAGCGCGCACCCGGCGACGCCGTCTCCCTGCCGACGGAAGATTTCAAACGGATGGCGCGCGCCCTCATCGAGTCGCGCGCATTGACGAACACCTAAGTCCCAAGTCCTAAGTCCAAAGTCCCAAGTCAAATAAAAGACTTCGGACTTGAGACCTGAGACTTGAGACTTGCAACCTTAGGAGGTGGAGCAATCTCACCAAGTTTTCGCGGACGCGGACAGCGCCCTGACACACGCCGGACACCCTCCGCGCGCATCAACGACCGGATTCGCGTGCCGGAAGTGCGCGTCATCGGCGACGATGGCGAGCAACTCGGCATCTTGAACACGCGCGACGCCATTCGCATGGCGCGCGACAAAGGACTCGATCTGGTCGAGGTGGCGGCAACGGCCGACCCGCCCGTCTGTCGCATCATCGACTTCGGCAAGTTCCAGTATGAGAACAGCAAGAAGCAGAAAGAGGCGAAGAAGAAGCAGGTCACGATCACGGTCAAGGAAGTGAAGTTCCGTCCGGGCACGGACGACCACGACTACAAC
>DATCWB010000405.1:0-21377 GCA_036566625.1 Pyrinomonadaceae bacterium
CCCGCCGTATTTTTCAGGGAAAGATTGACGCCGATGTCGTGACGAACGGCGAGCCTCCCGTCTTCGCGACGTTCCAGTCGGGTGCGTACCGCGCCGACCAGGCGGAGCGCGGCGGAGAGGCAGCGGTCGAGTCTCTGCAAGTCGAAGTCGGAGAAGTGAGGATGCAGCCGGAAGAGCCTTTCCAGGAGGTGAAGCAGGCCGTTGACCTGTCGAAGGCTGATACCATCATCGCCATCGGCCGCGGCATCAAGGGACAGGAGCACATCGCGCTCGCGCAACAATTGGCCGATTTGCTCGGCGGCGAGATCGCGGCATCCCGCCCGATCTGCGACGCCGGGTGGCTGCCCATTGACCGCCAGATCGGCTCTTCGGGTCAGACCGTCACGCCCAAACTCTACATCGCGCTCGGCATTTCCGGCGCGATCCAGCATCTCGTCGGCATGAAGAACGCGAGCACCATCGTCGCCGTCAACAAAGACCCGGAAGCGCCCATCTTCGACATCGCCGATTATGGCATCGTCGGCGATCTCTTCGAGGTCATTCCCGTGCTTACCGAAGAGATTAAAAAACTCAAAGGCTGAGGGCGAGACCGTTAGTTTATCTTCTGCCCGGTGATCTTTTTTGGAAGCGGCGTGCGTTGAGTGCGCCGCTTCCGGCTTTTTCAGGAAGAGGGATGCGCGCCTTTCAGCGTGCGCAGGTCGTTTAAAACTTCCGCGGGCTTCCACTCGTTGCCCCGGTACAGTTTATAAAGTTTGCCGTCCGGCGCGATGACTGCCGTGCGCAGAGAATGATCGATCTGCGCGCCTTCCTGCTTGTAGAGCAAGCCTAAAAAATTAGCCACACGCTGAATCTCCCCCGGCTCGCCCGTTGCGAATTCCCAGGATTCAAACTTTTCGCCCTGATAATTTTCCGTGTGCGCCGCGCCGTAGCTGCGCAAGACCTTCGGGGTGTCGTAGGCCGGATCGAGCGTGATGCTGAGCAGGCGGATGCCGTCGCGCAGTTCCGCCGACTTGTTCAACTCGCGATTGATCGCGGCGAAGTTGTTGCTCATCAAAGTACAGTAATCGGGCAGAGGGCAGCGCGTGTAAATGAACGTTAAGACGAGCGCGCGCCCGCGATACTGTTGCAAATTGATCTGTTTGCCGTCCTGATTGACGAGCTTTGCGTCGGGAGGGGTTGCGCCGATTTCGGGTTCGGTCGGCCCGTCGGCTGGCGTCCCCGTTGTGGTAGCCGTGGGGATGGCCTGAGTGATGATCGGATTTTCCAGACGCGTCCGCTCGGCGTCCACCACCAGCGTCGCCTGTATCCGGTCGCCCGCGCGCATCACGTCGAAAGCGCCGTCTTCCCGCAACGTGAAGGGCATCGTCATCGCCTCCATGAAACCGGGCACTTCCTCGTGCTCGATAACCACTTGTTGCTGCGCCTTGTTGAATGAGACGATCTTACCCTTCAACTCGTATCGTTGCGCGCGACTCTCGTCAGGCGTTTGCGAACACCCCGCGATGAGCGCGCACACGGTTGCAAACAGAACGAGCGGCCAGGCGCGCCCGCTTTTACCCGTTGTCTTATGTCTCATAAATCATGCCGTCAATGGATAACATCGAAATAAAATTCCTGCGTAACGCATCCTTTGTATAACACGCTTCAAATCAAGACATCCAACGGCCGCGGGCTAAGAGCGGTAACGGGCGATAATTCCCAAAGACGGCCGCCGCCCGCGACTCTGCAAAGGCCATAATAATTATTGCTTTTCACGCAAAAATGAGAGTAGGATGCTTCGTGACAAAGTCTTAAAAGGCCAACCCATTGTGGCGCGAAGTCGGATTTGTAAGTCTTTTGCGCACGACAAAGTTGGCCTCACCGAGAAGCGGGGTTATGGAGCATGTGAATTGTGCGAAGCGCAACCCGACTCACAATTCCCGGCGTCTCGTGCGACTGGCGTAAATCTCTGAACGTCGGAGCGAGAAAGGGCAGCCCTTGGTAGTAGCCGGATTTAGCTTAAGGCAAAAGCAAATTCATTTGCAGAAATAACCGGGCTACTACGTAAAACTCATCAAAGTAACTGGACTCCTCACCAGTTTCCGCGATGTTTGACTCCGGCGTCTGGCTGGACGCCGTCAAGGCAGACGCGGTTTGGGGCGGCTTGTGGCCGGTGCCGATCCAGCCTTCCTCTTCGCCTAACGCAAATGTTGAAAGGGTTACTATTAATAGGCTGATGGCGCAAATTCTGCGTACTGTTCGCATTGAGATTCTCCTGAGGTGAAATGCTGCCAGCGTTTATCACGCTGAAGCTATCTGGCAAAGTTGAGGGCGCATCATATCACCTTCAGGTAAAAAATTCGCGTTTCTGCAAGAATCCTTACTAAGGAGTGTAAGATTAAACCTCACATGAACTTAACCACCACGCTGCTTCACCAAATTGACGAAATCGGGCGCACTCCCGAATCACAGGCACAACTCCGCTGCACGCTCGCGCAGGAATTAGAAAATGCCGGGAATTTCGAAACCGCGAGACAGGCGTTAGGCTCGTTGTGGGAGGGGATAGGTGTGCATCCTGACCTGAGAGGCTTTGAACAGCATACTCAGGCCGTGATTTTATTGCGCGTGGGGGTGTTGAGCGGATGGTTGGGCAGCGCGCATCAGGTCGCAGGCTCACAAGACGCGGCGAAAGATTTAATCAGCGAAAGCCTGTCGCTTTTCGCCTCGCTCGGTGAAACCGGCAGGGTCGTGGAGGCGAAAATTGAGTTGGCGTGGTGTTACTGGCGCGAAGGTTGTTACGACGAGGCGCGCGTCACGCTCCGGCAGGCTGTGGACGAACTGCCCGATTCGGAGCTTGAGTTAAAAGGTCTCGCTCAGGTGAGACGCGCGGAAGTCGAGCGTTCTGCCGCGCGTCACAGGGATGCGCTCGCGCTCCTGCTTGACGCCGCGCCCCTCATCAGGGAATGCGAAAGCCACGCCCTTAAAGGCAAATTCCACAGTACGCTGGCCGGAACATGGGAATCCATCGGCGTGGCCGAGAAACGCACGGATTACATTGACAATGCTTTGATCGAGTTGACGGCGGCCAGCTTCCATCTGGAAGAGGCGGGGCATACGCATTACCTTGCGAGTGTGGAAAACAATTTAGGCTTCTCGCTCTTCCGCGCCGGACGCTTCGACGAAGCCTTCGAACATCTGGAACGCGCGCGCCGACTCTTCATCCGATTGAAGGACGGGGTGCGCGCCGCGCAGGTTGACGAAACGCGCGCCCGCGCCCTGCTCGCGCAAGGTTGCAACTCCGAGGCCGAACGAATCGTCCGCGCCGCCGTGCGTGCCCTGGAACGCGGCGACGAGCAAGCCTTGCTGGCCGAGGCTCTGATTACGCACGGCATCGCCCTCACGCGACTTGAGCGGCGCGCACAGGCGCACGACACATTCCGGCGCGCCGTCGCCATCAGCGAGCAACTCAACGACCGCGAAGGCGCGGGCTGCGCCTTGCTCAACATCTTCGAGGAACTATCGCACGATTACGCGCGGGAAGAGTTGCAGGCCATCTACGTGCGCGCCGACGAATTGCTTTCACAAACACAGCAACCCGAATTGCTCTCGCGCCTGCGCGCCTGTGCCCGCCACCTCATCATGCCGCCGGTGAAGGCTGAGAAGCCGGTCGAGTTCAGCGCTCATAAGTTCGTCTACGGCTCTGAAAAGACCGCGAGTTTATTACAAGAGGCCAAGGTCGTAGCGCGTGGCGAAGGCTCGGTTTTACTGAGCGGCGAGACGGGAACGGGAAAAGACGTGCTGGCGCGTCTGATTCATGAATGGAGCGGCCGTGGCGGTCGTTTCGTCGCACTCAATTGTGCGGCGCTCTGCGACACGCTCATCGAGTCGCAACTGTTCGGCCACAAGAAGGGAAGTTTTACCGACGCGTCGGAAGATTATGCCGGCACCGCGCTCGAAGCCGAGGGCGGCACGCTTTTCCTGGACGAAATCGGCGAGCTGACTCCGGCACATCAAGCCAAACTGCTGCGTTTGATTGACCACGGGGAAATTTATCCGATTGGCAGCTCGTTGCCCGTGCGCGTCAACGTGCGCATCATCGCGGCGACCAATCACGACTTGAGGCAACTCGTGACCCGCAGCCTCTTTCGCGCAGACCTGTTCTACCGCCTGAACGCTTTTCACCTCGAACTACCGCCACTCAGGGAGAGACCCGAAGACATCCCCGCACTCGCGCGTCATTTCATCGCCGAAGCGCAGAAGCGTTATCACAAGCAGCTTAATTTCACTCCCGAAAGTCTGGCGGCGATGACCGGCCTGCCTCTGCGCGGCAACGCGCGCGAGTTGCGCATCCTCATCGAGCGAACCTACATCACGGCCGAGGAGAATACGATCATCACGGCGGAAGCGGTGGAGACGGTCGCGCTCAGGCTGACGAACAAGTCTAATTTAGCCGAGGCGTGGTCGGGATGTTCGCTCGAAGAAGAGGTGCGCGCCTACGAGCGCAATTTGATCCGGCTCGCGCTGGACACCGCGGGCGGAAGCATCACGCGCGCCGCACGCCTCCTCAACATCTCGCACCAGGGTCTCGCCTACATCGTCAACGGGCGGCACAACGATCTGCTCGCGCTGCGAAAGCCGACGCGGACGCGCCGTGTGAGTCTCATGCGACCCGAAAATAAACCGAAATCTCAAGGCGAAGCCCAGCATTAAAACTCATTTACGGGCATGCGCTTGCCGTAGAAATCCCGCAACTGAATCAGTACGCTCTGCAAGGTATCTTGCAAATTTAGTTAAAATCCATCCTGCCCGTTGTTACACGGCAAACGCCCACGCGCGCCGTGTAAATTATTACCACCTCAAAATATCTTCCCCCGGCACGCAATCCCGCGCCCGCCCGATTCCGACGGCGATACCCTTATAAATCGCGGAGTTTTATGCGCCGGCGCTTTCCGGGGCGAGTACATTGAACGGAGGGAACGATTGTTGCTGCCCGTGCAACCGGGGCGAGTTTCGGGTTCCTATCTGACGCGACTCGCGTACTCTTCTTACCAACCTCACCCTGGAGAAGGAAGGTGCTTTAATTTGCAGCAGACTAGAATTCTATACGCAGAGGACTATGATTTAGTCCTCTTCACGGTCAAACAGTTATTAGAACTCGAAAGTTGGCAGGTGGATATTTGTCGCGACGGCGCGGCGGCGTTAAAGAAACTCGAAAGCGACGAGCACTATGATTTGATCATCCTCGACGCGCAACTGCCGGGCGAGAGCGGCCTGTCGCTGGTACATCGGGCACGTCAACTCGCTCACCGTCGCCGCATCCCGATCATCCTGTTTACGGGCAGCCTCAGACACGACGAAGCGTTGGCCGCGGGCGCTGATGCTTTTTTGAATAAGCCGACCGGGTTGAAAGACCTGATCGCGACGTGCAACTCCCTGCTGGATATGAAAAACGGAAGCGGGAACGACACGAGCGAGTTGCATAAGTTGGTTGGCAACGGCGGCCGTTGAATAGTGGAGAATGCTCCGGCGGCGCACAGGCCGAAGTTTTCGCGCGGAGAAATTCTTCCCGGTAAATTTACGCGTTTAATCGTTCCCTCACCAGCATTAATAAAGAAGGCCGCGTAAAAGCGAAAGGCTCGCGGGTAGTGCAAACTGCCCGCGAGCCTTTCGCCTTTACGCGCGCGAAGAGTTTTTAAAAGACTCGAATAATTTAGAAGTCCTTGGCTCGCTCCGTCCCGCCGTGCCTGATCCAGTGTCGATGAAATATGATAGGATGCCTCGATCCTTTCACCGTCTATGTTAACCATGAATGAAGAGAAGCGTCGCGCCAAAATTCTCGACGGGGCGCGTGTGGCCGAAGCGATCAAGCGTGAAGTGGCCGACGAGGCGGCGCGTTTGATGGACGAGCACGGGTATGCGCCGTGCCTCGTGGCGGTGCGCGTAGGTAACGATCCCGCTTCGGCCGTGTACGTGCGCAATAAGGTACGCACCAGCGAAACGCTGGGACTTCGCTCCGAGCACCACGAACTGCCCGAAGAGACCACGACGGATGAACTGCTGGCCGAGATCAAAACGCTCAATGCGCGCGACGATGTTGACGGCATACTCGTCCAGTTGCCGTTGCCGCGCGGCGTGGACGAGGCGCGCGTGATCGAAGCGATTGACCCGGCGAAAGACGTTGACGGTTTTCACCCGATTAACGTCGGGCGTCTGACGCTCGGGCGTTCGGGTTTCGCGCCCTGCACGCCCGCCGGCATCATCGAATTACTTACGCGCGAGGGCATCCAAATCAGCGGCCGGCGCGCCTGCGTCGTCGGCCGCAGCCACATCGTCGGCCGACCACTCGCGCAACTCCTGCTGCAACACGACGCCACCGTCACCATCTGCCATTCGCTGACGCCTGAACTGGCGTCGTTGACGAGACAGGCCGACATTCTCGTCGCGGCGGTCGGGCGTGTCGGCCTGATTCGCGCTGAGCATGTGAAGCCGGGGGCGACTGTAATCGACGTGGGCATGAACAAACTCACGGACGCCGTAACGGCCGGAGACTTTTTCGGCGCGAACGCTTCGGCGCGCATCGAAGCGATAGGCAAGCGCGGATTTACTCTCGTGGGCGACGTTCATCCGGCGGAAGTGGAAACAGTGGCGGGCAGCCTGACGCCAGTGCCGGGCGGGGTGGGGCCGCTGACGGTGGCGATGCTCATGCGAAACACTCTGACGGCAGCGCGTCTCAGGCGCGGGCTGTCTTGAAGCATGCGGATGTTGCGCGCGGGACTCACAGGTTCGATTGCTGTCGGCAAGTCTTTCGTCTCGTCGGTGCTCATCGAATTGGGATGTCATGTGCTCGACGCCGACCAGACCGCGCGCGAGGTGGTTGCGCCGGGCAGCGCGGGGTTGCAGGCCATCGCCGACGCTTTCGGTGGCAGTGTGCTACAGCATGACGGCACGCTTGATCGCGCGAAACTCGGTGCGATAGTCTTTAGCGACGAGACGAAGCGCGCGCGTTTGAATGCGATTCTTCACCCTCTGATCATCGAGGCGCAGGACGTTTGGCTGCGTCGCTGTGCGGAGCAAGACCCGCGGGGCGTCGGCATCGTGGATGCCGCGTTGATGATCGAGACGGGCAGCTACAAGCGATTCGATAAGTTGATCGTGGTGTACTGCCGCCCGGAGTTGCAACTCGAACGTTTGGTAAAACGCGACGGGTTGACCGTGGAAGAAGCCGCGCGGCGCATCGCCTCGCAGATGTCGCAGGAAGAGAAGAAGAGTTTCGCGGATTATCTGATTGACACTTCCGACGGTTTCGAGCAGACGCGCGAGCAGACTTTCACGGTTTATGAGCATCTGAAGGCGTTAGCGACCGGGGCTTGATGCCTGCAAAAGATTGATGAAGAAGAGTCACAAGGCAGCTTTGAATTTTCGCCGGGCGCGGTGGCGCGCGGGGCTTGCCGTGTGCCTGGCCGTGGGTCTGACGGTCGCGAGCGGCGGTTGCTTTTCAAGTGACGAAGGCGAAACGTATTACGGTCGGGTCAGCGTGCCCGTGCGTCAGGAGTTTCGTTGGAGCGACGGCGGGTTGCCGCAGGTCTTCGACCCGGCTCTTGCCGCCGCTCCGCCCGACACGGACGTTGTGCGCGCCATGTTTGAAGGATTGACGGAATACGATGCGCGTTCTTTGAAACCCATTTCAGGCGTGGCGATTCGTTGGGAGTCAGCCGCCGAAGATCGGGAGTGGACTTTTCATCTACGGCACGACGCGCGCTGGTCGAACGGCGAACCCGTGACGGCGCACGACTTCGTTCATTCCTGGCAGCGCACGCTGCAACTTGGGGAACGCGCACCCCACGCGAAACTTTTAGCCAACCTTGAGGGCGCGCAGGTCAATGCGGCGGCTCGCCCGCTTCTCACGCCGACGCCGCCTGTGAGCAGGGATGAAAGCGCGGCAAACGGGGCGGCGCAAGTCGCCACGCCGGAGGCCAGTCCCACCCCGGCGAAGGCCGAACTCGGCGTCGTAGCTCTCAACGATTTCACTTTGAGAGTGCGTCTGCAAAGGCCGGATAAAAATTTCCCTTCGCTCGTCGCCCATCCCGTGTTTCGACCGGTGCATAAGACGAAGGGCGCAGAGGATGTTGAGCCGAGAGATGCACCCGGGGCGGGCGAAGAAGAACGCGCAGGCCGCGAAGCGCGACCGCAGCACGCCGCGCCGATCATCTCGAACGGGGCGTTCAATCTGAGCACGCAGGCCGATGACGGCGTGGTGCTCGAACGCGCGGATAGTTACTGGAACGCGAAGATAGTCGCGCTCGAACGCGTCCGCTTCGTCGCCTCCACGGATTCGGAAGCCGCGCTGTCGGCTTACCGTGCGGGCGAAGTTGACGCTGTCACGAACGTCAACATCGAACCGCTCGCGATGAAACTGCTCACGCCTTATAAAGATTTTCGGCGCGCCACATTCGGGGCGTTGACATTCTACGATTTCAACACCACGCGCGCTCCCTTCAACGACCGGCGAGTGCGAAGGGCGTTGTCTCTCGCCGTAGATCGCCAGCGTCTCAGCGCGGACACGCTCGGCGGCGCGACCGAGGCCGCCGTCAAGTTTTTACCTTCGGCCGGAGATGACGGCAAAGACAACCCGGAGGCGAAAGATCATGGCCTGGCTTTCGACGCCGACGCCGCGCGTCGCTTGTTGGCCGAAGCGGGCTTCGAGGGTGGAAACAATTTCCCGCGCGTGCGCCTGCTGGTGAATCGCAACGAGCAGCATCGCACGGTGGCCGCCGCCGTCGCCGCCATGTGGCGCAACGTGCTCGGCGTGGAAACCGAGATCGTATTGCGCAACTGGGATGAATATGAAGCGGCTCTGCGCAGCGGCGATTACGACGTGGCGCGTCGCAGCATGGTCATGCAGACGGTTGACGAAGAGAGCAACATGCTCGCCATGTTCGACCCCGAGAGGTTGAATTTCGTGACGAGTTCGGAGGTGAGCGGCGTTGGCGGCGCAGAGGCGAACGCTTCACCCACGCCGCGCGCAGACATTCGCGGCGACGCAACCTCCACGGACGCGCCGCCCGATCCTTCGCCACCTAAAAGCACGCCCCCGCGCATTTTGTCGGAACAGCAGGCGGCCGAAGAACTGCCCGCGATCCCGATCTATTTCGCGTCCTCCTACGCGCTCGTCAAACCTTACGTCGCGGGCTTCGACGCAAACCTGCTCGACGCGCCTTCCCTGCAACACGTGCGGATTGACACCAACTGGCAGCCGCCGAAACGCGATTCGTCCATCAGAATCGTCAGCAACCGTCTGGCCGGTCGTTAGCCGATTCGCCGCCGGTCTCCCTCACGATTCGGCACGGACACACATTCTATGAGCCACGCCGAACCGCTTCTGTCAGTCAGAAACCTCTGCACCTATTTCGGTGGCGAGGACGGGGTGTTGAAGGCGGTTGACGGCGTGAGCTTCGATCTCCGGCAAGGTGAAACGCTGGGGATCGTCGGCGAATCGGGTTCGGGAAAATCGGTCACCAGTCTCTCACTGCTCCGGCTCATCAACGCGCCTCGGGGAAAAATCGTTCGTGGCGAGGTCATATTTCAGGGGCAGGACATTCTTTCGCTGTCGTCCGAAGCCGTGCGCCGCATTCGGGGCAAAAGCATCAGCATGATCTTTCAAGACCCGATGACCTCGCTCAACCCCTTCATGCGCATCTCCGCGCAGTTGACGGAGTTGACCCGACTGCATCTGCGGCACACGAAACGAGAGGCTCACGAGCATGCCGTCCACATGCTGGAAACCGTCGGCATCCCCGATGCTCGGCGACGCGCGGACGATTACCCACATGAGTTTTCCGGCGGCATGCGACAACGCGTGATGATCGCGATGGCGCTCTCCTGCCAGCCCAAACTCCTGATCGCCGACGAGCCGACCACCGCACTCGACGTAACTATTCAGGCGCAAATTCTCGAACTCATTAGAAGCCTGAAAAGTCAGACGGGGTTGAGCGTCATTCTCATCACGCACGATCTTGGCGTGGTCGCGGGGATGACGGATCGCGTCGTCGTGATGTACGCGGGAAAAGTTTTCGAGCACGCGCCGACGCGTGAATTGTTCGCCCGCCCCGCGAACCCTTATACCAAAGCGTTGCTGCGCTCGATGCCCGACCCGGACGCGGCTAGCGGCGCGCTCCAACAGATTCCCGGACTCCCGCCGGATGTCGCACGCCTGCCTGCGGGTTGTCCCTTCGCACCGCGCTGCGAACGCGCGGAGGATGTCTGCCGCCGCGAGTTTCCGCCCTTCGTCCAACTCACGCGCGAACACTTTTCTCTCTGCCACTTCGCCACGGAAATTTACTCTCAACCAGCCACACGCAATCCATGACCACCTCCCGCGCACTCGTTAACCACTCTGACGCGCCGCCATCTTTGCCGGGCGGGGCGGCCGAACCGTTGGTCTCGGTGCGCGATCTTGAAGTGTACTTTGATCCCGGCGGCGGCTCGGCGTGGGATAGGTTTACGGGCGATGTCGCGGCTCGCCGCGTTGTGAAGGCGGTTGACGGCGTTTCGTTCGAGATCAAAGCGGGCGAGACGTTGGGATTGGTGGGAGAATCCGGCTGCGGTAAATCCACGCTCGGTCGCGCCCTGCTGCGGCTCACGCCGCACACGGGCGGGCATGTCTATTTTCGCGGGCGCGACCTGTTACATTTGTCAACGCAGGAGTTGCGGCGCACGCGCCGGCACATGCAGATGATCTTTCAAGACCCTTACGCCTCGCTCAACCCGCGCATGACCGTCGGGCAGATAGTCTCCGAGCCGTTGGAGACTTTCGGCCTCGCGCGGGGGCGCGAACGTGCGGAGCGTGTGCGGGAGTTGTTGGAGACGGTCGGCTTGAGCGCGCGCCACGTCAAGCGATACCCGCGCGAATTTTCCGGCGGGCAACGGCAGCGTATCGGCATCGCCCGCGCCCTCGCCGCCGACCCTGAGTTCGTCGTCGCCGACGAGCCGATCTCCGCGCTCGACGTTTCCATCCAGGCACAGATCATGAATCTGCTGGAACGCCTGCGGCGCGAGCGCGCTCTCACCTACCTGTTCATCTCGCACGACCTGCGCGCCATCCGACACCTCTCCGACCGCATCGCCGTCATGTATCTCGGCAAACTTGTCGAACTCGGCGCGGCGGCAAGCGTCTACGCCGATCCGCTCATGCCTTACACCAAAGCTCTGATTTCGGCCGTGCCTTTCCCCGACCCGGAACGCGAGGCCGCGCGCCGTCGCATCGTGCTCGCGGGCGACGTGCCCTCGCCGCTCAACCCGCCGGCGGGGTGTCGTTTTCACACGCGCTGCCCCTATGCCGTCGAGGCGTGCCGTGAGGTCGTGCCCGCGCTCGCCCAGATCAAACCCGCACACTTCGCCGCCTGCGTCCGCATCAGCCCCGACCAGCCCGACATCGAACGGGTCGAGCGCGACGCCGCGCCCGGTCTGAAAAATCCCGAACAAGTTGCCGCTTCGTGAAAAAAACCGTTCATTCGTAGTTTAGTGAAAAGGATTGCAGACACGTCATCTCGCTTGGGGCGATGATTTAACAGGCCACGGTTAAATCTTTCTGTGGAATACTCTTGTCTCTTGGCAGCGGGGCACTTATACTGCTGTGTGGGGGTCGCAGCCCGGCCCCGCGTGTCCGATTCCGATTTGGCGCGCGATTAACCCCTGTCGCCGGTCTTCATTCCCTAGACTCGCCCCTTAACCACGCAACGGGAACATCCCAACACGAACCGGGTTCAGCATGGAAAAAACAGCCGCAACCGAGCGTGCGAAATTCCAGAACGAGGAACTGCAAACGCTCCCCGAATGGGAGCGTCTACAGGCGTCCGTCGCGGCTGAGACCGATCTCGCGATCCTGCTGGTTGACGGTCACCAACCGCCGCAACTCGCCATCTCAAACAACAACTCCATCTGTCACGCCTTCCAAAGTTCGACGACGCACGCGCACCTCTGCGACCCTTATTGCGGCGTCGCCTTCCAGCGCGCGCACGAGGCGGGCGAGACGACCCACTATCGCTGCCACGCCGGACTCCACTGTTTCGCCATGCCCGTCGGGCCGGATACGCCGCGCCCGCTAGCCTTCATCGGCGGGCGCGCTTTTTTGTCGAGCGCGGACTATCGCGAACTGGCCGAACGCTTCCGCAAGGGCGACCTGCGCGAGTTGCTGTCAAACGAACTCTTCCGCAACGTCATCTTCGCCTCACGTCACAACCTCAATGAACTGGCCGCACAACTGGCCGAAGTTTTCACCAAAGCGCAGGCGCGCGGTGCGACCGGGAAGGGCGAATCGTCGGTAAAGGGGGGCGGGTCGTCTGTGCCGGATTCAGGCCGCGCCGACCAAAACCCGGATGAGCGGGGGGCGAGCGACTTTTATTTTCCGCCCGGCATAAAACTGCAAGCCGCTTGCGAAACCGCGCTGGAAAAGTTTCGCGAGCGATTCAAACTCAGGTCCGTTGCGCTCATGCTGCGAACGGGAGACGGATTCACGGCCGCCTGCGCGCTGGGCAAATTCAAAAATAAGCTGCCGAATTTATCCGCCACAGGGAAGAAGGGCGCGCTCCTGAAACCAACGGGCAGCGGCGACGCCGGGGCGGGGCAGTTGTTCGTGTTTCAGGGCGAGGACGCGGAATTGTTCCCACTCGTCGTCGGCGACGAGTTGAAAGGCGCGCTGCTTGTCGGCGACGGCAAGTTACCGGAAGAGAAGCGGCGCGGTGTGGGCGAATTTTGTCTTGAGATCGCGATGCCGCTCGAAGTGCTGCGGCTGCGCGAAGAGTTGGAGCGCAGCATGCGCGCCTCTTACCACCTGCAAGCCTTTACGCAGCAAATCAACGAGGTCGAACCTTCGGAAGCCTACGCGACCATCCTGCGCCACTCGACCGAACTGCTGCGCTCGGAGCGCGGCTCGCTCTTGCTGTTTGACGAAGCTTCGAATGAACTCGAAGTGAAGGCGGCGGTCGGGCTGCGCGCCGACGTGACGCAGGACGAGCGCGTCGGCGTGAGCGGAAGCGTGTCGGGCGCGGTGTTGCTCGACGGACGCCCGCGCGTCGTGCGCGACCTGACGGCGACGGAAATGCATCGCGCCCCGGCGGAACGCAGGTACAAGACGGATTCTTTCATCAGCTACCCGATCATCACGGGCGGTCGCAAAGTCGGCGTCATTAACATGACCGACAAGGCGGGCGGCGAGCCTTACGACGAACTCGACCTGCAACTGCTGGAGTCCATGGCCCCGCAGATGGCGCTCGCGCTCGACCGCGCCGGTTGGCATCAGAAAGCGACCCAATTTCAACTGCTCTCCATCACCGATCCGCTCACGGGTCTGCTCAATCGCCGCTACCTAGAAGAGCGTCTGGCCGAGGAGTTCGAGCGTTCCAAACGCCACCGCTTCCCGATGAGCTTTTTGATGATCGACATCGATAATTTCAAGGAGTATAACGACCGCCACGGCCATCAGGCGGGCGACCTCGCCCTTGAGATCACGGCGCAGTGTCTGAAGTCCGCGCTGCGCTCGGCCGACGTGGCCTCGCGCTACGGCGGCGAAGAGTTCAGCATCCTGCTGCCGCAGACGAGCGGGACGGAAGCCCTCGTTATCGCCGAGCGCATTCGCAGCCGCGTCGAAAAATCTTCATATCCGCACGGCGAGAGCCAGCCGGGCGGCGCGATCACGGTCAGCATCGGCATCTCGGCTTTCGGGCCGAAACTCGAAACCCCATCCGCTATCATCGGCGCGGCCGACCACGCGCTCTACGTCGCCAAGAGCCGGGGCAAAAACTGCGTCGTCTCCTATGTTCTTCCCGCCAAAAACACCTCCGCCACCCCCGCCCGCGATGTCAACTGATAACATCTTCAAGGCCACCCCGGCCAAACGCATACTGGGTCGTGTCGCACCGGAAAATTTCATCGGGCGAAGCGAACTCTTGCGCGAGATCGTCGCGCTCGCCCCTTCAACGTCGCCGCGTCGCGGCTTGCTCGTCCACGCCGCACCCGCCGCGGGCGCGTCGGAACTTTTGCGGCAGGCTTACGACAAACTCTTTCAGCAGCGCGGCATGGCGTCGCCGATCTATTTCGCCTTCACGCGCCACGAGCAGACCATCGCGGCCGCCGCGCGCCGTTTCCTCCACACCTTCCTTTCGCAACTCGTCGCGCACCGCCGGGGCGACCCCTCGTTCGTCAACGCGCCGCCCGCCCTGCGCGACCTGATCGACCTCGCAGACCCGTCCGACTACGAGTGGATAGAGCGTCTGGTGATGACTTACGAACGCGCGCGCGATGGCGGCGACGAACTCGCGCTCGTCCGCCTGTGTTTCGGCGCGCCGGTGCTCGCGGCGTCGCGCGGCGCGCGCTCGGTCGTGCTCATGGACGAGATTCAGAATGTCGAAAAATTGCGGGGCGAGGTCGAACTCGGTAACGAGATCGCGCAATTGTCCATGCACGGCGATGCACCGTTTGTCCTGTGCGGGCTGCGGCGCGGCCTGCTCGACGAATTGAGCGGAGGGAATGCGCCGCATCGCTTCGACGGCTTCGGCACGCTCCACCTCGAAGGGTTGAAGGAGACGGACGCGCGCACGCTGGTCGAACGTCTGGCCTTCACTGAACGCGTCGCCATCAACGACGAGACGCGTGATCTGATCGTGCAGTTGTTCGGCGGCAGCCCCTTCTACATCACCTCGTTCATGTACGCGGCGCATCGCGACAACATCTCGCTCACGAGTTTTCTCGAATGCCAGAAGATTTACGTGGACGAAATTTTGGGCGGGCGCATCAACCGCCGCTTCAATTCCATCCTCGAAGAGATCACGCCCTCGCCGAACATCAGGCGCGCTCTGATTCGACTGCTGCACGATGCGGCGACGAACGCCGGAGGCAAGTCGCCCGTCGAAGCCTGGCGCAGGCGTCTGGAACTTGAGCCGGACGAGTTGTACCCGTTGATGTTCGCCCTGCACGTGCGCGAACTTGCCAGCTTCAACGCCACCTTCATGGAGATCGGCACCGAGAGCCTGTGGCGCGATTACCTGCGCGCGAGCTACCGGCTGCAAGTGGCCGCCGAACCGCGCGCTCTCGTCGTGGCCGACACGCTCGTCGAGACTTTGAAGCGCGCGCCGCAGACAATGGCGCGCCACTACCGCCGCGCCGCCGCGCTGAACCTGCGCGAACTGCTCGCGCGCTTCGATGCGCAGAGGGTCGCCGCCAGCCTTTTGCATTACGACCGTTTCAGCCGCATCTATCGGGGCGTCGAGGCCGAAGAGATCGCGCTCGGTCTCGACGCTGAAACCGATTTGATTCGCCTGCCGCAGATCGTCCATGCCGCGAGTTGCGCTTCGTTTCACCCGCCGATGCTGCTCGTCTGCGACGAGGAACGCTGCGCCGTCGCGCATGGCTTCGACGCGCTGCCTTACACGGACGCCAACGAGATCGTCTGGCTCACCGCCGAGATTGATTCCAAACTCGAAGCCGGCCGCGCCGTGACCGAAGTCTGGTGCGACCGGCTGATGCAGGTCGGCCATTCCTGCGGCTTCAAACGCTTCAAGCTGTGGCTCGTCGCGCCCGAGGGGTTTTCGGCCGAGGCTTCCGAACTGTTGAACGAGCGTGACGCGTTCAGTTCGAGCCGCAAACAACTCGAACTTCTGACCGCGCAGCTCAGTCCCGAAGGAACGGACGGGGGCGCGGCCGGTGCGGACGCGCCGGACGAATTCGAAATGGTGATTCCGATGGGGAGCGATACGGAACTCATCGCTGCGCACACGGTCGAGCAGATCGCGCGCCGTCTGGACTTCCCGGCCGAGGCCATCAACCAGATCAAAACCGCCCTCATCGAGGCATGTATCAACGCGGCCGAGCATAGTCTCAGCCCCGACCGAAAAATTTATCAACGTTTTCGTCTCGAAAGTGATAAATTAGTCGTCACTGTTTCAAGCAGGGGTATAATCGTGCCCTCCCCCACGAACGCCGGAGCCAACGGCAACGTCGCACGAGAAGAGAATAACGGACGCCGCGGCTGGGGTCTCAAACTGATTCGCACTCTGATGGACGAAGTCGAGTTCGAGCGGGTTGACGACGGCACGCGCTTGCGCATGACGAAATACCTACGCCGCTAGAGGGGGTCGTAAAAAATGATTGACTCGCACGACCGCTCGCCGGTGCGCTCCCAGCGCAGCGGCGACATCGCCGTCATTTACGCCAGCGACTATCTCAACAAGTTGAGCGGCGAACGCATCGAACGCGAATGCCGCGCCGCCCTCGGCGCAGGCTGCCGCGCGCTCGTCGTGGACTTCAAAAACACCGGACTCGTCAACAGCATCGGCGTCTCGATCATGCTCGGCGTCATCGACGCGGCCGAGCGCGCGCACGCCCCGCTCGTCTTCTCAAACGTTAACTCGCAGGCGGCGCAACTCTTCGAGATGCTGGGGCTGACGCTGCACGCCGCGCTTGCCGCAGACGAGCAGGACGCGCTCCGAATGTTGTCCGATATAAATCTATCGCAAGACAGCCGCGTTCCGGTCGGCAAACACATCTGAGTTGATGTCAGAGCAAACGACCAAACTGATCCACGCCTTCTCCGCGCTCGCCGACCTCGGCGAGGAACTGGCGGACACGCGCGACTTTGAGGAGATGGTGCGCACCACGCTCCACGTCGTGCTCGGCGCGCTCGGCGTGCGTCGCGGCGCGGTGGCCGAATACATTCAGGGCGACGGAGCGTTGCGCTTCGTCGCCGCGTGGGGTCTGGGGGACACGCCCCCCGTAGCTCTGCCGTTCGCCGCGGCGAGCGCGGAGATGTTATCCACGCCCCACCCGCGCGCCCTGTTGCTGTCCGACACCGAGCAACTCGAACTGGCGCGGTATCAACTCGGCGAACCCCTCTTCAATACGCTCGTCCAATTTCGTCTCCAACTTACCGTGCCCCTCGTCGTGCATAAAAAGTTCGTCGGGTTCATCCTGCTCGGCGACAAGGCGACGGGCGAGGATTTCACGCCGTATGAGAGGGAAGTGGTGCGGACGATGGCGCGGCACATCGGCGTCGGGATTTACAACCACCGGCTGCTGCGCGAAGTCGAGCAGCGCGTGGAGGAGACGCGCGGCCTCTACGACAACCTTCGCACCATTTACCGCGACACGGTGCGCGCCTTCGCGGCGGCGATTGACTGCAAGGACAAGTACACGCAGGGGCATTCGGAGCGCGTCGGCAAGTATAGCGAGATCATCGCGCGCGAGATGGGTTGGAGCGATGACCAGGTCGAGGGCATCGCCGTTGCGGGCTATCTCCACGACATCGGCAAACTCGTGGTCGAGCGCGACATCATCAACGCGCCCTACAAAATTGACGCCAAGCAGTCGTCCGAGCTCAATCGCCATCCGGCCGCCGGCTACGAGATACTCGCCCCGATCCAGCACCCTTACGCCGACATTCCTCTGATGGCGAAATATCACCACGAGCGCATTGACGGGCGCGGTTACCCCGAAGGTTTGACCGGCGACCAGATACCGCCCGGCGCGAAGATCGTCGCCGTCGCCGACTCGTTCGACGCGATGACCACCGACCGCACTTACAAGCGGCGCAAAGTTTTCACCGAAGTCGTCGAAGACTTTCGCAAAAACGCGGGCAAGCAGTTTGCACCCGAAGTGCTGGCCGCCCTCTGCCGCGCGCTGCTGAAGGAAGTGAACGGCGAGACGAAAGAGCGTCTGATGACGAAACTGCTGGGCCGTGACTATCTCGACCCCGAGGAATGCCGCCCCCTGCTCGTCGAACTCATCGCCGAACTGGAATCGAGCGCTTCGCGCGCCGCCGGTAGCGTGTAGGGTTTAATAATAAGTGACGTTCTTTATGTGGCGCGTTTATAGGTGAAGGGTAGAGTGGCTACAAAACCGCTCATATCTTTCAAGAGTATCTCCGTAAATCTACCCTCGATCAGAGGCTGATCCATATTCGCGGCTTCGTTGTAGAACCAAGACGGAGGATCGTCATCAACTTTGGGCAACTCAAACCATGCCGCCATGTAGCCTTGATGCGAGAAGAAGCAAAGATAATGCGCCGGAAGTTGAAAGGAAACATTATTCTCGGCCAATAACTCTGGAACCAGTTCGGTATTATTTTCGACATCCGTGATAAACCAATCACAACCTACAAAGATGCCTCGATAATCCTTGCCCATCCATTTCAGATATTGCTTGTAAGCCAGCGGCAATTCACAGCCGAAAGACTTCTCCAGCCTCCGAATCTCAAAATCCCAACAGCCTTTCGGCTTACCTTTATACGGCTCGACGTGCGCCCGGTGGAATGCTTTGATCCCGGCTAGATAATCTATTTCGTTGGCCTTCATCAGCACACCCGATCACAAGAGAAGCCGGATAGCTAAATAATTATTGGGCGGCGGGCGTGCAGGCGGGGCCGAGCAGCGCGTCCTTCTTCAAGCTGATGATGGGATACTGCTCCGCCTCGGCGTTCAACTCAAGCCACTCCTGATACTCGGCGGGCAGGGAAGCGTCGGAGAAGATCGCCTCGACGGGACATTCGGGCACGCACGCGTCGCAGTCGATGCAAGTCTCGGGGTTGATGTACAGACGATCCGGCAGTTCGTGGAATGCTTCGACGGGACAGACCGCCGCACAGTCCGTGTATTTGCAATCAACACAAGCCTCGGTCACGATGTAGGTCATCGTTAATAGGTCTCCTCGGTCAATTCATCCGGCATGATTTTTGCCCGGCGCGGCGGCGCGCCGGAAGGGTCTCCCGGCTTCTTCGTCAGCGCGGCTGGATGCGCAGGGTGTAGCTGCAAATCTCGATCTTGTCGTCGGGCACGACCGGGACGCTCTCGTCGCGCGGGGCTTCGACGCCGGAGACGAGCGTTGAATTGCGGCCTTTGGCCGTCAGCCAGTATTTGCCTTCGGGGTCGCGCGAGAGCGTGGCGTGGACGCGGCTCACCTCCGGGTCGCCCTTGATCGGCAGATCGACCGCGACGGTCTTCGAGCCGCGCCCGATGGTGATCTCCGGCTTCGTGATGGGCACGACCGTCTGGCGGACTCCGCCCCGCCACAACTCGACCGCGTACAACTCGACGATGCGCGGGCTGACGCGGGTCACTTCGCCCTCCGCCGATTCCGTTTCCGATAACTCGGACGCGTCGGGCGTAGCCGCCGCGCCCACCTCCGGCGCGGGTCGCGCCGTCACCATCGTGTGGCCGCTCTCGGTGGCGTCCCACACGGGCTGCACGCGAAACTGCCCCTTCTCCAGAGTGCCGTCAACGCGCAGCTCGACGGCGAAGGATTTCGTAGCGAGTTGCGTCGAACCGCTGAGTTCGCGTGCGCGTTCCGAGAGCACGTAGAAGAGTCCCTGTTCCAGCCCGCGCCGTTTCTCACCCTGCCAGTCCTTGTCGTCCTCGCTGCTCAAATAGACGATGTACTCGGGCGGAATGTAAGTCTGCCCGCCGGGCGGCGTGAACATCTCGCGCTGCATCACGATCTCGATCTCGCGCGCAACCTTCACCAGAAACTCTTCCCAGACGCGGCGCGGTTTCGCCTGTTCGTCAACGGAGGCGAGCGGGTCTTCCTCGCCCTCGCCATCGATCCACTTACGAATGGATTCCAGTATGCTCACGTTTCAACCCCTCTCGATCTTTAACCGAACAAGTCGAACTTGGATAAACTTATCTTAACCGCGATCCGTCGAGCCAGCCACGGTCGGCTGACTCTTCGGTGATTCTAGGGAAACCTCTCTGAATAATTTCCACCTCGCACCAGCCGCCGTTCACTTGCAGGATGCGCACGCGCGAGCCGCCCTCCACCTCGCCGATCCGTTCAAAGGTTCGGCCGGGGCCGGTGCGCAAGTTTACATTAGTCGTGGTCAACATCTCACGCCCCGCTTGCAGGCTGCCTGAGTTCGCGGCGGGCGCGCTTCTGGCCGCCCCTCCTGCGGGGGCGGGCGCGTTCCTTTGACGGTTGCGCACCAGATTCTGAATTCCGAGCAGCAGCAGGGCGAATCCCACCAGCAACAACACCGCCACGATCCACGGGCGCGCGTGTTCCGTAAACCAGGTCTTGCGCGGTATCAACGACCCGCGCTCTATCGACCGCGACTGAACTTCCTGCTGCTGCTGCCGCGGCGACTTCTGAATCTTCTGCTCGTGCGCGACCCCTGCGATGGCCTCTCCCGACCTGTTCGCGGGCTGCGATGGCGGAGGCTGCGCCAGCGCGACGGGGACGACGATGCGCGGGCGAACCTTCGCGCCGCCTATGTGTCGCGGTTGCTCGTCGGGACGTTCAAACTGCGCGGGCGAGGGTTCGGGCGGCAGCGGCGCGAGACGTTGGCTTTGACCTTTGAGTTGCGAGAGGGCGCGCGTCTCTTCGCCGTTCGGCTGCGCCAGCAGTTGCGTCTTCGGCATCAACGCATCGCTCAGTTCATTCCAGAATTCGCGCACGCTCTGGTAACGCTTCGCGGGGTTCGTCTCCGTCCCGCGGCGCAGGACGCGCAGCACGAACGTCGCCCACGGCGCGGCGGCCAGCGGCGCGGGCAATTCCGTGATGGGTCTTTGCGAGAAGCGGCGCGGCGCTTCGCCGGTCAAAAGCATGTAGGCCGTTTTGGCGAGCGAGTAAACGTCGGCCGCAGGCGTCAGTTGCGTCACCGGACTCGTCAGCGAACCCGTGCCGTAGACGCCCGCCTGCATCAGCGGGTGGTGCTCGGGCGCGGCGTACACGTCAGTCCCGACGCGCGTGATTAGCCCCTCACCCGCCTCGATCTTGGCGACGCCGAAGTCCGCGATCTTGACGACCTCCCGGTCGGCCGTGAGCAACAAATTCTGCGGCTTGATGTCGCGGTGAATCACGTCGTGCTCGTGTGCGTGCGCGAGGCCGTCGCAGATTTGATCGAGATAGTAGAGCGCGCGGTCGAGCGCGAGCGGCTGGCTGCGGCAGAGCGCGGCCATGTCGCCGCCGGGCAGGTATTCGAGGACGAGGTAGTGAAACGTCTGTCCCGCCATGTCGATGGCCGTGCCGTGGCCGAGGCGGTTGATGATGTTCGGGTGTCGCACGCGGTCGAGCGCGACGGCCTCGTTGCGAAAATTTTCGATGAGCGTGTGTTCGAGTTCCTCGTCAATCGAGCCTTGCAGGAAAAGATTGAGAGCTTTGATGACGACCATCTGCGGCGAACCGCCCCCGGCCGCGGCGTCGCGTGCGAGATAAACTTCGGCATAACTGCCGCGCCCCAGACATTCGAGAATGTCGTAGCGCCCGTCGAGCCTGCACTGTTGAAGTTTCAATTCACTCATGCGTCCGAGAACTTCTGCTCAACTCAAAAACCGCCCCGCGTATTGACCTTGACCACGGCCACCCCTAACGCTCCGGCGCGGGCACGGTGTCAACCGAAGGAACGGTTGCCGCGCCCG
>DATCWB010000406.1:0-3757 GCA_036566625.1 Pyrinomonadaceae bacterium
CAGACCTGAAACTTGAAACTTGAAACCTGAAACTCCAGAGGTGTTTATGCCGGAAGTTTATGTGCCAGAGGCGACCTGGAAAGAGAAGTTGAAGCGGTTCTTCCTGCTCGATCTGATCTCGGGCTTGAAGCTGACGCTCAAGTTCAACGTCGGCGCGTTGACCGACAAGGATTCGGTGGCGGGCAAGGGGATTTACACCGAGCAATACCCGAAGGTGCGCGCCGAGGTTGCGCCGCGCTTCCACGGCGCGCCGCGCCTCAACATGGACCCCGAAACCTACGAGACGCTCTGCATCGCCTGCAACCTATGCGCGCTCGCCTGCCCCGAAGACTGCATCGACGTGATCGCGATGGACATCGAGATCGTCACGGCGGGCAAGGCGCGCAAGAAGAAGGTGCTCGACGAGTTTATCTTCGACACTTCGCGCTGCATGTTCTGCGCGCTCTGCCAGGAGGCGTGCCCGACCGCCTGCCTCGAACTGACGCAGGAGTTTGAACTCGCCACTTACTCGCGCGCCGGGTTCGTCTGGAATCGCGAGATGCTCGAACAGGGGCGGGAAACGGTCAAGTACGAATCTTAAAAACAGTGACAGGTTACGAGTGACAGGTGACAAGATGAAAAACCATCTCCTGCCTTTTATCTCGTCTCCGGCTTGTCACTCGTCACTTGTTACTTGTCACTGATCTTATGACTCTATCCGGTTGGGAAGCGGCCTTCTTCTGGGTCTTCGCGATAGCGGCGCTGGTGGCGGCGTTGTTGACCATCCTCGCGCGCAACGCCGTCCATTCCGCCCTGTTCCTGATCTCGACGCTCGTGGCGGTGGCCGCGCTCTTCGTGCTGCTCGGCGCGGAGTTCATCGCGGGCGTGCAGATTCTCGTCTACGTCGGCGGCGTGATGGTGCTGTTTTTGTTCGTCATCATGCTCGTCAACGTCGGCGCGGAGGAGCGCGGCAACGAGATGCTTTTCAATCGCCCGGCGCAGGTGGCGACGAGCGCAGTCTTCCTCGTGCTGCTCTCGCTCGGCTTCATCTACGCCATCCGGCAGGGTTACGAGGGCTTGCTGGCGCGCGACAATCTGATCACGCAGGAACAGCGCGCGGAGGCGGCCGACCGCAGGCGCGCGCGTCAACAGGATTTGCGCCCGGCCGCAACCGGCACTTCTCGCCTCTCGGAAGACACGCAACTCGTCGGCGCGAGCCTCTACCGTTTCGCCGCGCTGCCTTTTGAAATCGCGAGCGTGCTTCTCCTGGTCGCCATCATCGGCTCGGTCATGCTCGCCCGCACGAGCAAGCAGGAAGCGGCCACCGACGACCTTGAAACGGTGGGAGAAGATTGATCCATCGGTTTATTGATTCATTGATCCATTTATTCATTGAATCAATGAACCGATGGATCAATGAATAAATTTCCTTACTCGTCCTTGATTCTTTTATGAACAACTTCATGGCATTCACGCTCGCGCTCATTTGGCAGGAAGCCCCGGCCGGCCGCTGGCAGGCGATCCGGCAGGGCGTGCTGGAACCCGACCTCTCGAAGTTTCTGGTGATCGCCGCGCTCTTGTTCGTCATCGGCGTGGCGGGCGTGCTGACGCGCCGCAACATCATCGTCATCTTCATGTCCATCGAGTTGATCCTGAACGCGGCCAACCTCAACTTCATCGCCTTCACGCGCTATTTGCAGGACACCGGCAACCTGAATGCCGTCGCGGGTCAAGTCTTCACGGTCTTCATCATCGTCGTGGCCGCCGCCGAAGCCGCCATCGGCCTCGGCCTCGTCATCGCGCTCTACCGCAACAAAGAGACCATCTTTGTTGACAAGATTGATCTGCTTAAGTGGTGAAAAAAACAGTGACAAGTGACAGGTGACAAGTGACAAGTTGGAAAGGCAAGTTGTTTTAACTTGTCACCTGTCACCTGTTACTTGTCGCTCTTGAATATATGCACAGACTCATCTGGCTCATTCCGCTTTTGCCGCTCGCCGGGGCTGCCGTTAACGGGTTGCTCGGGCGTCGCCTGCGCTTTTCGGAAACCGTGGTCGGGGCGATTGCGGTCGGCTCGGTCGCGCTGGCATTTCTGCTCGGCGTGGCGGCAGTCTATTCGTACGGCTTCGGCGGGCACGCCCAGTGGCCTGCGCCTTACGTGACGAGTCAGGACGGCGCGTTCGGCTACCAGTGGATTCCGGGCGGCGCGACGGAGATCACGCAGGGCACGCGCCACGGCGTATACAGGGAAATATCCCCGGCCATGCGCGAGCGTGTTGAGGAGCGGGCGCGCGAAATCGAACGAGAAACGGGCACGCCGCCGAGCGCAGTTCTCATGGGCGGCGAGCCGGAACCGAGAGTCCTGGGCGCGCTGCTCGACGTGGAGTGGAGTTATCAACTCGACCCGCTCTCGTCCATCTTCATCCTCGTCATCACGGGCGTCGGTCTCTGCATCTTCGTCTTCGCCACCGGCTACATGCACGGCGACGCGGGGTTCTATCGCTTCTTCGCCTATCTCGGCCTCTTCATGTTCATGATGCTCATCCTCGTGATGGGGTCTAACTTTTTGATGATGTTCGTCGGCTGGGAGGGCGTGGGCCTGTGCTCGTACCTGCTCATCGGCTACTACTTCGACCGCAAGGAGGCGGGCGACGCCTCGCGCAAGGCGTTCATCACGAACCGCGTCGGCGACTTCGGTTTCGCCCTCGCCGTCTTCGGCATCATCGCCACTTTCGGCTCGACGCAGTACACGCAGGTGATGTCGCAGGCTTCCGGCTACCCCGTCGAACCGCTCGGCACGTTTGGCCTCATGTCGTGGCTCGCGCTCGGCCTCTTCGTCGGCGCGTGCGGTAAGTCTGCGCAGATACCGCTCTACGTGTGGCTGCCCGACGCGATGGCGGGGCCGACGCCCGTCTCCGCGCTCATCCACGCGGCGACGATGGTCACGGCCGGACTCTACATGCTGACGCGCACGAACGTCATCTTCCAGCACTCGCAGACGATGATGCTCGTCGTCGCCGTTGTCGGCGCGCTGACCGCGCTCTTCGCCGCCACCATCGGCATCACGCAGAACGACATCAAGAAAGTTCTCGCCTATTCCACCGTCTCGCAACTCGGTTTCATGTTCCTCGCCTGCGGCGTTGGCGCGTTCGTCATAGGTATTTTCCACGTCATGACGCACGCCTTCTTCAAAGCCCTGATGTTCCTCGGCGCGGGTTCCGTTATCCACGGCATGCACCACGAACAGGACATGCGGCGCATGGGCGGCCTCAGGCGTTACATGCCGAAGACTTACTGGACGTTCCTCGCAGGCTGGCTCGCCATCTGCGGCATCATCCCGTTTTCGGGCTTCTGGTCAAAGGATGAAATCCTGTGGAACGCGGCCTCCACCACGACCATCCCCTATGGCTGGCTGCTCTGGGCGGTCGGCACGTTGACCGCTACCCTGACCGCCTTCTACATGACGCGCCTCGTCGCCCTGACCTTCTGGGGCAGAGAGCGTTTCCTCGAAGCGCCCGCCGGCGGACAGGCCGACGAAGCGCACGCGCACGGCTACGACGACGCGGGTAAGACGCACGACGCGCACATCGATTCGGCGGGCGACCGCACGCTCCACGAACCCGGCGAATACGTCGGCGAGCCGCGCGCCGTCGCACACGCGCACACCGACGCGCACGGAAAAACCGCCGTCGTGCACACGGAAGCGCACGGCCACGGCACGCACATCCCGCACGAGTCGCCGCCCGCGATGTGGGTTCCGCTGGCGGTGCTGGCGGTG
>DATCWB010000407.1:0-2731 GCA_036566625.1 Pyrinomonadaceae bacterium
TGGCGGTCGAGCAGCGACAACTGCTGAACCGGCTGCACTGGATGTGGGGAGAGTATCCGTTCGGGGCGGGCGAGGTGATGTGCCAGCGGACGACGGCGAGTTTTTCCGTGTCGGTGTGGGAGATGTTGGGAGGGCTGTTGCGGGGATGCCGGACGATGATCATCGGGGACGCAGAGGCGAAGGACGTGGGGGCGTTGGTGTCGGAGATGGAGCGGGGAGAGGTGACGCGCGTGGTGGTGGTGCCGTCGCTGCTGCGGGCGATGCTGGAGACCGAAGCGGAGTTGGCGGGAAAGCTCAAAGCGGTGCGGATGTGGAGCGTGTGCGGGGAGGCGCTCGGGCGGGAGTTGGCGCGACAGTTCCATGAGCGGATGGGCGGGGCGAAGTTAATCAACCAGTACGGTGCGTCGGAACTCAACGACATCTGCTTTTTCGAGACCGAAGGTGCTACCGATAGAGGGTACGGCGAGGGGCTGGATGATAACGGTGAGCGGGAAGGAAAGGGTAAGCATCCGTCATGGCAGAGCGTGGCGGTCGGGCGGCCGATCAGTAACGTCAGCGTGTATCTGCTCGACGCACAGCTCAGACCCGTCGCGCTCGGACAGCGCGGGGAGATGTACGTGCGCAGCGTCAGCCCGGCGCGCGGGTATGTCCGCCAGGCTGGGGCTACGGCCGAACGCTTCATCCCCGACGGCATCAGCGGTGAAAGTGGCGGACGCCTCTACCGTACGGGAGACATCGGCAGGCGAATAAGGGAGGGAAGGATCGAGCACCTGGGGCGTGGTGACGATCAGGTGAAGGTGCGCGGGATGCGCGTGGAGTTGAAGGGCGTGGAGGCTTTGATGAAGAGCCACGAGGGAGTGGCGGATGCGGTGGTGCTGGCGCGCAGAGAAGAAGGCGGCGAGGTGACGGGGCTGGTCGGTTACATGGTGCGGGCGGAAGTAGGGGGCGTGAGCGGAAGAGAATTGCGGGAGTATCTGCGCGAGCGTGGAAGCGAGCAGATGTTACCGGGAGTGATTCTGGAAGTGGCGGAGATGCCTCTGCTGGCGAACGGGAAGATCAATCGTCTTGCCCTGCCCGACCCGCAGACGGCGTTCGCTATTTCGGAGAAGACGTTTGTTCAACCACGCACGAAGGCCGAACAAACCATCGCGGCGATTTGGCAGCAAGTGCTCGGCGTAGACAAGGTGGACGTTGATCACAACTTCTTCGAGCTGGGCGGCCATTCGCTGGCTCTGGCGCGGGTGCAGAGCAAACTGCAAGCGGCCTTCGATAAAAGCATTTCCATGATCGAGTTGTTTAAAAATCCGACCATCAGTGCGCTGGCAAGGTATTTCAATGACGAGCAAGTCGAAGACCTGACGCTCGAAAAGGCTCAACAACGCGCGCAGAAGCGTCGAAGAGCTATCAACCGGCACATGCCGGAGGTGTCGGAAAAGGTAGAGAAACGATGAGCAATACTGAGAAAGCAGATGCCGTGGAAGGGCTGGCCGTGATCGGTCTCTGGGGGCGTTTCCCCGGCGCGGAAAACGTTGAAGAGTTCTGGCGTAATTTGCGAGACGGAGTCGAATCAGTCTCGTTCTTCTCGGATGAAGAGTTGCGCGCGGCGGGCGTCGATCCGGCTCATCTCGACTCCAATCACGTGCGGGCTAAAGGCGTCCTCGCCGACGTGGAACTGTTCGACGCAGCCTTCTTCGGTATCAATCCGAGAGAGGCCGAGATCATGGACCCGCAACACCGCGTGTTTCTGGAAGGCGCGTGGGCGGCGTTGGAAAGCGCGGGCTACAATCCCGAAAAATATGAAGGTTCTATCGGCGTCTATGCCGGGCCGAATATCAACAGCTATTTTCTCTTCAACCTCTTCTCGAATCTCGATGTTCTCAGGCAGTACGGATTCTTTGAGACAACTATCAGAAGCCGCCCCGACCTGCTGACCACACAGGTTTCCTACAAGCTGAACCTCAGAGGGCCGAGCATGTCCATTCAGACGGCCTGTTCCACTTCGCTCGTCGCCGTCCACGTCGCCTGTCAGGGATTGCTCAACGGCGAGTGCGATATGGCGCTCGCGGGGGGCATCTCCATCGGCCTTCCGCAAACGTCGGGCTACACCTATCAGGAGGGCGGAATTTTATCGCCCGACGGGCATTGCCGCGCCTTCGACGCGACGGCGCAGGGCACTGTCTTCGGTAACGGCGCAGGCATCGTGGTGCTCAAGCGTCTAGCCGACGCACTGGCCGACGGCGACACCGTCCACGCCGTCATCAAAGGCTCGGCCGTCAATAACGACGGCTCGCTCAAAGTTGGCTTGACGGCTCCGGGGCTGGATGGTCAGGCGGCGGTTATCACGGAAGCGCAATTGGTGGCCGGCGTAGAGCCGGAGACGATCACGTATGTCGAGACGCACGGCACCGGCACCGCTCTCGGCGACCCCATCGAAATCGCCGCCCTCTCGCGCGCCTTCCGCTCTCGCACCCAGAGAAATAACTTCTGCGCCATCGGCTCTCTGAAATCCAACGTCGGCCACCTCGACACCGCCGCCGGAGTCGCCTCCCTCATCAAGACCGTGCTTGCACTCTCGCATCGCCAGATACCTCCCTCCCTGCACTTCGAGCAGCCCAACCCGCAGATTGATTTCCTCAACTCTCCCTTCTTCGTCAACGCGGAGTTGCGTGACTGGGAGGCCGCCCTGCACCCGCGCCGGGCAGGCGTCAGTTCCTTCGGCATCGGCGGCACG
>DATCWB010000408.1:0-4924 GCA_036566625.1 Pyrinomonadaceae bacterium
GCTCGTGGAGAAGGAGAAACGTCTCGGCGGCACGTGCGGCCTGCGCGGATGCATCCCGACGAAGGCGCTCCTGATGTCTGCGCACAACTACGAACTCGCGCAGCACCTCGGAGACCACGGCGTTCAGGTGTCGGAAGTGCGGCTCGCCTTCGACGCCGTGCAGAAGCGCAAGGACAAGATCGTGGCGAAGAATTCGGCGGGCGTCTCCTACCTGATGAAGAAGAACAAGGTGACGGTCTTCAACGGGACGGGCAAACTACAGCTTCCGGGCAAGGTCGAGGTGACGGGCGCGGACGGGCAGGCGCAGACCATCGAGACGAAGAACATCATCATCGCCACGGGATCGGTCGTGCGCCCGATTCCGGGTTTCGAGACGGACGGCGAGCGCGTCGTCAACAGCGATCACATACTGGAACTCAAGGCCGTGCCGAAGTCTCTGATCGTGATGGGCGCGGGCGCGGTCGGCGTCGAGTTCGCCTCAGTCTATTCGCGCTTCGGGACGGAGACGACCATCGTCGAACTGATGCCGCACCTGTTGCCGCTCGAAGACGAGGAAGTGTCGGTCGAGCTTGAGAAGTCGTTCCGCAAGCGCGGCATCAAGCAGCAACTCGGCACGCGCCTGGAAAAGATGGAGAAGACGGACACAGGCGTCGTCGTGACGGGCAAGGATGCGAAGGGCGCGGAGGTGCGGCTCGAAGCGGAGATGTTCCTCGTCGCCGTCGGGCGCATGCCCTACCTGCAAGGATTGGGTCTGGAAGGCACGCAGATCAAGGTGGAGCGCGGCAACGTGCAGGTGGACGAGTTTTGCCGCACGGGCGAGCAGGGCGTCTACGCCATCGGCGACGTGATCCCGACGCCGTGGCTGGCGCACCTGGCGTCGAAGGAGGGCATCCTCGTCGTCGAGCAGATCGCGGGCCAGAAGCCGCAGCCCATCAACATGCGTCACGTCCCTTCGTGTACATACTGCGACCCGGAAGTGGCCTCCGTCGGTTTGACGGAAGCCGCGGCGAAGAAGGAAGGTTATGACGTTAAAGTTGCCAAGTTCCCCTTCTCCGCCTCGGGCAAGGCGCGCATTCTCGGCGAAGAAGAGGGCTTCATCAAGATCGTCAGCGAGACGAAATACGACGAACTCCTCGGCGTCCACATCGTCGGGCCGCACGCGACGGAACTGATCGCCGAGGCGGGCGTCGCGCTCCAACTCGAATCCACGGCCGAAGAACTCGGTCGCACCATCTTCGCGCACCCCACCATCTCGGAAGCCATGATGGAGGCCGCCGAAGGCATTCACGGATTGACGATTCACTTTTAGGGAAGTGACAAGTGACAAGTGACAAGTGACGAGATAAATCAAATCAGTTCTAACTTGTCACCTGTCACTCGTCACTTGTCACTCGCGAAGCGATTATGAAGACAGAGACGAAGCGCAAAGGCGCGCCCCGGCAGGGCGCGGCGAAGGGTAAGAAGGACGCGGCCGGCGCGAACGGCGACGGCGATGCAAACGGCGGCGCGGGCGTGGCTGCGGCCGACGCCAACACGACGGCGGACGGCGAGTTGATCTGCTCGACGGAGACGACGCTCTCGAACGAGCAGTTGTTGGAGTTGTACCGCTACCTGTTGCTGACACGGCTCGTCGAGGAGCGTCTGGTGAATTTGTACCGGCAGACGAAAGTCGTCGGCGGCGTGTTCCGTTCTTTGGGTCAGGAAGCGACGGCGGTCGGGACGTGTTACGCGTTGGAGAAGCGGGATTTTATCGCGCCGCTCATACGCGACCTCGGCGCGGTGCTGGTGAAGGGCATCCGCCCGCGCGAGATTTTCGCGCAGTACATGGCGAAGGCGTGGGGGCCATCCGAGGGGCGCGACCTGAACATCCACTTCGGCAACATGGAGAAGGGCTTCATCGGCCCCATCTCGCACCTCGGCGACATGATCCCCGTGATGACCGGCATCGCCCTCGGCGCGCGCATGCAGCAGAAGGACCTCGTCGCGCTCGCCTACATCGGCGACGGCGGCATGAGCACGGGCGCGTTCCACGAGGGCTTGAACTTCGCCGCCGTGCAGCGTCTGCCCGTTATCATCATCGCCGAACACAACTGGTATGCCTACTCGACGCCCACACGCTTACAGACGGCCGTGGAGAACCTCGCCGACAAGGCCGCCGGTTACGGCATCCCCGGCCACATCGTGGACGGCAACGACATCATCGCCTGTTACGAAGTGACGAAGCGCGCGGCCGACTACGCGCGCTCCGGCGGCGGCGCGGTGCTCATCGAGGCCAAGACCTACCGCCGCAAAGGACACGCCGAGCACGACGACCAGCGTTACATCGCTTCGGAAGAACTCGCCATGTGGGAGAAGCGCGACCCAGTGGATCGCTTCACGCGCCACCTGCTGACGCAAGGCGTCGCCACGCAGGCCGGGCTCGATGAGATCATCGCAGGCGTGCAGCGCGAGATCGACGAGGACGTAGCGTGGGCGGAAGAGTCGCCGATGCCGGATGCTGAAAAGGCCGCTTACGGCGTCTTCGACAACTCAATCGTCGCGCCCGCGTTCCGGCCGAAAGTTTTTGGAGGCAACTGAAAGATGAGACGGTCGAGCATCGCCATCGCCTTCGTCCTGCTGGCTTTCCTGTCGGGCGCGAAGGCGCATGCGCAACAAGTTGAGGAGCGTGTGCAGTTCAAGGAGGGGCGCGTCAGCTTTGTGCCGCCCGCCGGATTCAAGCCGATGTCGAAGGAAGACATCAACGTCAAGTTCGGGCGCATTGGCGCGGCATATGCCCCGGATTTCGCTTACAGTAATGAGCGGCAGAACGTCTCGGTGGCAGTTGGGTTTCGTGGGAGCGGACTTCCGCCGATCCCTTTGGAAGAGTTGAAGAAGATGATGGAAGCGCAACTTGAGAAGAGTATCCCCGGCGTCGAATGGATCGAGCGCGAGATCATCACGCGCAACGGCACGCGTTGGGTTCGCCTGCACTTGAAAGCTGCGGCTATAGACACCGGCATCATCAACGATATGTACTTCACGGTCTTCGATGGGCAACTGCTGTTGTTCAACTTTAATTCGACCATCGCGCAGTACGAAACGCACAAGGAAAGCCTGCGCAAGAGCGCGCAGACGATCACCGTAAAATAAGAGGCGGCAACTTTCTCAACAACATGTCAACGGCAGTCAAAAAAGAGCACAAATCGAACCGCCCGTCGCGTGGCGGCGTGGCGACCTTTGTCGAGGCCATCCGGCAGGGCATCTGGGAAGAGATGGAGCGCGACCCGACAGTGTTCGTCATCGGCGAGGACGTGGGCGCATACGGCGGCGCGTTCAAGGTGACGGACGGCCTGCTCGACGAGTTCGGCGAGGGGCGCGTCGTCGACACGCCGATCTCCGAGGCGGCGATTGTCGGCGCGGCGTGCGGCGCGGCGCTGATGGGGATGCGACCCGTGGCCGAGTTCCAGTTCATAGACTTCATCTCGCCGGGCTTCGACATGTTGACGAACTACGCGGCGAAGTGCCGCTATCGCTGGGGCGCGGGGCTGCCGACCGTGTTTCGCGGGCCGTGCGGCGCGGGCGTGCATTCGGGGCCGTTCCATTCGGTCAACGCGGAGGCGTTCTTTTTGAACACGGCGGGCTTGAAGATCGTCGAGCCTTCGACCGCTTACGATGCCAAAGGTTTGATCAAAGCGGCGATCCGCGATCCCGATCCGGTGCTCTACTTCGAGCACAAGAAACTCTATCGCCTGCCGCGCCTGCGCGAAGAGTTGCCGGAAGACGACTACATCGTGGAGATCGGCAAGGCGCGCACGGCGCGCGCGGGGCGCGATCTCTCCATCATCACGTTCGGCGCGCAGGTGTTGAACGCCCTCGACGCGGCCGCCGAGTTGGAGCGCGAAGGCCTGGACGTTGAGGTGATCGACCTGCGAACGCTCGCGCCGATGGACAAAGAAGCCATCCTCGCTTCGGTCAGGAAGACGAACAAGGTTTTGATCCTGCACGAGGCGGCGCGCACGGGCGGCATCGGCGGCGAGATCGCGGCGACGATTGCCGAAGAGGCTTTCGAGTGGCTGGATGCGCCCGTCGTGCGCGTCGCGTCGATTGACACGCCCGTGCCTTATTCGCCGCCGCTCGAAGAGTATCACCTGCCGCAAATCAAGGACGTGCTGGAGGCGGCGCGTAAACTGGCGGCTTATTAAGATTGTGAGCCGTGAGCGTTAAGCGTCAAGCAGTTTTTAGTTTTCGCTGCTTACCGCTCACTGCTCACTTGTCAAGGAAAGGAGTGAGGCCATGCCGAAGTATGTTATCGAGCGAGAAGTGCCGGAGGCGGGAACGCTGGCGAAGGATGCATTGCAGGCCATGTCGCAGAAATCCTGCGCCGTTTTGAACAGCATGGGGTCGCACATTCAGTGGGTGCAGAGTTACGTCACGGACGACAAAATCTATTGCGTCTACATCGCGCCGAACGAGGCAGCCGTGCGCGAGCACGCGGCGCAGGGCGGGTTTCCGGCAAACCGCATTTCCGAGATCAGGGCGGTGATTGATCCGACAACTGCGGAAGGATAGTCAAAGCGGTGACAGGTGACAGGTGACGGGTGACGGGATTAAAAATTCCTGATCCTGTCACCCGTCACCTGTCACCTGTCACGAGGGAGAAGATATGAGCACAGAAGTTGTGATGCCGCAGATGGGCGAGTCCATCGCCGAGGGGACGATCACGCGTTGGATGAAGCAGGTGGGCGAGCGCGTCGAACGCGATGAGCCGCTGTTTGAGATTTCGACCGACAAGGTTGACGCGGAGATTCCCAGCCCCGCCGCCGGGACGCTCACCGAGATCAAGTTCAAAGAGGGCGAGACGGTCGAAGTGAACAAGGTCGTCGCCATCATCGGCGCGGAGGGCGAGACGGCCGCCGCGCCTGCGGCGAGCGCGCAGACGGCGCAG
>DATCWB010000409.1:0-3067 GCA_036566625.1 Pyrinomonadaceae bacterium
AGAAAATTTCGGCGTTGGTTTCCGAAGGCGGGATGCGCTTGCGCCCCTGCGCGGCGGCTGAAGAGGCTCCGCCGCCGCCGCCGCGCAGGGGCGCAAGCGCGTTCCGCCTTCGGAAACCAACGCCGAAATTTTCTACTACAAGAAGCAGATGGACGCCCACACGCAGATGGTGATCGTCCTCAATGATGGCGAAGAGATCGTTGGCACTATCGAGTGGTATGATCGCGCCGCGCTCAAGATCAATCGTCAGGACGAGCCGAACATTCTGCTGCTCAAGCACAACATCAAGTACATGTTCAAAGCCGAAGACCGTGACGGCGACGACGACTCGTCCGACGGCGACGCGGGGGCGGAGAAGATCAGCTAACTCCTGCGCATACTTTTTAGAACGAAACGGGCGCGCGGCTGTTGTTGCAAAAGCAGCCGCGCCCGCTCGTTTTCGCATCACGCGATGAGCGAGACCAGGCACAGCACAACCGACAGCCGGCCGGAATCCACCACCGGACGCCGACCCCGCATCGGGATCACTATCGGCGACCCTTCGGGGATCGGCCCCGAAGTTGTCCTCAAGGCCGTGGCCGAGGCGGCGGTCAGGCGCGTGTGCGCGCCGGTCATTATCGGCGACGCGCAACTGCTCGCGCACACGGCGCGCAAACTCGATCTACAGTGCGGCTACGAAGTTGTGCGCCGCGACGAACCGCTGCCCGAACAGTTCGACGATCCCATCATCTATCACCTCGACAACATCCGCGCGAACATCGAACCGGGCGTTGAGTCCTCGGCTGCGGGGCGCGCGTCGGGCGAGTACATCGAGGCGGCGGTGGAGTTGTGCATGCGCGGAAGTCTGGACGCCATCTCGACCGCGCCGATCAACAAGCGCGCGCTCTTTCTCGGCGGCTACAGTTTCCCCGGCCACACGGAATTTCTCGCGCACCTCACGCACACGCCCGAAGTGGCGATGGCCTTCGTCGCGGCCAACTTGCGGATCGTGCTAATTTCGACGCACGTGCCGCTGGCCGAAGCGATTCGCATGGTGCGGCGCGACCGCATCGAGCCGGTGGTGCGGTTGGCGAACCGCGAACTCAAACGCTGGGGCATCCCCGAACCGCGACTCGCGATGGCCGCGCTCAACCCGCACGGCGCGGAGGGCGGTCTGTTCGGCGTCGAAGAATCGGCTGAGATCGTGCCCGCCGTGGAGGCGTGCCGCGAGCTAGGGATTAACGTGTCGGGGCCGTTTTCGGCGGACACGGTTTTCCTGCGCGCCTCGCGCGGCGAGTTCGACGCGGTCGTCGCCTGTTATCACGATCAGGCGATGATTCCGGTCAAGTGTCTCTCGTTCGGCGAAGCGGTCAACGTCTCGCTGGGGTTGCCGTTTATCCGCACCTCGGTCGATCACGGGACAGCGTTCGACATCGCGGGGCGCGGGCTGGCGGAACATTCCAGCATGGTGGCAGCCATTATCCTCGCCGCCGAATTTTCGCGCATGGAAGACAGCAACCAGGAGGCAGTGACGAGTGACAGGTGACAAGTGACAAGTTAAAACAAAGAAACTTGTTCCTGCTTGTCACTCGTCACTCGTCACTCATCACTTAAAGATATGGCCGAGCAAACTTCACAAACTCCTCGCCGCATTCTGGTCGCCGACGACGATCCGGCTATCCTGCGTCTGGTTAAAACCCTCGTCGAGAAAGAGGGCTACACGGTGGTGACGGCCGCCGACGGGCGCGAGGCTTACAAGATTCTGCAAAACGACACCAACTTCACCGCTGCCATCTTCGACGTGGTGATGCCGCACATTCAGGGGCCGGAACTCGTCCGGCACATGCGGACGGAAAAACGCTTGATGAAAATTCCGGTGATGATGATGACCGCCGAGCAAAATCCCAAGCACTCCTCCGAGAGTTTCAGCGCGGGCGCAATCGTCTTCCTTCCAAAGCCCTTCACCGCCTCGCAACTACAGGTGATGCTGCGCGTCCTGATCAACAATGCGGGCGGTTGAGTTTCGATACTTTCTCCGCACCCGTCTGCGCCATCCCACGTCGAACAGGCCAACGTATGAGACACACAACCCGGTGGACGATTTTTATCCTGAGCGTCTCCTGCGCCGCGCTGTGCGCGTTCACGGCCGGGAGCGCGGGCGGCATCGCCGCCGCCCCGGCCGCGGAGAAGGCCATCAAGAGAGACGAGGCGCGTAAGTTGATCGCCGCCGCCTCCGTGCTCGAACTCAACAAGGAGGCGGTGACGATCAGGGAAATCTCGCCGCCCGGCGCGGTCGCGACCGTGCTGGCGGGCGTGAAACTGGGCTTTCGCTTCGTGAGAGACGGGGCGGGCGCGTGGCGCGTGATCGAAGTCAGGACGGGCGACCGCCAATGGGAATCATTCGACCTGCTGGGGCGCGCACTCGGCGGCGAGCATATCGCGTACGCGCGCGCGGAGCTCGACGCCTTCGCCGCCGAACTCGCCGCGCTCGGCAATAATAAGGCGGCAGCCGCGGGGCGCGCGCCCGAGAGCCAACCCGCCGGCAACGACCGGAATCAGCCCCCGAAGGAACTGAGGCGGGGCGCGCTGTCGGTCATGAATCCGGCGGCCGCGCTCGTGCCGACCGGCTCGACGGCTGTGATCGAGTTGGAAGTAGAAACGTCTGTGGATTTCGTGCGAGATGCGCGCGGCCGCTGGCAGGTGGCGCGCGTGCGCGTCGGCAGCGGGCGCGGCTTTGAAGCGTTCGATGCCTTTGAACGCGCTCTCAACACGGAGAAAGTCGCCCGCGCCCGCGCCGACCTCGCAAGTCTGGCCGCCCTGCTCGAAGAGTATCGCCGCGCGCGGGGTTTCTACGTCGTCGCCGCAACGGCCTCCGATCTGGTCGATCATCTGAACCCGCGCTACACCCCCGCCTTCATCCGCTTCGACCCCTGGCATCGTCCCTACGAATATGAAGGCGCGCGCGAACGCTTCACCCTCCGCTCGCTCGGCGCGGACGGCAAACCGAACACGGCGGACGACGTGACGATCAGAAAGGGATGAGGAAGAATTGATCCATTGATCCATTTCTTCATTGAATCAATGAACC
>DATCWB010000410.1:0-19185 GCA_036566625.1 Pyrinomonadaceae bacterium
ACTGTGCAGGTGACCTCCTGCCCGGCGAGTGCCGAGTTTTTCGGGATGGCGTCAGAGAGCGCGGCGCTCGTCACGTCGCGAATCTCCACCCCGTTAACGAGCCACTGATACCTGTAGCGCACGATGTCGTAATCCGGGTCCCCGGCCACCAGCGACGTTTGCACGCGGCAGAAGATTACGTCGTCCGGAGCGGGTGCCGCAGGCTCGAAGCTGAGCGCCACCGGGTTAGGCGCGCGGTTGACGATCCCGGAGGAGGAGGAGACCACGTCGAAGGGGGCTTCAGCCACCGTCTGGCCGTTGACGTCCACCAGCAGATGCCATCTCCCGGCCTCTGCCAGATTCAAAGTATAAGAGAACCTGTAAAAGGCAGTGCGGAAGAAAGCGCCGTTAGCAAAGTTGCCCGAACTGTCGAAGGCTGTCGCCCCCCCGGGCGTGCGGAACCTGATACGGTAGTTGCTCGTGGCGGGCAGACCGCGGACTGTGAGCCTGAAGTGGACGGTGCGTTGGCCTTGGAGGAATGTCCCGGTGCGGGTGGCTTCATCGTACGGGGGGAAAGCTGCCGCGCCCTCAAAGGGGTCATTACTGAGGATGAGGTCACTTACGTACACTCCGCGTCGGATCGGCTGCTGCTGCACCCAGTTACTCGTGCCGGTGCGGCACGGGCCGGCGTAGGGCTCGTAAGGTTTTCCGTTGTACCTTGATTCAAAGTGTAAGTGCGGCGCAGTACTACTCCCGCTGCTCCCCGTCTGACCGAGTTGCGTGCCCGCCCGAACGACCTGCCCTTTTGTCACCGCCACGCTGTTCGTCTTCATGTGCCAGTATAAGCTGTAATGCGTACCCCCGTGGTCGAGGACAACGTAGTTAGCCTTCTGGGGACCGGCGCTCGTGTGCCTGTCGAACTCACCGTCATGCGCATCAACCACGGTACCGTCCAGGGCTGCGAAGATGGGCACCCCGATTACCTGCTCCTGAAAGCCTTTTATGTCGCTGTCATGCCCCATGTGACCGTTGTAGGTGTACCCGCTGCAATCCCAATCTTTAACGCCTGTCGACGGATCGAGATCGACGAAGTTGTTCATAAACAGATCCTGCCAGAGTGTTCCGGCCTGCGGGTGAAATGTATACGGTTGCGGGCCCGTCTGGCTGGCGGGGAGGAGCGCACCTGCCCTGTTTTTCTCGTACTCGGCAATTATCCGCTCAATCCGCACGCGCTCGGCCGGCGGGACGTCATCATAGTCCTGTTGGCCGCCGGTCGTGTGAACATCTACCTCACCTCCCGGCACTGTCAGACTGCTTGCATGCCCAACCCGTAGGGGAGCGACAGTCCCAGCAGGTAAGACGCGGGACATTTGAGGATCGTCAATCGCAAAAGTGCGGCTCATAGCGCCTGCGCCGCCATCCCGATCCGGATCGTACATCAGCGTGGAGGCGTGCTGGGCGCGCAAGCCGAGGATGCAAGCTACCAAGGCCGCGGTTAACAGAGCGGTAGACAGACGGCGGTATCCATTGCGACGCATTGAGGACTCCTTAAACTTCGGTTTGAATCAACACTGGAAGATGGATCGGGTTATTGGTGAAGGGAAGCACGCAAGACGGGCTGTCCCAACTGGTGGTGTTTATCAGTCCGTGGCCCTGAGCATCTCGGCCAGGGCGTTCATATCGGGGCGGTCAGTGCCGCCGAGCCTCTCGACCAATTGGTTCACGGAGAGGCGGATGAGCTTGCTCATCGACTCGTCGCTGCCGCGTGAAAGTGCCTCCAGCTTGGCGAGAAGGCGTATACAAGCGAGTCGAGAGATACGCGCGTGCCAGCCACCCAGTAGCCCCCATCACGCTGTTCGACGTATGTTTTCTCCACCGTCATTGTCTCCGCCTCCGGTCAGGAATATTATCCTTACTGGGAAATAATTATAACATCATTCCAGTGGTGACAGACTCTCATAGCCGTTGTCGAAAAGCGTATGGTAACAGATGCTGATACGGGCGCTGCTGACCATTGCCGACCGTCTACCCGGAAACATCCTCCCCCGGGTCTGCTATCGGCAATTATGGTCATATAGCGAGTCTATGTTCTCGGCCTGCGCCCTTTTTACGATCTAGCCTACGTGATCTACACGTCGGGTTCGGAGGGCTTAGCCAAAGGCACAGTGACATCAAGCAACCTGGCCTATGTGATCTATACGTCCGGCTCGATCCTCACGGCGAAGGGCGTGGCCGTGCCATCGCCGTCAGGTTGCATCAGATCGCGCAGGACAGACCGACAGGAACGAGATAGGGTGAAGGTGCGCCCATCCTCCGAAGGCTTACAGGGCAAATATGAGCGCATATTTAGATGCCGGCGAGGAGATGATCTGGTAAGGTGCGTGCCGCAGGAGCGGCTTTAGACTCGCATTTGGGCGTATTATACCGCGTGGTGCGGTCTTTGACTCTTTATTGCGTAGTTAGGCCGCACAGTGCGGCTTTTCACGCTCTACGGTGTAGTTAGGCCGCACCCTGCGGCACAATATGCATTAGGGCGTCTACACTAATTGATGGATATAAAGCCGATAACACTTGAGGGTCGTTACGTTCGGCTGGAGCCGCTAACGCTCCAGCATGTCGCCGCTTTCTGCGCGGCCGGGCGCGAATGGTATCTGACGCCGGAGAAGGTCAAAGCTGGTATAGAATCCGCTTTACGTCAGCAAGCCTGGGGGTCGGCCCTGCCCTTCGCCACCGTCGAGAAGTCTTCGGGGCAAGTCGTCGGAGGCACGCGGTTTCTTCACATCGTCCCGGAACACCGCCGCCTTGAAATCGGCTCGACCTGGATTGCTCAGCCGTGGAGGCGAACGGCGATTAACACCGAAGCCAAGTTCCTGATGTTAGAGCACGCCTTTGACAGGTTAGGCTGCATTCGTGCGGAGTTAATGGCCGACGCGCTTAATGAGATTTCCCGCAGGGCGATCCTGCGTTTAGGGGCGAAAGAGGAGGGCACGTTCCGGAACTACATCATCACGGCAGAAGGCGAGATGCATGATGCCGTCTTCTACAGCATCATTGAATCGGAGTGGCCCGCAATACGTACACGCTTGCAAGAGATGCTTGCCCGGCGCTATGACCGCGACGCCTAACAAAGGGATGAACCGGACGCGCAATCAGTAAGCCTTTTATTATCGAAGTTGTCAGCGCGCCGGTTAATTCCGGCGTTAGGCGGACAAACGGAGGTTGAATATGCTCTGGATGAAACGAATCACAGTGATGCTGTTAACTGGCAGCATGTTGAGTGCGCCGACCGCCGGGACTACCTCGGCTTCCTTACAAGAGCCAGCCACTCTTAGCCTCAAACTCTCGGCGGAAGCCACGACGGTGCGTGTGATGGAGCAGCCGAAGGTCAATATCGTCATCACCAACGGGGGCCGCGAGCCAGTGGTGCTCGTGAGGCCCGGTGACGGCAGTGACCGCGAACTCAGAACCCCGCTTGTCAAGTGGCTTATCGAGCCGGTGCCGGGCGAGGGCGACCCCGCCGGGATACTTAGGTCTGTGATGAACTGTGGCAACATCAATGCGCTGCGTCCCGGCGAAGTGTTCATCCTCGGGCCGGGCGAGTCGGAATCCTTCCGCACGCGCGTCTGGGCGACATTCTCGAAGCCGGGTAAGTACCGGGTGCGCTACGAATACGAGAACCGCCCCACGATGGAGTGGGGAGGGATTGTTCTCGGTGCGCACGATGAAGGAGCCATGCGGCGCGTTCGGGAGAGCACGGCCTGTAAGCTCACGAGCGGCGAGGTCATCTTTACAGTCACAGAGTGATGCCATATCCACCTAATAACGGCATGCACCCGACGCCCCATCACGCTGTCTCTCATGAATCTTGCGCAGGGGCGCGGGTGACGCCGGGCGTTAGGCTTCGGAAGTCGCCGGTCGAATAGAATTGCTGATCTACCTCTTATTCATACTGCGGGCTTCAGCTATATTGGCCGCGCCCGTTAGCGTGGCCGCTCAGGAGTTCTCTCGAAGGTGTTTCACCAGTGAATGCCGTAAGTGTGAAAGCACACTCGAGTCTTCTTTAGATAGTAAGCCTCCCTCGTTCACTTCTGAAAAGATGTTGGAAAGAGCTATCCGGCTCGAAAGCCCTTCATATCCGCCAAGGGGGCATCCGAAGGGCACGATCATCGTCAATGTGCTGGTAAATGCCAGGGGAGAAGTTGAGTGTATCAGGATGGTCAGAGGCCACCCGCCGCTTGCCTATAGCGTGGCAAAAGCATCCGAGAAATGGAGGTTTAGACCTGTAGCCTGGAAGGGTAAGTCACGCCCCTATATGGGACAGTTGAAGATTCGTTATCAAGGTGATGCACGGCGTGCAAGCTTTGTCAGGTAGAGTGTGTGGGGAAGCCCAAGCCTAGCGCCGGGGATGAACCGGAGGCGCAACCAGGCAGCGTCTCATTAATCAGGATTGAGGGCGCGCCGGTTATCCCCGGCGTTAGATGGTTCTTGTTGAATAGACAGAGGAATGCAGCCTTTTACACTCAGACTTATTCTTGCCTCTCTGCTATTCATTCTCATCGTGTCTGCAACAATGAGATGGGTAATATCTCAAATCCCCCATAATCCGGAGCTACCCTCGATGAATATCAGCCTTGATGCTCCATCACCAGAAGCCGCCCTTGATCCCACAGAGTATTCAGTTTCATTTTGTGAATTGATTCAGCGGCCGGACCGCTTTGATCGAAAACTTGTTCGGACGCGAGCCACATTTGTAAATGATGTGGATTGGGCATTCATCAAAGATGAAGCCTGTGAGAATGAGAAATCGATGGTTGAGTATATCGGGGCGATAGAGCCGAATGACAAGTTGATTGAGGCTCAAATGGCAGATAAGATTCGCGCTATCCATGATAAATATCTTCGTGAGGGCAGGGAGTTGCCGGAGGTGAGGGTAGAGTTCGTAGGTAGATTTTATGCCGAGGGTAAATATGGACACCGGCTCGCGATCCTCCATGAAATAGAGGCTAAACCGGCGGAGCGGAAGCAATGACACAATAGGCCGTTTATTCACGCCGAACCGTCTAACGCTCGGCATGCAGCGGACGCGCAACTCAGCGGCGCGCAGGATGCAGTATCCTGCGCGCCGCTGAGTTGCGCGTTAGCCCGCTGAATTGTGAGCAGTTGCCGAAAGATCATGATTGATATAGCGCCAGAATCGCCAGAGCAATCTATCCTTCTGTTTGTCAAAGGCTGGATGAAATTGCTCGCCGAAGGCCGTCTTGTTGAGGCGTGTGCCTTGATTGATGAGCCAAATAGTTACGGTATTGTATGGACGCCCAGCTCGATTTGTGAAACAGTCAGCAAACAGTTCTGTCCCGACACAGCCTTTCACGAGTCTCAGCCTACCGCACCAAACTTCACCGATCCGTTTAAGTTGGAAGAGCAGAGGGAAATAGAGGTCATAGAGTTCGCGGATGGGAGCGGCTACGATTTCGATTACCAGGTTCCGCTAGATGGGGAGTGGAGCGACCTAACCGCGCAGTTTGAGTTTCTGAAGCGGCCGCAGGGCTATGCTGTCGTCTTACATGATTTACATGTACTGTAATTACTTGGCTGAATGTTGATCCCTCAGGCGAGCTAACAACGACATGCACCCAACCGCGAATAGCGCTGCTTTTCATCCGCAAGACGCCATGCCCGATGCCTTGTGTGCGCGGCGGGTGATGCTGCTGCTGGGCGTTAGATGCTCGCCTTATGGGCAATGGATATTGTGTAGGAGCTAGGCGATGTCATTGATTAAGCCCGTAGAGATGCTGCTTGCCGCTTTAGGAGAGAAAGTAGAGGCCTTCTCCTGCGATGGAATGCGCGTCACTTTAGGCTGTGCGCTTGCAGCCGGGCTGAGCATACCTATCGCATGGTTTGGGTTCCTGCGGATCTCCATTTTATGGAGAATCAATACTCCGAGTTGGGCCTTCATGCTCACGGTCGCGATAGCATGCGTAAGCTGTTATATGGCTGCTGCGCTTCTTTTGGTCTGGGCGAAAGTTCACGAGAAGGCAGTTGGTTGGGTGATGGCAATCATCCTGGGGTCATTCGTTCTTGCTGTATTCAGTGATGTTTGGCGCAATCCGGAAATCTGGCAGTTTCCAGTCCGCGACCCTTTCTCTGTTCACCTGCGAGATGCTTTAGAGAGAACGATTTGGTTGAGTATCTTCACTCTGCCGTTCGCTGCACTCGTGAGATACGCCGGCCGTATCGTCCGTGCCGTGCGGCGTTGGCATAGTGGGGCGGATTATTCTCTCAGTATCACGGGTAAGTAGATTAACTCACCCTACGCCGCATCTAACAACCGCTTGCAGATGACTTTGCTACGGCTCGCATCTGAAGCGGGGCGTCAGGCTTCTCCTCATATTATGCGTGAAGATTTCTTCGACATCATCAAGTCTATTGATTTTGAGGACTATGGCTCTTTCAGACTCTTACGCGCCGCGTGGTCAGAGGAGAATCTAACGCTCTGGTTGGAAGTTGCGGATGATTACCGCCCAGACTTGAACCCGCACTGGAAGGTCGTGTGCACGGGCGTGCGTGAGGAAAGCCTATCCCTGGGCGCGCACGATGATATAAGCCTCTCGCGTGACCACGTTTTGCTTTGGCCCCACGCCGCACGCCAAACTTCAACCTCATTCTATGGAAAGGGTAAGGATGCTCATGCTGTGGTTGGGGCGCTATATCAACGGCATCAGGAACTCGCCGGGGAGTGGCTCCCATTACATAGGTTCTTGAATCCAAACATAAGTAACTTAACAAAGCTCATAGCTGGCGGCTTCGGGATGCTGGCGGAAGGGCCGGAACCTCTCATCCTGGCATATGAAGAGGTGATGCAACAGTATGGGTTTTTGACTTCGCATCTTGAGCCGAGGCCGTCCTTACAACGTGCTGCGTTATCAGTACTAATGCTTGACGACTCCTATATTGTTGCAGAAAGATTTAAGGCGGAGCCTTTTTGATTCGGGGCGCGCGAAGCACAAACCAATGGCGACCTTTTATTAAAAAGATGATCGACCATATTGAATACACAGTCGCTTTTGATGAAAAGACACATGAAATAAAGTACATCAAAACATCTGACAAAGATTTTGTTGCCGAGGATGGCTTGCGCATAGGCTCCGAACTTTCGCTCACGAGAGAACAATTTAATATTATTCCGGCTTGGGAAATTTACGCTCCTACAACGCCGGACGGTTGGCTACCTCATATTGGTTATGATTTATATTTGCTGGGAATGGATTCGATCAGTAAGCTGAAAGACGGCGAAACAAGAACTGTTAGCATCAGCGGCTTTGTAAAAGGTGGCGATTGAAAACGACAGCGTAACCCAACAACTCATTCGAGCTGACCGCGAGTTAGCGTGTTTCTCATCGAGAACTTGCAGGGTTTCGGCGTTGTGTGCGCGGCGGCTCAATTCCAACGTTGGGCAGTTTCTTGATATTGTTGAGGCAGTAAGATTATGAAACACATACTTTACATTTTCCTTTTGATTCTCACGCCGACTACTCCTTCGTTTGCTCAAAACGATTGGCATACTTATCCGGTTCGCACGATTGCCGAAATTATCAACGCGCATTCCGGTGAAGTCTCGCAACAGGCTGACTTGATTATTTCCGCCAATCCATTTCCTTCAAAAACCAAAGCAATTTACGCGGGCAAAAGTCGTCCGATTGGCAAACGAACAAAAGACTTTATTAAACTTTGGGTTGAAACGCGCAATGTTCCAGCCAGCAACGCCGATATGTTAGTCGAAGAATATTTGTTTCGTGAGCAAGATAAGGAGTATTGGATTCCCGTTATCAAAACGCTTGTTCCGTTCTTTGGTAAAGAGCTAAAGGAAGGCGACGAAATTGTTATTTATTACTTCTTCTTGGGCGGTTACGATGAGGCAAAGCTAATTCAAAAAGATACAAGTTTAAGCGAAAAAGCCAAAAAGGGAGAGGCTTCAAAAACCAAACCTGGGATTGAATGGATATTTGCAGTTGAGGAGTTTCAGAAACTAGCGAGGGCAGAAGGAAGCGCGTATATCACTCAGTCGCTTACCGCCGCCATAGATAAAGACTTGATAGGTTCTGGCAAGAAAGACGATTTTTTGATTGACGCTCGCCAGGTTAAATCGAAATCTGAGGTTATTTTCACGGGTGAGATTCGAAAAGCGAGCGAGAAGAAAATGCGGTTTCTCAAGTCTTGGGCTGAGAGTCAAGGTCATCCGCTAGGAATTCTTCAGCTGTTAAATCAGGAAGCACGTTTTCGAGAAGGCGACAAAGATTATTGGCTTCCGATTCGCAAAAAGATTGCCGATGATTTGGCAGCGCAACTGAAAAAAGGCGACGAAGTAATAATTCACACGATTTTAGCCGGAGGAATATCTGAAGCAAATTCGATTGAATGGGTGTTTATCGTCGGTGAGTTTTCAAGGTAGTGGTTTTTATGCAACGGACTGCCCGACAACGGCATGCACCCGACGGCGAATAGCGTGGTTTTCATCCGCGAGACGCCGTGCTGGATGTGTTGAGTGCGTGGTGGGTGATGCCGGTCGTCAGGCTTCTATTGGCTGTTTACGGGAAATTAGTATGAGGAAAGCATCCTTTCTATTTTGCATCATCACACTATTCGCAATTGGCACGCCTCCCGTCATCGCCTGTGACTGTATTCTCCCGCCCACGGCATGGGTAGAACTACAACAGGCAGACACGGTCTTCATGGCGGGTCGTTCACATCAAGAGATTTGAAGATCCTCTCGACGCCAACCCCTACTCGGCCGTCATGGAGGTGACACTCAAGGTCCGGAAGGGTTTGAAGGGGGTGCAGAGTAAAGAAGTAGCAGTGCGCTCAGCATCCAGAGGCTGCGGCCGTTTCGTCTTCGAGAAAGGCCGAGAATATATAGTTTATGCATCTCTGTCCGGAACTGGAAGGTTGGTAACAGGTGGCTGTCGGAGGACAAAGTTGCTAAAGCAGGCTACCGCTGATTTGTGGGAGATTAAAGAGAAGAAGGAAGCCCTGGAGACGTCAACAGGAATCAAGACGACTCTACGTGTAGGGCGAAGCCTAACAACAGCATGCAGCGGATGCACACCCGGCAAGCCACTCATCATTGAGGGCCTATGCGCGCCGCTGATGCCTAGCGTTGGGCATCTTCGCTAATATTAAGAGGAATTGATTGCAATGCCGCGTTACATTTCATTGGCAATGATGATTAGCCTTTGTTCTATTATGTTGTGTTTGGTTGTGCTCGCCTCACCGGCTACTGTGTCAAGCCAGACACCTTTACCAGTCTCGCGGGAACAGATCAAAGAGTTAGATTTCCTTATAGGTGAGTGGAAGGGGAAAGGTGGAAGTTGTCGGCCAAATGGCTCATGTGGCAACGAGATTTCGCAAAGCACCAAAGTCAAAAGAGGAAAAGACGGCTTGACCTTGAGCATAAATAATGACCTACGTATCTTTCAGGGCAATCCAAATCCGGCCGGCATAGGTTACCCGATTATACTGGCTGCCACCGCTTCCGTTTATTATGAGGAAGGGACAAAACTATATTATTGGCGTTGGGAAACACCGGCGGGGCGTAAGAATCCATTCGCGGCAAGGTTAGTTGAACCTAAAGTTTTCCAAGTGAAGCAGGAGTTCCCCGGCAGCGTCGCAATGGTCACCATCAAGGTTACTGATGACGGCGAGTGGCATGAGAGACAAGACTTATGGATGGGCAATAAGGACGGGTGGGTTAAGATGCAAGAGACTGTTCTCAAAAAGGTCAAATGATGTCATCAATCGCGCCGCCCACAACGGCATGCAGCGGACGCGCAATTAGCGAGTCTCTTATCATTAAAGTCCCGTGCGCGCCGCTGTTGCCGGACGTTGGGTATCTTCCCCTTGTTACGAACGATGATTTAAAGTAATGGTCATGTGCAAACAGAAATCCTCCTCGAAATGTTAACTCAGAACAGATTAACCTGTTCCTATGCCTTTGACAGCATTACGGACGAAAACTCCAGCTATCGAGTGAACGAACAAGCAGCCTCGGTCGGGTTCATTTACCGGCATGTCTATAGGAATGCATTCAGTGGATGGCGCCGCCCAACAACCGCTTGAACCCGACCGCCTGACAGCATCTTACCTAAAGATGATGACCGCAGGTGGCGGGTTAAGCGAGGCGTCAGGCTGCTGTTGAATCAAAGATTTTCGCCGGACGGTGATTCTAATCTGAGGGCACGATGATGAAAGCAGCGCTGATAGTCGTAATCGCAATCGGCCTCGTCGCCTCGGTCGCCGTGTGGTTCCGAAACCCGGACGCCGTTGCCACCTCGGCCGCCCGGCCGTGGCCCGGAGGGATGGGCGCGCTCGACGCGGTCGCCGAGCGGTGGCCGCCGCTGAAGGCCAACGGCGCGTCTGTGAAGCTGACGGCGCTCGCCAACGCGTTGCCGAGTAACGAAGCCGTCGATGATTTCGTTGAGCGCGAGATCACGCGGGGCGAGCTGACCATCGGCGAGACGCCGGCGCTCCCCGACGTCTCCGCGATCCGCGAGCTGCTGCTGCACGATCCCGTTGTCTGGGAGCGCGATGACGGAATCGGCGGCGGCGACGAAATGAACGCCAGACGCGCGATGCAGCTGAGGGTGGCTAGGGCGCTTGTCGCGAGCGCCCTGGCGAAAGCGCGCGCAAAAGATCCGGCGGCGTGGGACGAGCTGCACACCGCGTGGAAGCTGGCCCGCACGCTGGACGGGCATCCACAGATGATGGCGCAGACGGCCGCGTTGTCGATGGCTAGGATGATCAACGCGGTCGCCTGGAAAATGCCGCTGCCCGCTCCGGCGTGGCTCGGCGAGTTGCAGGAGCACGATCAGGTGCGGCCGCTGCTCGAGGCGTATCAGTTTCAGACCGCGTCATACCGGGAGGACGGCGCGTGGATTTTTCCCACGAAGTGGCTCGCAAACTCGGTCACTCACGACCGCCTGATCGCTGAAGAGCTGTTCAACCTTACCCGGTGCGATGTGAACCCGCCCGTGAATGAACTGGGCACAGACCTTACGTCCGTTTGGCGCCGCGCGTTCCGCTACCGCGCCGAGCGCGAGGCAACGGCGAACGCGTTGCGCGCGCGTGCGGGGAAATCGATCGAAACCGGCTCGCGCTGCAGCGATGGCGGTTGGACATTCGACGGGACAACGCTGCGCTTCAGCCGCGAAATCGCGACCGCCGCGCCGGATAAGCCGATGCCGCTGGTGCTGCGGGTCAAGGCCTAGCGAACGCGCGCGACGTTCGGCTTGAACCCCGACCGGCCTATCGGCGTTGAGGTCAAGGTTGAGTTTACGAACAAATATGAATCATCCAGGCCTGCCGCCTGACAACTCATTCAACCGGACTCGCAATCAGCGGGTTTCTTATCTGTCCTGTTAATAGCTCGCCGGTTAATTCGGGCGTTATGCGCCACCCCTTTATTTCGGAACTACAGACATGAAACTTCTATTGATTATCTTGGCATTATTATCCGTTGCGTGTAGCGGACATCAATCGGATACTGTCGCCATTGCTCGTAATGATGTGAAGCAATCTAATGAAGCCAAGAACCAGAATGAAAACGTACCGACGCCTTCACCGGCAATAACTCCAACACCTGAATTGAATGTTGCTTTTGGTAAAGGGCTGAGAATTGTTCCGAAAGATATAAAGCTAGAGAATCAAAGACTTAGGTATAAAATTGATGTTACATATCCGCAAATCGAAGGCACAAAAAACCCTGAAATCTTAAATCTTAATCATCGGATGAGACTGCTGGTTTCGGAACAATACCGCTGGCCGTTGAATCCATCAAAAGAGGATTTACTCTACTATCAAAAACATCCGGATATTTTCAATACAATTGATTCAACCTATGAAGTACCGCTTGCTACGGATGATCTCCTTAGCATTTACATCGAGGGCTATAGCTACGGTATCGGTGCTGCCCACTCCGTCCAATATAGTTTCACCGTGAATTATGATTTAAGCTCTGGCAAATTGCTGAAACTTGCGGATATTTTCAAGCCAACAGTTAATCATTTGCAGTTTATCTCTCAATATTGCCTGAATGAATTAACGAAGCGTCATGGTGGTGAATCTATCTGGAAAGAAGCCCTTACTCCGAAAGAGAAGAATTATGAAAGTTGGAATATTACGAACGAAGGAATTACGATAAACTTCGATGCTTGTAAGGTAGATGGATGTGCAGGAGGAGAGCAGGAAGTGAAGATTCCTTTCGCTACTCTTAAAGATATGTTGAATCCTAATAGCCCAGTAATTTTGCTGGCGAAGTAGGCGCATAACAACTCATGAAAAGAGTCCCACTCATCTGGTAAATCATGAAGACGCTCTTGACTATCTTTCAGAGCCAGAACATTTTCACGCGTTCCAACGCTGCTCTATTAATCGGCCAAAATTATTGAAGAATTGCATAAGCGTTACCTTCCAAAAGTTGTTGAGCAAGACTTTGGCGAAAAGTTATGGCACAAAGTTATTATCCATGAACAAGAAATGAAACGCGTGCAGGGGAAGTTAGAGGCTCTGCCCGACCGAGCAAATTTACCCGGCAGAGCCTCTTCGCGCTGAACTTTACTCATAGCGCAAGGCAATCATCGGATCGACTTTGGTGGCCCTGCGAGCAGGAATATAGCAAGCCAGCAAGGCAACAACGGTTAAGACTAATGAGATGACAACAAAGATGTAAGGGTCTGTGGCGCTCACTCCGTAAAGCAGGCTGGACATGAGGCGTGTCGCCGCCAGGGCGGCAAGCACCCCGATGGCGACTCCTGCCAGAATCAGAATAATCCCCTGCATGATTACGAGCTTTAGCACATCCGCCGCCCGCGCGCCCAGAGCCATGCGAATGCCGAATTCGTGCGTACGCTGGTTCACGGAATATGACATCACACCGTAGATGCCCACCGCTGCGAGCACCACCGCAATGCCTGCGAAGAAGCTGAATAAAGTCATTGACAGGCGACGCGGCGCGATGGCTTCGGAAACTCGCTGAGACATTGTCTTAACGTCATAGATCGGTTGATCTTTATCTATCTCAAGAATCGCGCTGCGGACGGCCGATGTCAGTGATGTCGGGTCAGAGGCGGAACGAATTGCCACCGCCATAATTGTTCTCGGGCTTTGCAGAAACGGCATGTAGGTTTCCATCTGATCTTCCACATCGATTCCGTTGTGCTTCATATTGCCGACGACGCCTACGATCTGTTTCCACGGCACCTTCGGATCATCGGAAAACTTAATCCGTTTACCGAGCGGTTCTTCATCAGCAAAGAGTCGCCGAGCCATCGCATGGTTAATGATAATCACAGGCTGCGCCCCCTGTGCATCGGCGGACGTGAAAGCGCGCCCTGCCAGGAGCGGAATGCCCATCGCTTGAAAATAGTTGTGACTAACCGTATGCACACCTGCGACCGATTCCTGTCCGGGCACGACGGTTCTTCCTTCGATATAAGGTGTGCTGGTTTGCATACTTCCGTCCAGAGGAAGGTCGTTGGCGACAGCGACAGACTGCGCCCCCGGCAAAATCTCCAGTCGCTCAAACATCTGTTGAAAGAAAGCAGCCTGCTTCTCGGGCTCCTTATACTTTGCCGCAGGAAGTGAGAGTTGCAGCGTCAGTTGGTTCGCCGGATTGAAACCCTGATCAACGTCCTGCAAGCGCTGGAAACTTTTGATCAACAGGCTCGCCCCGATCAATATGATCAAAGAGATTGCCACTTCGCTAATCACAAGGAGACTACGAACTCGATTACGGCGAATGCCTTCACCCGCGCCCTGCACCCGCTCCTTTAATGATTCGTTCAGATTCAAGCGGGAAGCCTTTAACGCCGGAGCCAATCCGAAGATGAGGCCGGTCATGAGCGAGATGAGTAGCGTGAAACCGAACACTTGTAAGTCGAGATTGATTTCTTTTAGGCGTGGCGTATCGGCGGGTAGAATGGAGATCAGAAGATTAATGCCCCGGTAGGCCAACCACATCCCCACCGCGCCGCCGATCAATGCCAATAACATACTCTCGGTAAGCAGTTGCCGGATTAGCCGGAGACGACCTGCGCCGAGCGCCGTGCGGATAGCAATCTCCTTCTGCCGCGACGCCGCACGCGCCAGCAGTAAGTTACCCACGTTAGCGCAGGCAATAAGCAAGACCAGACCGACCGCGCCGAGCAATGACAACAGCGCAGGACGCACGTCCCCCGTGATCCGCTCGTGCAGAGAGATGACCCGGACGCCATGATCCGAGCCATATTGCTGACCAAGTCGCCGCGAGACGGATTCCATGTCGGCCTGCGCCTGTGCCAACGTCACTCCCGGCTTGAGGCGGCCTATCATCGGCAGCCAATGACTGTTGCGCATGACCCGCACATCATCAGCCGAGCCAATGCTCAACTCGGGCACGGTGTTCCTGGGATTGATCCACAACTCGGTAGCAATATTGGGGTATCTGAAGTCGGGCGGCATGATGCCAATGACGGAGAACTCTACTCCATTGAGCATCAGCGACTTCCCTATCAGATTCGGGTCAGAGCCAAAACTACGCTGCCATAAGCCGTGGCTCATCACCGCCACTCGTTTTGTGCCCGGCTGCCCCTCTTCGGGAAGAAAAGTGCGACCGGCGAACGGTTCAACCCCGAGTGACGAAAAGAAGTTGGCTGAAACGATTGCGCTTCTGAGCCTTACCGGTTGTTCCTCTCCCGTGAGCGTCAGGCTCTGGCTGAAGAACGTGGCGACCTGCTCGAAGCTCTGGTTCTGCGCTTGATAATCGAGAAAGTCGGCAGGCGTGAAAGGCGCTTTATCAAGTTGAGATTGCGTCTCCCAGACCCACACCAGGCGGTTAGAATCTTTGAAAGGCAGCGGGCGCAGCAACACCGCATTGACCACGCTGAAGATCGCGCTGTTAGCCCCAATGCCCAAGGCTAAGGTCAGCACAACGACTGCCGTGAAACCTTTATTCTTGAGGAGCATCCGAACGCCGTAGCGTAGATCATACAAGAAGGCACCCATTAGTCACCTCAATGTCGCTTTTATTTGAATTTCGTGAGGTCTGGAGCCGGAGGACGTTTACACCGCGTGTTACACGACGGCCGCCGGCTCTTTGATGAGCTAACTTTTTAATACTAACGACGGAGGCGTATTCCGCCCCCCGGTTTTGGATACAGCAAAAAGGTCTTGGATTGATTTGTATTGAAGGCGAATTCACCATTGATGTTGAGCCAGTCGCCGCCGTCCGATGCAGTTGATCGTTCGTCCGGGTACAGGCTGAGTTCCCACATCAATTTATCGTCCTCACCGATCACGCGAACGACTTCATTCTCGCGTACGATTCTTTCCCGGTTGAGTACCGCACCGTCAATGACCTGCGCCGACTCTCCTTTGCGCACCTCATTTTCTCTAAAGATCGGTTGCCCGTTGACCGTGAAGTAAGCGTGCTCAGGAATCTCAAGAAGCCGGCCATCCTGCTTAAACTTAAGATTACCAAAACCGACGAGTTTGATGATGCGTCCCGTAGGAATGGTGAGAACCTGATTCCTTTCTCTGATGAGCAGCCACACGCCTTTCATCTTCAAGCCGTCGGACTTGGTCTGTGTGCCCAGCAAAGCGGCCGACTGCCGGCGTACTTCCTGCGATTTTGCATGTCCGGCGATCTCATTGATAGATTCGAGGGCACGCTGACTCCCATGTTGCAGAATCGCCGACACCGCCGCCAAGGCTACCTCGTTATCATCAGATTGCAGCGCGAGTTCCTTCAGTGTAGCTATGACGCTTTCGTCTCTTTCTCTTCCCAACCAGAAAATTGCCGTCTTGCGCAATCTAGGCTCCGACTCATTTCGCGCGAGGCCAACCAGCATAGGCGTTGCCTTTTCACCGGCATATCGCCCCACTAACATAATCGTGGATTCTTTGAAACTTCTACTTGCTGTGGAACCCGGTTGGAAGATGTTGGAGGCCACCGTCAGCGCTTGCGGCGGATCGCTCTTAAATAGATTGCGCAGAGCGACCAGTTTGGCCTCGTCATTATCGGATTGACTGGCCTCCGCAGTGATGATTTTACTGTTACCTATCTGAGGTGCGATCTCGACACGCATTGCCTGAGCATCACCCGACCAGCTTGACGCAGGAAAGTCGTTGATCAAGCGCGCCAGAGCCTTGTCGGCCTCTCGAAATCTTTCCTGCCTCTTGAGCGCGAAAGCGAGCCAGTAGAGGGCGGCGTCAACGTTTTTACTCTTCGGGTAATCCTCAACGAAATCGTTGAATCTCTCCGCCGCGCGTTCCCATCTTTCATCCGCGAGAGCCTCTCTACCATCGCGAAAGGCTTTCATCTCGGGTTCGGTGGAGGCTGATTTCTGTGCGACCGAATTTAAGTCCGCGCGATCTTGATAGACACTTGAAGCAGAAACGTTCCGGGCGAACAAGAGACTGAAGCCGATCAGAAGCAGAAAGAGTATTCCAACTCCGCTCAAGTGAACTGATAAGATTTGAGTTTGATATCGCATGTTATTCCAGTCCTCCGCAAAGTTATCCTCATCTCAAAGTGCGTTGGGGCGCATATCTCTTCGCCTAGAAGAGACGCAAACTCGAAATTATCCCCTCTTGATGCATTCGTTCTCTGATTAAAGCCACTTGCTCCTGATAGAGACCTTCCTGCAAATTGGCGATGTCCAGCAGGAATGGTTCGAGGCGTGCGAGCAACTTTCCCGCTTCTTCATTACCCCTGGATTGAGCATCGGCTCTGAGCAAGATGTTTTTGCCCAGCAACTCTCTCGACAACTTTTTCTCATAATCGATCTCCAAAGCCATCTCGTCTTCTGAGAACCGCCAGTGCTTAAATGAACGCAAAAGTATCTGCGCCCTCTCGACATGGTGCGCCGTTTCGGTATCGATCCCGGAGGCAAAAGCAGCGCCTGTTCTATCGCTCACACGGCTTACCTCAGCTTTACTGGAATCCCGGTTCGAGATGTGCCTACGAGCAGCAATGATTGTCTTTCGCGGTTTGGGTTTAACGTCTTTCTCACCGGCGACCGCAATGAATTTGTCGACTCGTTTTTCAATCTTCTTACTGGAAACCGAAACATCAATATCGCCACCTGTCTGAACGCTCACGCCGTACTTATCACTCGCTGAAGTAACAGGTATGTCCACGGAAAGCGATGGCTGCTCCTTGCTTTCGTTTTCAGGCCGGACGGCTGCTTCATCCACTGGCGCGTCGCCACCCAGTTCGATGTAGTTCAGGAGGCCGACGGAGAGAGCGATAACGATCACAACGGCGGCTGCGGTCGCACGCAGAGGGCTGAGTCTCCAGGCGTTGAGCGCTCCGGCCAGCCAGAGACGCGCGCCGGGCAAAGAAAAGCCCCCCCCCGCTTTCTCCTCCTCGGCGATCTTTATCCGCACCCCTGCCCAGAGCGCGGGCGTTGCCGGCACAGCGCAACGGGCGTAGAAGTTTTGTTCACGTTGAAGCTCTGTCTGCTCGCTTGTGCAGTTCTCGCAACCAGCCAAATGCGTAGCCAGACGATTTGAGAGCGGCTCGTCAAGTTCGCCACATATGTACTCGTCGAGCAGCGGAAGGCATTCTTCACATCTCATCACTTGCCTCCAAATATGGGTGGAGCAAACGTCTCATCTCGGCGCGCGCCCGGAAGATGTCTGTCTTGATCTTTGGCAGCGAGAACTCTGTGATTTCCGCGATCTCCTCGTAGCTCCTTTGTTGGATAACTCTGAGCGTGAAGACCAGGCGTTTATCCTCATCCAAAGTCTGTAGTGCAGCTTGAATAATGCTGTTGAGTTCCCGGTCGAGTAGCTGAGCATCCGGTCGGGGGGCATTATCACTTAGTTCCAGCACAGACTGCTCGGTGATTTCCACTCTTCCAGAATCCCTGAGACGAGCGCGCATTGATTCGCGCGCGACGTTCTTTGCGATGCTAAATAGCCATGTCGAAAGTTTCGTACCGGCATGCAACTGTAACCCTTTTAATTTTCGATAGGCGCGCACAAAAGTCTCTTGGGTGAGGTCCTCAGCCAGTTCGTGTTGGCCGACCATTCGATAAATGAAACTGAAAATCGGATCGGCATACCTCTCAAAAAGTGAGTTGAACGCCTCAACGTCTCCCCGACGAGCGCGCTCTATCAACGCTTCCGAGTTGTTTATCGGCGTTCCGACGTATGTGCTCAACTCATCTGCTAACATCGTTGCCCTACCGCTCGTGGCAAACCCTTTGGTGTCTAGTTGCAGAGTGTGAAATCTAAGGGCTTAATCCTTAAGGAGAAACCCCTAATGGCTGCCCCTGGATATGTTAATGCTGCACCGGGGCAAAAAGTTGCAGATTGTGCGAGGGAAAAAGTAATTTTACGAATGAAGGAAATGCAGATATCTATCCATAGGATCGGCTAAACATAGGGAAAAGTGACTTATGAGAACACTGTTGTTGGTCCTCGCATCGTTGCTTGCGTGTGAAGGAATCGCCGCTCAGACGAGAAGAGTCCCTCACTTTGAGGATTTCCCCGTGTCCCGGAAGTTTACAGGTAAGCCCGCACCCGTGAATCTCAGAAGCCATCCGCTGGCGAGAAAGTACCGGACGATGTTGCGGGCGTCGGTGAAGGAGAGGCCTAACTTCGCAGGGTATCACACAGTAACCCATTGGGGGTGCGGCTCTAATTGCGGATGGGACTGTGGCAAGCGCCGCACCATTTGCTGCTCTATTCCCGCAAGATAGATTTACGATCATCATTCAGAGTTTCAACTAAACGCGTAACCGTCGAGTGGCTACAGAAGTGGACGCTCGCTACCGGCAATGTGCGCAGGACATGAGAGGTGAAACTTTTTTAGCACGCGCGCAATCTAACAACGGCATGCACCAGACGGCGAGTCGGCGCGGATGTTTCCGAGAGCCTGGGTGGTTCCGAGGTTGAATGCGCGGCGGGTGGCGGCGGGCGTTAGGCTTATCAGGACCGTCCATGAACCCATCAAGGTTGCGTAGCGACAACTTGATACCTACACCGTCCTGGGGCTAACGACTATCATAGGATGGAGATGAAAATGGTCTGTCGTCTATTTGCGCTATTGCTATTGATGCTGTGCTGCGGAACTGCCAGTGCGAATGAGCCGGTCGTTATCGGTCAAACGGCGCGCATCCGTTCCGTCGTACTTAACGAAGACCGGAACTATCAGGTCTATCTGCCTGA